>CAYHWW010000057.1:0-17190 GCA_964360145.1 uncultured Oligoflexia bacterium | reverse complement strand
GGGCTTTCCCCCGTGGTGCCGCAGGGGATGACGCCGCTGATGCCCCCGCGGAGTGGGCGTTCGAGGAGGCGCTCATAGGCCGCCCAGTCCACATCGCCTTTTACGGTGAAGGGCGTGGCGAGGGCGGTGAACGCGCCTTCCCATTTCAAAACGTCACGGGCCATGGGTTGCTCCTTTTTGGTCGATTTCGTGGCGGATTTGATCGTAATCGCTTTCACGGGCCCGGATCAAGCGGGGCGTGCCACCGTCTACGAGGATTTCAGCGGGCAAGGCGCGGGAATTGTAGCGGCTTGCCATGGACATGCCATAGGCGCCAGCGTGAGAAATGGCGAGCAGATCACCGGGTTCCACAGCGGGCAGCTTCACCCTATCGCTGAATACGTCAGCACTTTCACAGACGGGGCCCACGACGGCGGCGGTGAGCTTTGCCGCCCCCTTGCGACTCACGGCGCGGATTTCGTGGCGGGCGCCATAAAGCGCAGGGCGCAGGAGATCATTCATGCCAGCGTCCACTACGACAAATGTTGCGCGGCCCCTGCGCTTCACCGCCACCACCCGGGTGAGGAGTTGACCCGCTTCCGCCACGAGGCTGCGACCGGGCTCGATGCCAAAGGTCATGCCCGGGTGTTTGCGGGCAAAGGCCCTCAACTCTTTGCCGTAGGCCTCGAGGGGGGGCGCCTTTTCCTTTTGGTTGTAAGCCACTCCGAGGCCGCCCCCCAGATCCAGGTGTGTGGCCTTGAAGGGAAGATGGGCCGCTTCTTCCGCCAGGAGTTTCCAAGAGCGGGCGAGGGGTTTCAGCGAGAGGATTTGGCTACCAATGTGGCAGCTCAAGCCCAGGGGCGTGAGGCCCCGAGCCTTGGCTAAGGCTCCAAGCGCCAGCTTCAGCTCCGCTCGATCAAGGCCGAATTTATTCCGCTTCAGTCCCGTGGAAATATAAGGATGGGTTTTCGCATCGATGTCTGGGTTGAAGCGAAAACTCACCCGGGCTTTGCGGCCACAGGCCAGGGCCACCTTGTCGATGAGACGGACCTCATCAGCGGATTCCACATTGAAAGAGTGGATGCCTGCATCCACCGCGGCCTTCACTTCTGATTCGGTTTTGCCCACGCCCGAAAATACGATGCGCTCGGCGGGAATGCCCGCCTTCAAGGCTCGATACAGTTCTCCGCCGCTGACGATGTCGGCACCGCAACCCAGGTCGCCGAGGAGTTTCAGGATGTGAACATTGGAGCAGGCCTTTACAGCGAAATGCACCGCCACCGGGGCATCTCCGAGAGAGCACAACAGCGCCTGGGCACGTTTTTTCAGCAGGGCGCCGTCGTACACGTAGCAGGGCGTGCCCCACCAGGCGGCGATGGCTTCCAGGGCATCGGGGTGGATGCCCTGCTTCACTTTGGTACCGCGGAAGGTGACGCGGACGGCGAAGCCTTGGGCACGGGTCGACTCTCGGGGGGCAGCGGCGCCCCCTTGACACCGCAGGCGGTGGAAATAACGAGGGTGAGAAGCAATAGAGCGAGGCGACGCGAAAAACCCATCATGGCCCCAACATACACCGCTCGGGGCCGCCCTTCAAAATTTTAGCATCGCCCCCAGGGCTAACATGTCCATGCCGAAATCCCCACGGATGGACCAGCCCGGGCCCAGCTTGAACAAGGCCCCCAGCCCCGCCATGGGTCTGGTGCGGGAGAGGTTGGCGGTACCCGCGGGCACCGTGCCTTGGCTGATGGTGACGTTGTTTTTCGCTACGCCGCCGTACAGAAAAACAGCGAACCACTCATTGAGGTAAACAGAGTATCGGCCGTTGAAGAGGAAGGGGAACACGGTGACTTCGTCGCTGAGGGTCTGATAGCCCGTGATCTTGTAATAAAACGCACCGAGCTCCAGGGTGAGCTGGTCCTGGGTGCTTGGCTTATCGAAGAGGAGCTTGCGGGCGAAGGTGTAGCCATAGCGCAGGCCCAGGGCGGTGTAGCGGGCGGTGCCCCCGTCGGCACGGCCATTGTTGAGAAGGCCCAGCTGCATGGAAAGGGCATGATTATAGGGGTCGATTTCGCTGTCTTCTGACTTCGCGAAATCAGTGTTGTAGTCCGCCAGGTCATCTTCGGAGATTTCGAGCCTCTCCAGGTCCCCGTCGCTTTTCTTCACTGGTTTCACTTTTTTCGCTGGCTTTGCGATGCCCCGGTCGAGCTCGGCGTCATTGGGGTCAATTTCCTTGGCGAGCTCTTCATCACGGATGGTCTCGTCGATGGGTTGGGCCATGGCCTTGAGCTTTTCCCGTACCTTTTCGCCCAGCTTCTTGATGGCGCGGTACTCCTGATTGAGCTCAATCTCTTTCATCTTGAGCACGATTTTGGCGATGAACTTACCGTCGCGGTTGCGCAAAACCCTCACGGCGGCAACGTCTTCACCGGCGCGTTTGATGAGGAGCACCTTGCCAGGGCGCGGCTCATTATTGGTGGGGTCTTCGAAAAGGATGACCTTGCCGGTGCCGCTCTTCAGGGTGGGCCGCACTCGGAATTCCTCGGCTTCAATTGCTTTGAGGTTGGGATCCAGCTTCAGGGCCTTGGATTCCGGCTCGATGCGCTCATCCTTCACCGACTCTTTATATGTGGGCGACTCTTCGCCGTGCGGCGCATCAAAGCTTGAGGCGCCCCCGGCCCCCACGTCCTGCTGCTCAATCTTACGCAAGTCGCTCTCATCCGCGCCCCAAGAGAGCGTAGCGACGAGAGTTAGCAAGATAGTGAGTTTTGACATTTAGACTAGCCTGTTCTGTACTTTCCCAATCCCAAGTATGGCGAAGATCAACTATCCGGACAAGCTCAGTTTGGCGCAGGGGCCCACGCCCATTCAACTCTTACCGGAGTTGTCACGCCGTGCGTCGAAGCATGGGCCTGTGCGCATTTTCGTCAAACGGGACGATCTCACCCACGGTCCCGCCGCCGGCAACAAGGTGCGCAAGCTGGAATTTCACTTAGCCGAGGCGAAAAGGCGCGGTGCCAAGGTGATCATCACCTGCGGCGGTATCCAGAGTAACCATGCTCGGGCCACGGCGGTCTTAGCCCGGGAGCTGGGCATGGAGCCCGTGCTTTGTCTGCGGGGAACGCCGCCAGCCAAGGCCGAGGGCAATTATCTCCTCGACCAGCTTTTGGGCGCTCGAGTGATTTTCGTGACGCCAGAGCAGTACGAGGGCATTCATACGCTCTTTCAGGTCCTCATCGACGGCTACCGCGCCGAGGGCATCAAGGCCTACGCCATCCCCGAGGGGGGCAGCGATGATCTTGGTGTTGTGGGTTACGTCGCCGCCATGGAAGAGATCGCAGGACAATGCGGGAAAAACAGCCTTCCGGAGCGCTTCAGTTCCATTATTTGCGCCACAGGCTCTGGCGGCACCTACGCCGGCTTGCTCGCCGGGCGCAATTTGATCGGCTGGGATGATGGGCGCACGGAATGCGTGACCTTCAATGTGTGCCGCACGGCCCAGGAGTTCCAGGGGAGGGTGATCCACCTCCTGACCGCGGCGGTGCAGCGATTCCGTTGGCCCATCTCTTTTATGACCGCGGATGTTCGGGTCATCGATGGTTACGTGGGGCCGGGTTACGCTCAAGCCACGCCAGAGCTCATGTCCTTCATTGTGGAGGCCGCCCGTGCCGACGGCATTCTCCTGGACCCTGTTTACACTGGCAAAGCGCTGTTCGGTTTGTATAGTGAACTCACCGCGAGCCCAGAGAGGGCGGAGATATTCGGTAAGGATATTTTATTCATCCATACCGGAGGCCTGCCATCGCTCTTCGCCTTCGGTGATCAATGGGAGGCGGCCCTTGGCCATCACGCACCTGTGCTTTAGTGTTCTGCTTTCCTTCGCGGCCTCAGCGGAGGTGCACGCCCCCCGGGATGCCAGGGCCCTTTTCCTCGCGGGGAAGCGGAAGGAAGCGGTTGCGGCGTTGCGTGCGCGGGGGGGCGCTGATGCGGAGAGGCGTGGGCGCATCCTCGCGGAGCAATTCGTGACGGCGGAGAACTTCCAGCGTTACCAGGACATGAAAGACTTGGCTGAAGCCGAGCTCTGGCCAGAGTGCTTGAAGGTCGCGGAGCGGGTCACCGCGGAGGACAAAACCAATCTTCTCGTGCTCCGCGCCCAGGCCCATTGCAACCTGCGCCAAGGTAAGGCCTCCGAGGCCCAGAGCGCCTATCAGGCCGCCCTTGAGTTGGATCCACGGGAACCCGATGCGCTGATGGGGCTTTCACTGCTGGCCTTGGAGCAAAAGCATCCCGAGGAGGCTGCGCGTATTTTGGAGCCCCTTGTGAAAAACCAACCGAAGAATGGTGCTGAGCTGGAGCGCCTGGCGCTACTGAGGGCGGAAATCGCCCTGGAGGGCGGTCGCCTGGATGACGCCATTGCGTTGCTGCAAAGCCACCATGAGCGCCACATCGATCACGTGGAAACCTTCTATCGCCTGGCGGAGCTCTTTCAGAAAAAAAAGGGCGCCGAATGGATGTCGCGCCGCACCTACGCCCAATTCATCGTGCGTTACCGCAAACTGCCCGAGGGTGACGTGCGCCGACGTCGGCTCGCGAATCAGTTCAATGAGGCTCAGGCGAAGTTAGCCACGCTGGACAAAAAACTCGAAGTCATGCCGCGGACGACACCTTGAAGATCTTCGAGTCGGGGAACTTGGCGGCAGCCTCATAAAGGAGGTTCTCGACAAGGCTTGCGCTGTTGGCCTGGCGCGCCCTGCGTATCATGATTTCGTAGAGGTCCTCGTCGACCATGCCCTTGGCGATGAGCTCTTTGCCCATGGCGATCACCGGGGAGGGCATGCCATTCAGGTCCGTGACTCGGAATTTGAGCAGGCAGTATTCCGGGGTGCTCTGTGCTTCCGGGGGGAAGCGACCCAAAAATTCCACGGCCTCTTTTGAAAGGCTGAAGTCCACGAGGGACTGGACGATTTCTTTGAGAATGCCGGTGCGGCCCGCGCTGGTCACCGCCGCTTTTTGGAAGAGCTCGAAAGCCCGGGTGCGGTTGTTCGTTTGCAGATAGTATTTGCCGCAAACCACCAGGGCAGCGCAGACGTAGCGGATGAGAATATCGCTGCGTTCATCGATGTTGCAGAATACGGAGTAATACTTTTCCACGTCCTCGTATTTCTGGTTCATGATGGCGAGGCGCAGCACCTCAGCGAGACGCTTGGGGTTGGCCGGGAAGTATTGGGACACGCGCTTGACGACCTCATAGGCCTCATTGTGCTTCTTCGCGCTCATGAGGAGGTCGAAGAGGCCGACCAAGCACTTGTAGTGAATCTTATTGAAGCTGAGGCCCGTCTTATAAGATCCCTCGGCCTGGTCCGCCAGCTCGCGGAGGAACTTCACCTGGCCCAGGTAGTAGAGCGCGAGGGAGGGCTTCGGGTCCATGGTGACCGCTTCGTTCAGGGTTTTTTCAGCCTCGTCCAGCTTTGATTCGGCAAGGAGGGCCTTGGCCTCGTCGATTTTCACGTTGTAGGCTGGCGGTCGCACCTTCGCCAGCGCGGTGGTCATGATCGTGCGGCGCAGGACTTCGGGCGTGAAGGGCTTCAAGACATAGGCGTCGATGTCCTCTTCCGCCGAGCGGGCCACGGCGGACTGGGAGGTGTTGCCCGTCAGCAATAAAAAGAGGGTTTTCTTGCTGTCGGGGTTGGTGGCCCGTTGCTGCTGAAGCAGCTCAAGGCCGCAGGCCTTCCCGAGGTCATACTCCGCGATGACGATGTCAGGTTTTTGCTTTTTGATTTCTTCTTCGGCGGTGACGTAGTTATTGGCCAGGGTGATTTGCTGGGTCTTGGCGCCGAGCTCGTTGAAGACCTTGAAAATGCCGCTGCGAGCGGAGGCGCTGGGGTCCACCACGAGAATCTTTTTGTTCACCAGGTACTTCTTGAAAATCTCGGCGTCCGTGTTTTTGGTGGCCATGGATTCGAATTAGCCCTTCACGGCAGCGATAAATTCATTGATTTCATTTTGCCTGGATTGGAATAACGAGAGGAATTCCTGCCAATTTTTCTCTTCGAACTGGAGCAGCTCGATATCGTAGCGATAACCGCCATCATCCAGCTGCTCGGTGGCGCGGATGGTGGTGTTTGCCTCGAAAACCACGCTCTTCGCGGGCACTCCGGGCTTGGTGGGGCAAACAAGCTTCAGGATGATATTGAGACTGTGGCCCTTGGCGCCGCAATTCTTGTCTATATCAAAGGCCAAGGACCTGTCCCCGATCTCCATGATATGCACATCCTGAAGACTCTCAGGTTCCGTGTTCGTGGTGAGATTTTTTATCTTCGTGAAGAATGTTTCCATGGATTGGAAATCCGCGGGGTTGAAAATGTCCTCGGCTTTTAGCGCAGCACTCATAGTGCTAGGTACTTCGGCCAGTTGAAGGAGAGTGACGATAGGTAACATTTGCCGGGCGCGCATGGGCGCAACATCGACTCAAGGCCCCGCACGTTCTGGCCGAAGAGGTCATTGAGGAGAGCGTCCATGAAAAATTCTTACGTGTGGGTTATCGCCATGGCCCTTCTGACAGCCTCGGGCTGCGCGAAGAACCAGAACAGCGACGAAATGGACCTGTCGTCCGAGGATCCGGCATCGGCTGACACCGCCGCCGTGGATGACGGCGGCGCGCCTGAGAGCGAAGTGCAGGCTGCCGCGGACCCGAGCCTATCCCCGGAGCCCGACACTTCCAGCGTTACGGCCCAGCAGCCCACGCCGGAGAGTCCTCCCGCGCCGGTGGAGCCTGAGTCGGTGGCCCCCGTGGCCGTTTACGGATCCGGCATTGTGGACGGTTATGTCGTGCAAAAGGGCGATACTCTCATGAAAATCGCCTTCAATCTCTACGGCGATATCGACGCATGGAAACAGATTTATCAGATGAACCAAGAACAGCTGAAGAACGCGTCCCAGCTCCGTGCGGGCATGCAGCTCAAGTACGACAAGCCCGCTACGGCGCCCATTCTTTCTCAGAATGGAGAACCCTACCTCATTCAGAAGGGCGATACCCTGGGCCGCATCTCTAACGAGGTTTACGCCACCACGCGCAAATGGCGCAAGATCTGGGAAAATAACCGCCAGCTCATCAAGGATCCCAACAGGATCTTTGCCGGCTTTTACCTTTACTATCAGATCACCGAGCAAGAGAAGCAAATGGCGGAACAGCACCGCGCGACTCGTTCCGCGGCATCCGTGGGTGGTGTTCAGGCGGCTCCAGCGGCATCAGCGTCGGCACCTACACCTACCCTAGTTGATGCAGCGCCCGCGGCTGAAATCGGCGCACCCGCATCCGCCCTGCCTCCAGCGACCCCATGACCGGCAGACGAATTCCGTTGGCCCTGGCAATTGCCTGCGCGTTCGCCCTCTCTTCCTGTAAGAGCGGCCCAGCGCCCAAAGAAGAGTCTCGTCCTCTGGAGGCGGCGGAACGCAAGGCCATCGTCGACAGCATGACTCAACATTTGAAAGCGCGCTACGGAGTTTGGTTAAGCCCTCGAGTTCAGGGTGCCGTGTCTCGGTTGCTGGCCCGGGTGGATCAGGGCCTTGCAGTCGTGCTCCTCAACTCTGATAAGCCCATCTGCGCGGCGGGCCTAGCGGGGAACATCTATGTGAGTAAGGGGGCCTTGAGGCAGATTGTTTATGAAAACGAATTGGCGTTCCTCTTAGCCAGGGAGGCGGCCCTTGCTCGATCCGGCGCCCTCGAAGAACGGTTGAGTCAGGCGGCGGATAAAGGCCAGGACTTGCAGCGGCTGGGCTTGTTGGAAAAGGATGGTCTCTACGCTTTGCCGCACCACGTCCATGTCGACGCGGACAGGGCCGCCGTGAAAACCTTGTACTCCCTGGGTTACGATCCCCGTGGGGCCGTAAGCCTGTTGCAGCGCTGGAACCCCTTGCCTCCCTCCGAGGATCGTCTCTCCGCCGTGCGCGAGGAGATTGCGAAACTGAGCCCGATGCGAGATCCTGTTATCAACGGCCCGCTCATTGATGAGCTAAGGGCCGCTCTTTCTTCCAAGGGATCGGGAGATGCTCGAAGACCAACGGTCAATCCGGGAGTGGGTAGGAAAAAGTAAGCGATCTGGTTCCGGGGCTCTCCATATCGAGAAGATCCCTGGCGATGCGTCGACCCGCGGCTATTACCGCGTGCGGTCCGGCTCGACCCGAATGATCGCCATGCGCATGCATCCGTTTCCTGATGTGGGGGAGCGCCTGCCCTTTCTCCAGGTGCAACGCCATCTCGCGGGCCTGGGTCTCCGCGTACCCGATGTCATTGACGCGGATCCGGCCCAGGGCTTGATCCTGCTCGCCGACCTCGGCGATGAAACGTTGCTCAAGCAGCTCGAAGGCGTATCCCGCAAGCGTGAACAGCTCGTGTGGTTCAAAAAAGCCATCGATATGCTCACGTCGCTGCAGATCAAAGCGACCCGGAACAAGGCCCCCATCGACGCCTACGGCCTCTACTTCGACGAAGACAAGCTCATGTGGGAAGTGCGCTTCACCATCAATTATCTGTACAACGGCAAGCTCGCGCCCCTCTTGCCCGCGGACGCAGCGAAGCGGATGGAGGCCCACTTTGCCCACATCTGTCGGCGTCTTGCCTCTGAGCCGTGGGTGTTCACCCATCGCGACTACCATAGCCGCAACATCATGGTGCACAAGGACGAGCTCTACATGATCGACTTCCAGGATGCGCGCCTGGGTTGCTGCCAATACGACCTGGCCTCCCTCTTGAGGGATTCTTATTATCAGCTGGAGGAAGACCTCATTTATGAACTGGTGGATTATTATCGAGTGAAAATGGCCCGAGCGGGACTTGCCGCCGACGGACCCAGGGCCATCAAACACTTTGAAGAAATCTTTGACCTCATGTCCATCCAAAGAAACTTCAAGGCCATGGGGTCTTTCGCGTCGTTTTTCATGAAAAGAGATGATTCCCGCTACGTGAAATTCATCGGCAACACCTTCGAGAACGTGCGGCGCAACCTGTTCAAGTTCCCCGAGTACGATGAGCTGAGGCGGCTGCTCTTCCGCTATTACTACTTCTGATGAAAGGCTTCATCCTTGCCGCGGGCCTAGGCACCCGATTGAGGCCCCTTACGGAGAGAGTCGCGAAACCCGCGTTGCCCGTGCTCGGCGTGCCTACTTTTTGGTTTGGCGCCTGGCACATGGCTCGGGAGTTGGGGCTCACCGAGATCGCCATCAACTTCTCCCATGCCCCAGATACTCTGCGCGCCGCCGCCCTGGACCCGGACTTGATCGCCGCCTCGGGCGTGAAGTTTCACTTCAGTGACGAGAGCAGCGAGCTTTTGGGCTCTTCCGGTGCGCTGTGGAAGATTCGCGATTGGGTGGGGGCGTCGTCATTGGCTGTGCTCAACGGGGATTGCATCTGCTTGCCGACGTGGAAGCGGCTGCAGAAGCAGCACCAGAAGGCCAAGGGGCTCATGACCATTCATCTTCGGCACCATCAAGGGTCCGCGGAGTCCTATACGGTGGTGCAATGCGATGCCCATGGGCGCGTCACTGATTTTCTGCCGAAGGCTCAAAGCGGCGTCATGTTCACGGGGGCATCCCTCATCGAGGGGCTGGCGCTGCGCCGGTTGCCGACGGGGAAAAGCGAGCTCATGGCCACGTTGCTGAAGCCCCTTTCCGAGGAGCGCCAGCTCTTCGCCACGGTGGAAGATGTGCCGTGGCTTGACACAGGAAGTCCGGCCACCTATGCGGAAGCCCATTTTTCACTGCTGGCGGTGCTGCCGGCGTTGCGGCCCCTCGTCGAGTTGAAGATGCGCGAAACCGCCCCGGGCGTTTGGGTGCCCCGCGGCTGGCCAGCGGGGAGGTGGAGGGCCACGGTGCAAGGCCCCGCCTGCCTTTACGGTGAGTACGATGAGTGGCGACCCTTTTTGGATGATCCATCCTCAAGCATCGGGCCCCGAGTGGTGGCCCTCGTCGCGCCTCCGCGGGGCAGCAAGCCCTTGAGCGGAGAAATCTATTTTGCAGGGGGCCGCATTCCCGTTTAAAGTTCGGAGAATGTCACATCGTCTCCGAATTCTTTTCTTGCTGGGAACTCTTGCGCCCGCCACCGCTGGTGCTTGGGGTACGCGTGGTCACGAGATGACGGCAAAGTTTGGTGCTGAGATCGCGGGGGAAAAGACCCTCGCCCATTGCCACATCAGCGCGGCTCAGCTGGAAGAGCATGTCACTGACCCCGATCTCAAGTGGCGTCGGGACTACCGCCGTCACCCTGACGAGGCCCAGGCTCACTTTATTCACGTGGATAAGCAGCCCCCAGACTGGAAGAGCAGGACAGAAGCCGCAGATCGCAGTCAGGGTTATCTCGCCTATCGCATCATCTCATGGATGGAGAAGGCCAAGGAAGATCGCGCCGCGGGCCGTTGGGCCGAGTTGCAAGAACACCTCTTCGGGTTAGCCCACTACCTTGGGGATCTCACCATGCCCCTGCATCTCTCGTCACGGCATGATGGTGGGGAGGTGGGGCTACCCGACCTCCATGCGCAGTGGGAGTCCAAGATGGTCCATCGCTATGAAAAAGAGCTGAAGCAAATGGTGACGGGTCGACTGAAGCAGGAGAAACTCCCCGCCCTCTGGAGCAAGATGGCCTATGGCGATCTCATCATGACCATCGCCCAGCAAAGCGCGGGCAAAGTAGATCGTCTCTTTGCCTCCGCGAGGCCCGCCCTCACCGTGCCGAGAATTTCTCCCCGGGCGAAAAAAAACCGGAGGCATTCGGAAAATGCCACGCCCCGATTCAGCAAGCCCCTGCTCTTCCAAAATACAGGCGACTTGGCCGCGGATCAGCTGACCATCGCCTCGCGACTCATTGGCCACACGCTCACTCAGATTTGTCAGTAGCGCGCTTCCTCGCCAGAGGGTGGGTGCGGTCATATTCGGCGGCAAGCTGCTTGTATTCCAGGTGCGTATAGCGCTGGGTCGTGGAGAGGGAGGAGTGGCCGAGAAGTTCTTGGATGGCCCGCAGGTTGGCTCCATTGCCCAGGAGATGGGTGGCGAAGCAATGGCGCAAGGTGTGAGGCGTGGCCTTCGCTGGCAACCCGGCCGTGAGCCATGCTTTGCGAGCGAGGCGCTGCACGGAACGAACAGAAAGAGCTTTACCCTTGGGGCCAGGGAAAACAGGATTCTGGGGGGCATGTTCATGGGCCACACGATATGGGGTGAGGGCTAAGACGAGATGCCGCACCAGGGGCACCACGCGATCCTTGCCGCCTTTGCCGTGAATGCGCAGGCAGGGCGTGTCGAGATCCACCTGCCCCCAGCACAAGCCCACGGCCTCGGAGACCCGGAGGCCGCAGCCATAGATGAGTTCCATGAGCAGGCGCTCCCTGCCGTCGAGGGCCGCTAAAAAGGCCGCGGTCTGCTCTTCCGTGAGAACCCGCGGCAGGGGTTTCGCTGCCCGGGGGGTGGGCACCAAACGGGCGGGGTTGGTGGCGATGCATTTTTTCTCCGTGAGATAGGAGAGTAGGGCCCGCAACGCCGCGAGCTTTCGCTGGAGGCTAGCCCCCGCGAGATCGGTGCGACCGAGGAGGGCAAGGCGCACATGGTCGGCGTTGAGTTCTCCGGCTGCTTCCAGCCCCTGCTCCCCCAGCCACAGGTCCCACTGCCGGAGGTCCGAGCCGTAGGCCGCGATGGTGTGGGGGCTGAGCCCTTGTTCATGGGCAAGGTGATGAAGGAAGGGAGAGATGTGGGGGGCCAGGGGGCTTGTCACGCTCTCAGGTTAACATGGAGTTCTCAATGGGTTTTATGATACGTCGCGCCAACATCATGAGTACCGGTAAAATCGTGAACATCATCGGCGGCGGTCTCGCTGGTTCCGAGGCCGCCTATCAGTTGGCCCGCCGGGGCATTTCTGTTCGTCTCTTTGAGATGCGGCCCCAGCGGCTCACCCCCGCCCACACCGGCGGTGGCCTGGCGGAGCTGGTGTGCAGCAACTCTTTCAAGTCCACCGCGCCCCATGCCGCCCACGCCGGTTTCAAGCAGGAGCTGGCCGCCCTGGGCAGTCTTTTGATGAAGTGCGCGCCACGGGCCCAGGTGCCCGCCGGTGACGCGTTGGCCGTGGATCGGGACGTGTTTTCCCGGGAAATCGAAAAAGAAGTGCTCGCCACCGGCCTAGTGGAGCGCATCACCGCCGAGGTCGGCGATTTATCTGGGCTGCCGCCGGCCGCTGCCACCATCGTGGCCACGGGGCCGCTGACCCAGGGCGCGCTGGCTGACTTCATCCGCTCTCTTTCGGGGGGGCACGGTCTTTATTTCTATGATGCCATCGCGCCGGTCATCGCCGCGGACTCCATTGATCGTTCCATCGCCTTCGCGGCCTCCCGCTATGGTCGGGGCGGTGACGACTACCTCAACTGCCCCTTCAGTAAAGAGGAATACGACGGTTTCTACGATGCCCTCATGGGCGCGGAGAAAATGGATTTTCAGGACTTTGAAGAAGCAAAATACTTCCAGGGTTGCCAACCCATCGAGGCCATCGCCGCCACGGGGCGAGACACCTTGCGCTTTGGTCCCATGAAGCCCGTGGGCCTCACCGATCCCCGCACGGGGCGGGAGCCCTACGCCGCGCTTCAGCTGCGCATCGATAACTTAAGTCGCAGCGCTTACAACCTTGTGGGTTTTCAAACCAAGTTGAAGTACGGCGAGCAGTCCCGGATTTTCCGTCTCATCCCCGGTCTTGAGAGCGCTGAATTTCTGCGGCTCGGTTCCATGCATCGCAATACTTACATCTGTTCGCCTCTGGTGCTGGGCCCCGATTTCGCCTTGAAGGCCCGCCCCGAAGTCCTCATCGCAGGGCAGGTCACCGGCGTGGAGGGTTATACCGAATCCTCCGCGGTGGGTTTGCTCGCGGCCCTGGCGTTAACCGCTCGTTTGGAGGGGCGCCCCTGGCTTCTGCCCCCCGCGGATAGCTTCCTCGGCGCCCTGTGTCGTTACATTTTCGAGAGTGATCCCAAGGAGTTCCAGCCCATCAACGTGCATTTTGGGCTCTTTGCCGAAGGCGTTTTTAATGTGCCGCGCAAAGATGCCAGCGGTCGGCGTCTCGGCAAGAACGACATCCGTGCCCTCATGGTCACCGAGGCCGTGAGCCGCCTCATCAAATGGCGTGACGAGTGCGGTTGGCAGCCGCTATAGTTGGCTCATGAAAAATGCACTCATTGCCCTCGCCGCCATTGCTGGCCTGTTGATCTCCATCGGTCTTTGGTTCGTCTCCGCGGGCAATGCCCTCATCGCCAAAGACGAGGCGGTGAAGTCCGCCTGGTCCCAAGTGGAAAACGTGTATCAACGCCGCGCGGACCTCATCCCCAATTTGGTGAACACGGTGAAGGGCTACGCCGCTCACGAAAAGGGAACCCTCGAAGCGGTGATTCAAGCCAGGGCTGCGGCCACCAGCGGTGGCGCGACGCCCTCGGATGCGGGGTCCATCAAAAAATTCCAGCAATCCCAGGATGCTCTGTCGTCAGCGCTCTCCCGTCTCCTCGTCGTGGTGGAAAAGTACCCCGACCTCAAGGCCAACGAGAATTTTCGGGATCTGCAAAGCCAGCTTGAAGGCACGGAAAATCGCATCGCCGTGGAACGCAAGCGCTTCAATGAAATCGTGGAGATGTACAACGCCGGCGTGCGCATGTTCCCCTCGTCCATTGTGGCGGGCATGAAGGGCTTCACGGCGAAGACTTATTTCGAGGCTGCTGCCGGGTCCAAAGAAACACCCAAAGTGCAGTTCTAACATGGCCACTGCGGCGCGCATGCTCCCTCTGTTCATCGCCTTTTGGGCCTGGCTGCCAGGGGCCCAGGCGGAGTTTCAATATCTGCCGCCGCCGACGAACTACGTCAACGACCTCGCTCAGGTGCTCACGCCGGAGCAGCAGCAAAGGCTTGAAGTGCGCCTGCAATCCTTCCGGCGTCGCACCGGTTTGCAGTCCGTCGTGCTCATCGTGCCTTCGTTGCAGGGCGACGTGCTGGAGGACGTGGCCGTGGAGCAGTTCAAGCGTTGGGGCATCGGCACCAAGAAAGAGAACAACGGCCTTCTGCTCTTCGTCGCGGTGGAAGACCGCGCCGTGCGCATCGAGGTGGGCTACGGCCTTGAGGATCGCATCACGGACGCCGTTGCCAGCCGCATCATACGGGAGGAGCTCACCCCCCTCTTCCGCCAGCAACGGTTCTTCGACGCCCTCATGGCCTATCAAATGCGCACGGAAGTGCTTTTCGGCGGGCGCGCTGAAGGCACCACCGAGCGTCGCGGTCGTCGGGCGAGCCCCTTGTCGCTGGCATTTCTCCTCGTCTTTGGCTTGGTCGGCCTTATCTTTCAGCGCATGTTCATCCCCCGGGGCGCACGCAATCTCTCAAGTTGGGGCGGCATCAACACCGGCGGTTTCGGTGGCTTCGGCGGGTTTGGTGGTGGTTTTGGTGGGGGCGGCGGGTTTTCCGGCGGTGGCGGCATGTCCGGTGGCGGCGGCGCCAGTGGGAGTTGGTAAAATGAGCAAAACGATATTTCTCAGCCCGTCAGAAGAAGCACGCATCGTGGAGCGCATAGGCGCCCTGGAGCGGGCCAGCACGGGTGAGGTGCGCGTGCACCTTGCATCAAAAATTACGCGTAAGGGCATCATGGTGGATGCGGCGGCGGCCCTTGTGGGCCTTGGCATGACGAAAACTGAAGCACATAACGGCGTGCTCCTCTACATCGCCGTGAACCACCATCAGTTCGCCATCATCGGTGATGAGGGCATCCACGGTAAAGTGGGGCAAGAGGGGTGGAACCACGCCGCTCGCGCCCTCGAAGAGCATTTTCGCGCGGGGCGCTTCGCCGACGGCATCCTCGCGGCCCTGGACGAAGTGGGCGCTGTGTTGGTGCGGGAGTTCCCCGCCGTCGCGGGCGCGACCAATGTCGATGAGCTGTCGAATGATTTGAGCCGCGGGTAGGTCGAAAAAAGTACCTCCATTTTTTGAAAATAATTTTCAAAAATCTGCCATACTTTTGATATGCCTCATCAGCGCGTCATCCCTGACTCCAGGCAAAAACTACCCCAGGCAAATTCAGCCACCCCGGCGCAGCGCATTGATAATCCTTAGCCTCACCGCCCTGCTGGGATAAAATAAATCCATGTCTGCAGACGCTTGGTTTATTCACGTCCAGGACGAGACGCTGGGTCCGCTGTCCACGGAAAAAGTCCTCGCCATGCTCGGCCAGAATCGCTTTCAGTTCGCCGACTTCGCCTGGTGCGCGGGGCTCACCAAGTGGGTGCGCCTCAGCGACATCGACGGGTTCGCGGCCCAGCTCCCGCCCTATCCCAAGGCGCCCATTCCCGAAGCCACGAAAAAGAAAACAAAGTCCGTAGCGCCGGAACCCGCCCCCGTGGCCGCCCCTCAAGTGAAAACCCGTTTCCTCAGAATCCCCTGCACTGGAAAAATCATCAGCACGGAACACGGCTCTTTTAACATCCTCAATGTCGCGGAGCGCGGCCTATTTGTCAGCTCCGAGGCGCCCCCGCCCGTGGGCACGGAAATCAAATTTAAAATTGAATCCAAATCCTTTGCTAAAACGCTGGAAATGACCGGCGTGGTGATCCGCCACGCGAACAAAGAAGAAGACCCTGGGTTCGCCGTTGAGTTCACCCGCGTCAATCCCGCGCACAAAAGAATTTTCGAGGAATATGTCCGCTCTTGGTTGGAGAAGTAAGGCCCGCCAGCGGCTCTCATTCCTTCTCATGACGGCGATAGCGATGGCCGTCGCCGCGCACCATGCCGTGGCGGCTGACACCAAAGAGCTTGAACTACTCATCAGCAAAGGCCAGTGGAGCGACGCCGGGGAGGCCTCATACCAAATCCTTCATGACAACCCGGCCCAAAAAGCAGCCCGCCTCTACGGTGCCTACGCATTTTTCCAACAGGGCTTTCCCAATGCGGCGTTACTTTGGCTGAAGGGCATCAATCCGTCGGATTGGAATACCCTGCCCCAGGGGCGGGATCGCTTCGTCGAGATCGTGTCCCTGTTCCAAAAGAAAGTGCCTCTTACCTTGTTGCCGGGGCGCCTCGACCAGGTCAACGTCGAGGGGACATCATCGTATTTGCGCGATGAAATTCTGTTCGCCAAGGGACGGGCGGCCTTCGAGCGGCAAGATGCGGCCTTGGCCCGCAAATCCCTCGACGCCATAGCGCCTGGCTCGCGCTATTATCCGCAGTCGCGCTACCTCTTGGGCACCATGGCCGTGCGCCAAGGCGATCACAAGCAGGCCATGGGCGAATTTTCCACGATTTTCAAACCAGCAGTGCTGGATCAGTCCACGGAATTTTGGCGCGACATGGGCACTCAGATGACGAGCCATTGGGGCACCACGCTTCACATCAATCTGGGTGCCGCCGCCCTGCAGGAATCCGCGAAGGTCGGCGAATTGGCTCTCTTGGCCCTGGCTCGGAGCTCATATGCCATCAAGGATTTCGAGGGGGCCCTTTCGTATTACTCTAAACTTTCCCCGGCCTCGCGCTTCCATGGTCGCGCCACCCGGGAAAAAATTTGGTCGTTGTTGGCCTTGAATCGCCACGAAGAGGCGCAAAAAACCGCCGCTGAGCTGAGTCAGAACGACGAGACCTTCGAGTCCCTGGAGTCCCGCACGTTGCGCGCCCTTATCCTCACCGACGTGGCCCGCACCGGCGAGGCGCGCCAAGAGCTTGCGTCGTTTTTCAAGGCCTACGAGGCAGCCAAGTCGTCGTTGCAGGACTACCAGGCAACCCGCGTGGAAAGCGCCCTCCCCAAACAGCTGAAGAACGATCTCGCCAGCGACACCCGCTTCCAGTCACTATCTCAGTACCAGCAGTCCCTCGTTACTGAAGCTCAGGCCCTAAGAAAACAAGATGGCCAGTTGTTTCAGGTTTACGCGCGCCTTTCTTCAGACCTCGAGCCCCTCATGCTTGATTCAAAAGTCATGCTGGATAAGCTCGTGCAGGAACACGTGTACCGCCGTCGCGGCGACTTGGAGTCGCTCTTCGTGCAGGCGAAACTCATCCTCGCGGAAACATATTTGGAAGATCGCGAAAAACTACGCGTGGACTTCAAAGATGCTGGCGCGGACATGGCCCGACAGCAAGAACACGACACGCGGCTCGTGGATCTACTCGAAAAAGCCGTGGCCACGGTGGATGAAGTGCTGACGCACATCCCGCTGAAAAAAATCCGTT
>CAYHWW010000056.1:0-17303 GCA_964360145.1 uncultured Oligoflexia bacterium | reverse complement strand
GGCGCACAGCTGCCATATATTTCCTCCGGGGGTCTGCTGTTGATTCTCCCTTGTCATAAGATGTCCTTTCAAGAACTTTGTGAGATTACAACGAAACCAATGTCGATGATACACGAACACATGCGACCACCTCACGAAACCAGCTGGCTCAACCGCCGCCTCATCCTCATCATGGGCAAAGGCGGCGTGGGGAAAACCGCCGTGGCCAATGTTGCGGCGCGCCATTTAGCCAGCCAAGGCAAACGCGTATTCCTCGCCCACATCCAAGAACTGGAAACACCCCGGGGCGAGGGCCTCGTTCAGCGCGGGCCCAGCTTGTATGAGCAGACCCTCGAAACTGACACCTGTTTTCGGGAGTACATCAGGCTCAAACTCAAGGTCAAAGGCCTCGCCACCCTTTTTCTCGGCAGTCACCTCATCCAATACCTGCAAAAAGTCTCTCCGGGCATCCGAGAGATCGTGCTCCTCGGCAAGGTGTGGCACGAGCGCGAGAACTATGACCACGTCATCGTGGACATGCCCAGCACGGGCTATGCCCTGGCCATGATCAATGCTCCCATCAACTTCACGCGCCTCTTCCCCGGCGGTCCCGTGCACCAGGACACCCTGGACATGAGCCGCACCCTGGGCGACAGCGTCAACACGGCGTTGGTCAACGTCACCTTGCCCGAAGAGATGCCCTTGCAAGAAAGCGCTGATCTCGCCGATGAGCTCAAACGCCTCGTGCCCGAGAACCCCTCCTGGTTGGTGGTCAATCGGCGCTTGCCCCCAGACGGCGCGCTGAAAGAAGCCTGGGCGATCCACGGGGCTGCCCTCGAAAAAAAATATCCCTCCAACCCCTTGGTGAGAGCAGCGCAGTTCCGCTCTCATCGCTCACAAAACCAAGAAGAGGCCCTGCTGAAATTCCCCCGCGGTATTTTTGCTGACTGCTTCATCATCCATGACCGAGGCGCCCTGCCCCCCTCCGGCCTGCCCACGGAGGTGCTCGCCCCATGACGGAGCTGGAGCAACTCATCACGGAGTCTCGCATCATCGTCTGCTGCGGCACCGGGGGCGTGGGGAAAACCACCACCAGCGCCGCACTGGCCCTGAAAGCCGCACGCATGGGCAAGCGCGCCCTGGTGGTCACCATCGACCCCGCCAAGCGCCTCGCCACATCCCTCGGCATGGAAGAAATCCCTGACGAGCCCCTGGACCTCACGTCCCATCTGCCCGAAAAAGTGAAGGGCCGTTTCAGCGCCGTGGTGCCCAACTCCGAGCGCACCTTCGAGCGCCTGGTGCGCACTCTCGCCAGAGGCGATGACTCCGCCATGGGCCGGGTGTTCAAAACCTCCATCTACAAGATCTTCACCAAAGAATTCTCCGGTGCCCATGAATACATGGCCATGGAAAAACTCCATGAGCTATCCCAGCTCCTCGACAAAGGGGAACTGGACCTCATCGTGCTGGACACCCCCCCCAGCGCCAACACGACCCTCTTCCTTGAGGCGCCCCACCGCATGGCCTCTTTCTTTGATGAAACCGTCATGCGCTGGTTCACCGCCCCCGCGGGCAAATGGCTGGCGGGCGGAGTAGAGAAAGCCCTGGGCATGCTGGAAAAACTAACTGGCCATGGCTTTCTCACGGACCTCATGGAGTTTGCCCGGGCCCTCTTCGCGCTGCGGGCCCAATTCGTCGAGAACCTGGCCCATATCTCCAACCTCCTGCGGCGCGCCGACACCCGCTTCGTCATGGTCACGACCTCCGAACGCCTGGCGCGGCCCGACACCCAGGGCTTCGTGCAGGGCTTGCACCGCGACGGCTATTCCTTCTGGGGCTTTCTCGTAAACCGCGTGCTCGCCTCCCGCCTGGGCTTGAAGCGCGGCGCCCTCCAAGAAAATCCCGCCTGGGCCCAGGAGCTGCAGGGCACCGTGGATGAGAAAACCGTGGCAGCCCTGAGGAGCGGTTTTCGAGGCCTGCAACCCCGACTGGAACAAGAGACCGACGCCGAGTTATTTTTACAGGGGTTGGACCCGCGGTTCCACGTGGCGGAAATCCCAGAGCAAGACAACGACGTCCATTCCATCGAGGCGCTCCATGCACTCAGTCAAAGCTACTAAACGCTCCTTCACTCTCACCACGGTAACGCTGCTCACGCTGACCTTCGCTGGTTGCGGGATCATGCAGCGCAACCCGCGGGCCCAGAATGTGGAACCCGCCGCGGGGGAAGCCAAGCCTGGCAATTACAGCCAAGGGGACGGCACACAGGCCGTCTATGGTGGCGCCATCGCAGCCGTGGAGCAAGTGCTGCAAGGGAAAAACAGCCCCAGCAGCCAAGAGCAACTTTACCTGGAACGCGCCTCTTTCGACCGCGCAAAAGCCCTCTACGACGTCAGCAAATTCCCAGAGGCCGCCGCGGGCTTCCAGAGCTTCATTCGCGATTACCCCGCGGCACGCCGCACGGAAGATGCTTACCGCCTTCTGGGGGTGAGCCTTTACCGAGCAGGTCGTCCGGCTGATGCGGCACCTCACCTGAAGCGTGCGGCGGAAAACGCCACCAGCAGCCAAGCCCAAGCTGAAGCCCTGCTCACCCTGGGCGAATGCCAGGGTGCCGCGGGCAACTGGGACGAGGCTCTGGCCTCCACATTCCAAATCATCCCTGACGCCCAGTTGGCGGCGCGCCTGGCCCTGTCACCAGCGGAGAGCAACCGTCGCAAGCAACGTGTGTCCGCCCCCCTTGAGTTCCAGGTGAAGGCCTACATGCTGCGGGCCCAGGCACTGGCCGCCCTGGGTAAGCCCCGGGAATCCGACGAGGCCCTAGGCCGAGGCAAGCGCCTACTCCTCGATGCCTCGGGCTTCGGCATCAATAAGGCCATGGCCCGCCAACTCTCCGCGGAGTTGGGCTATCGGGAACTGGGCTTACTGGACACCCGCTGCGGCCCACGACTCAGCTTTGAAAAAACCACGGAAGAAACCGTATTGGGGGCTCTGGACGGTTTCTATTCCTGCATTGCTTTAGCTCCCACTCTGCTCTGTGATACGGCCCATGGGTCGGGCGCACCCCTTCTTGAAGGCGCTAAAGCCCGCTACAGAAACCTCGCCCTGAAGCCCCTTTCCCTCAAAGACCACCTCCCGCCCCCTGGACGGAGCTTTCGGGAGCCCTCCATGGCGGACCATTTTGAGAGCGAAATCAAGCAACTCATCGATGCCCAAGTGACCCTCAGAGCCGACAGCCTGCGCAACGTGGAGGAATGTGGACTGAGCGCGATTTTCTGAGTAGAACTTCCCTGGGGAGTGGAGGCCTAAGAATGGCGACCTGCGCACGCATCATGCTGAAAAACAGGCTCCTCGCCCAGCGAGAGCAGGTGAACGCCTGGTTCGACGCTCGATTCCGCGGAGCACCGGCAGGCAACGTGCCCTTCTACTCCTCCTTCGACCTCCGGGATGCGGACTACAAACTCGCGCCGGTGGATGCCAATCTCTTCCCCGCCGGCTTCAATAACATCTGTGCCGACGATTTGGAGCACGGGCCTCAGTTTGTGAAGGCTGCCTTTGAACGCATCCTGGGCCGCGTCCCCCGCACCGTGCTGCTGGTGCCGGAAAACCACACCCGCAACGCATATTACGTCGAGAGCCTCTACGAACTGCGCCAACTCCTGCGCAACGCCGACATGAGGGTGGAGCTGGGGTGGTGGGAGAACGAAGAGGAACGCAAACACTCCGCCGAAGGCCCTGACCATCTCGTGCACTTGAAAACCCCCGAGGGCCATGAGGTCATTGCCACCCCCTTGCGGCGAGTGGGAGATCGCCTGGTCATCGAGGGCTTCGACCCCGAGGTTGTGCTCATCAATAATGATTATTCAGCGGGCTGTCCGCCCATTTATGATGGCCTGAAACAACCCGTGCTGCCCAGCCCCCGCCTGGGCTGGCACACCCGACGCAAAGACCGCTTCTTCCACCACTACAACGCCGTTGTCGCTGATTTCGCCGCTGCCGTGGGCGTCGACCCCTGGGCCTTCAGCGTGGCCACGGAAAAAGTGTCTGGCGTGGACTTCGTCGAGGGCCGCGGCATCGACGCCCTCGCGGATACCGCCACCCGCATGCTGGAGCGCATGAAGCGCGAGTACGAACACCATTGCATCACCCAGAAGCCCTTCGTTTTCATCAAGAACAACGCTGGCACCTACGGCATCGGCATCATGAAAATCTATGACCCCCAAGAGCTTTTTGAGCTCAACCGCAGGGACCGCAACAAGATGCAGGTGGGCAAGGGAAACCGCATCATCGACGAGGTCATCGTCCAAGAGGGCGTGCCCACGCGCTTCGTGGAAAACAACGAAGCAGCGGAGCCGGTGATCTACATGATGGGCACTGAGCTCATCGGTGGGTTCCTGCGCAAAAACCCTGGCCGCGGCGCCGACGAAAACCTCAACTCCCGGGGCATGGTGTTCCAAAAGCTGTGCATGGCGGATCTACGCCGGGAAGCCGATCGGGACATGGAGCTGGAACTGGTCTACGGCACGCTGGCACGCCTTTCTGCGGCGGCCCTCATCGAAGAATTGAAAGAGAGCCTGTGATTTATGGGTGACATCAAAAACAACGTCATGGAAGCCATCGGCAACACGCCGCTCGTGCGGCTGAACCGCATCACCGAGGGGCTCAAAAGCCAGATCTGGGTGAAATGCGAGTTCATGAATCCAGGCGGCTCGGTGAAGGACCGCATCGGTTGGTGGCTCATCGAAGACGCCGAAAAGCGCGGCGTGCTGAAACCCGGCGGCACGGTGGTGGAGGCCACCAGTGGCAACACCGGCATGGGCCTGGCGGTCACCGCCGCCGTGCGGGGCTACAAGTCGGTGTTCGTGCTGCCTGATAAGATGTCCATCGAGAAGATCAAAACCCTGCGGGCTTTCGGTGCCAGAGTCGTGGTCACTCCCACCGCCGTGGCCCCCGAGGATCCCCGCTCCCACTACTCAGTGAGCAAGCGCATCGCCGAAGAAACCCCCAACTCCTTTTTAGCCAATCAGTACCACAACCTCGCCAACCGCGAGGCCCACTACCGCTCCACGGGCCCCGAGATCTGGGACCAGACCGACGGCAGAGTGGACGTCTTCATGGCGGGCATGGGCACGGGAGGCACGCTCTCTGGCTGCGGCAAATTCTTGAAAGAGAAAAAACCCAGCGTGCAAATCGTGGGCGTGGACCCTGTGGGTTCCATTCTTTACGACTACTTCAAGACGGGCATCATGATCAAACCCCAGGCCTACAAGGTCGAGGGCATCGGCGAGGACATGCTGCCCGCCAACCTGGATTTCTCCATCATGGATGACATCGTCCAGGTGAGCGACAAAGATACCATGACCATGTGCCGCAAACTTTTGCTGCAAGAGGGGTTGTTTGTCGGTCCGTCGGGGGGCACCGCGGTGGCGGCGGCAGTGAAGTACGCAAAGACCCTGAAGGAACCGAAGAACATCGTGGTGATCTTGCCGGACACCGGCGGTCGCTACCTGTCAAAGGTGTTCGACGACGACTGGATGCGGGAGAACGGGTTTCTGGAGCAGGATACCATGGGCACCGTGCGGGATCTCATGAGTGTCATCAGCTTGGCCCGCCCACTCACCGCCACATCGGAACACACCGTGCGCATGGTGGTGGAACTCATGCAGCAAAAGGGAATCAGCCAACTCCCGGTCATGAAGGACGGGAAGCTCTTGGGCCTCGTGGCGGAAAGTGAAGTGCTGAAGGCCTTGGTTGATGGGCGCGTGCAGCAGGACAGCGGCATCAGCGGCATCATCGAGTACAACTTCGCGACCGTGAGTCTGGACGATTCCGTCTCCCGGCTCTCGGACTTCATGAGTGACGGTAAAATCCCCGTGCTCGTGGACCATGACGAAGTGCGTGCCGTGATCACCAAGATCGATCTCATCACTTATCTCGGGAGAAAAAGATGAAAGGCGACGCAACCCTAGCCAGTGGCTTGAAGTTTGACACCTTGGCCATTCACGCCGGACAGCCCCCGGAGCCCGTGACCGGCGCCGTGATGACGCCGGTGTTTTTGACATCGACCTACGCGCAGAAATCCCCCGGCGTGCACTCGGGGTTTGAGTATACGAGAAGCCATAACCCCACGCGCTTTGCCCTGGAAAAGTGCGTCGCCACCTTAGAGGGCGGCCTCCATGGTTTTGCCTTCGCCAGCGGTCTCGCGGCGCTGACCACCATCTGCGCTTTATTTGAGAGCGGCGATCACATCATCTACTCCGATGACGTCTACGGCGGCACCTTCCGCCTGTTTGATAAAGTGATGAAGCGCTTCGGCCTCACCTTCACCGCCGTGGACATGACGGACACCGCCAACGTGGAGCAGGCTTTCACCTCCCGCACCAAGCTCGTGTGGGTGGAAACCCCCACCAACCCCATGCTGAAACTCGCGGACATCGCCGCCATCAGCGCCCTGGCCCACAGGCACGGCGCCCTCTGCGGCGTGGACAATACTTTCATGAGCCCCTACTTCCAGAATCCCCTGAAGCTGGGGGCGGATCTCGTGCACCACTCCACCACCAAGTACATCAACGGCCACTCCGACGTGGTGGGTGGCATGGTCGTCTGCAACGACAAGGGCCTGGCGGAGCGGCTCACCTTCCATCAGAACGCCATCGGCGCCATCCAAAGCCCCATGGACAGCTTCTTGATCCTGCGGGGCCTGAAGACGCTCCCGGTGCGCATGCGCCAACATGCGCTGAGCGCCCAGCGCATCGCCGAGATGCTGGATAAGCACCCCAAGGTGGAGCGCACTGTGTACCCAGGCCTCAAGGACTACCCTCAGCATGATTTGGCAAAAAAGCAGATGCGGGGCTTCGGCGGCATGGTCACGATTTTGCTGAAATCAGATCTCCCGGGCTGCCGACGATTTCTGGAGAACCTGCGGGTCTTCACCCTGGCGGAATCCTTGGGCGGCGTGGAGTCCCTGGCCAACCACCCCGCCATCATGACCCATGCTTCCGTGCCCGTGGAGCAGCGCAAGAAGCTGGGCATCCTCGATACCCTGGTACGCCTGTCCGTGGGCATCGAGGACGTGGGGGACCTGGAAGCAGACCTCAAGAATGCCTTGGAGCGGGTTTAGGGTCGGCGCAATTTATTGTGACCACCGCCCCCCACAATACTTGATATAAATAGTTTATATTGATATAGGGCCCCATGCTCCCCCACCCTTGGCGTGCGCCCATCACCGCGCTGCTTCTCGTCGTCCATTGCGCTCAAGCCCTTGCGGGCGAAGGCGGGCCTTACCGTGGCCGCGACCCCCTGGATCACGTGGGCGACTGGGTCCAGCGCGCCCCAGAGGACACTGATGGCACGGCCCCTCCAGAGCCCCAGCCCGCCTCCGTTGAGGTGAAGCCCATCACCGACGTAGCCGTGCGCCGCATCCTGGCGGACGATGCCGCAGCCCTGGGCGAAGCGGTCACTGCCATCATCCAACGCCTGTGGATGCCCTGGGACACGGATACGGTGAATGTCGTCGTCGCCCCGGGCCTGGTGCCTGAGATGCATTATGGCTCTGTGTCCCTGCGATCTCCGGACGCAAACGGCAACCACTGCATCGAGGCCATCACGGTTTCCCTTGGCGCCCTTGCCTTCACTGCCAATACCGATGAGCTTGCATTTCTCATCGCCCGCCAGCTGGCCCGCAGATCCCCCGGGGAGGTGAGTTCCAAACGCAACCGAGAGCTCATGGAAGCCTTTCTCGGCCAGAAAGAAAACAACGCCCTACCCACGGATTACAAAGGCCAGTTGGCCGCGGATCTCCTCGCCATGGATCGCCTCATCAGTGGCGGCTTCAACCCGCTAGCAGCCCACAGCCACCTCACAGGCGCGGCCCAGTGGTGGCGCAATGCCACACGCTACGCAGGTAACGACTCCATTCTTACCTACAACAAGCCCGTCATGGAGCAGAGGGTGCAGCTGGTAAAACTGTATTTCATGCGGAAAATCGAAGAGCAGGACCTGGCGGCGCAGACATCCCGAACCGAGCCGCTGCCGCAACGCCTTTCCCAGCTGCGCCAACGGGTGCGCCGCAGCCTCTTTTTTGTCAATTCACCGGTGTCCCGCATGCTGGGCATGGAGAAGCGCTTCACCAGAAATGAGTTCGATAAGTTCCAGAATTTCTTGAACGGGAGGCCCAGCGCCGAAGAAGCCAAAGCAGAGGAGCAGCGGGCCAGGGCCAGGGCCAAGAAAGAGACGGAGCGTGCGAATGCCGCAAGAGGCACCACGCCAGCACCCGCTGAACCCACGGGCTCCGTATGGAGCGGCATCGGTAATTTTTTAAGACACAGGCTTCCCGCGCTCACCCGAGGCGCTGCCACCGGCATCGCCACCGTGACCCTGGGTGCCATCCTCATGCCTGGGGTACTGGCTGTGTGGACCTATACTGGGATCAAAGACCGCCTTATTCCTTCGACCTGGCATGCCATGATCGCCAGCGGCGGCTTCGTCGCCCGCCACGGCACGGGCTGGAGCCTCTTCAACCTCATCTTCCCTGAAAGTCAAAGGAGGCTGCTCACTGGATCCTTCGCTGTCAGCAGCGAGGAAAATAAAGGCATCTACTCAAAGGACCTGCTCACGGAGCTGCGGGCTGGCAACGCGCTCACTCCCCGCGAAGCGCTGGCCGCGGCGGAAAGCCTGAGCTTCGAGCTGAAAAGCTTAAGCAATTCCTACCAGGAATCTCGAGTTTACCGAAACATGCCCACATTCAATCGGCACACGGCCATGTGGGAGGAGCGCATCTATCTTCTGGGCGAAGCCCTTTCCATGGCCCACCCCTTCATTGAAGAGCTCATGGCGGAAATGAATCATGGTCTTGCGACAAACATACGGCAGATAACAGAGGCCTTCCTCCGTGACGTGGAGGCACTTGATTTGACTTACAACCGTGAATTTGAAGCGGCACACGACCCCAGCAGCGTTGATGCGGCGAGAAATGCACATAAGGAGCGCCATGATTACCTCCTCAATGTGAGGTACGCATACCTGAATAAGATTTTAGAATACAACGTGGGCTACCACGGGAACCTCTATCGTCGAAGTGCTGAGGAGTCTGGTCAGCTCACTGGGTACGCACGGAGGGCGGCCGCCGATTTTGACATATATTGGGTCAGGGCCCGCACCAGCAGGATCAGGCTTCTCTTGGACCGCATCCCCCACGCCGTATTCTTAGATCCTCGTCTCCATGAGACATGGATCAAGTTGATTGAAAGCATCCCTGAGGACTTTAGAATAAACGTGCCCTTACCCTTCCGTGATATCAATACCGAAAACGCATTAAGCAGCCTCAAAGATTCCCTGGCCGCCCAGAACGCGGACTCCGCCGCAGAAGCCATATCCCACCTGAATATCTCAGCGCCGGCGGCTTGGGACCCCCTCCTCCTCCACAACTATCACCGGTGGAAAGACCGCCTGGCCGCTCAAGCCATAGCCCCTGATGTCACAGCGGAGTATCGTCAGTCATACCTGACGCTCCTTCAGTACATTCGCGGCGTGGATCGCCTGCCCGTGGAAAGCCAGAAACTCGAAGGTTTCGCCAGGGCCTACCCGTCGTGGCAGCTGTTCCGCAATTACTGGTCTTCTGCCCTCTCAGGGGAGGCGGCCACCCTGGCCCAAGTATCCCTCAATAGTGACTACGGGCAAAACTGGCTCTTTAACCTCTTGATGCGGGGCGAGCGCACCATGTTGCGGCAGAATTTGCGGGCGCGGTTCTCATCCGTCAGCGCATTGACAGCCAACGCCATGGAGAACTGGCAATCCCGCGGCGTCAATCTCGGGAGTTTCGCTACGGACTTCTCCGTGGTGCTGCTGGAACACCCGGATTGGATCCAGTCCGCCGCGGACGTGGACGCGCTGCTGGATTCTTCGTATCTTTGGCCCCGCCTGGGCAGCTTAGTGCAAAGCAGATTCGAACAGGCATTGCTGGGATCCGTGCACCGTCTCTTTGGCGAACGCCCCCATTGGCAATATGACCCACAGGTTTCTGGCCCCATCCACGACATCATCTTGCAGCGGCTGCGCGCCATGGGCGCCATGCCCACGGACGGCGAGGCTCAGCTGGCGCTCTGGCGCCGCATGACCGAACGGGGCATCACCTGGGTCACGGACAGCTTTCTCGAATCCATCCTGCGCCACGCGAGCGATGACCTGCGGGAACAGATCTACGCCCTCGCCATCGAGGAACAACGTATCTGGGACCCCACGCTGAAGAGCACCCTGCTCTGGGACAAGATCACCCGCCAAAGCACCTATGCCGCGCTGGTACAGAGCCGGGAGGCTGAGCTGACGGAGGCACAGCAGGCCGAGCGCCTCACGACTCTCAATGTCCTCCTTCAGGAAAATTTCGTCGTGGGCTCTTCCGCTGAAGAACTGGCGCTCCTCGAAAAGCTCTCCCGCTCCATCGCCACCTCCTGGCAAGAGTCCCTGCGCATTGGCGAGTTCCTGCGGGAACGCTTTGGCAGCGCGGAAACGGACCAACGCTTCGCTCTTTTTGAACGCCTCACCCAAGAGGCCCTGCAGTGGCCCCCCGCGGACCAGGAAAACCTCGTGTACTTCCTCCGGGGTGACGAGGAACCTTCCTCCCGGCTGCGGAGGCTCTTCTCCTTCCTCGGCCCCGAGCGCATCAAGCGCATGTACGCCAACCTCCCCACGGCTACGCGGGTGAAAGTCATCGACCAGTTCATCGACGCCCCCGACCGGGGCCTGCTCCACCGCACCGGCTCGCTGGAATCCGATTACTCCCGCCGCTTCCTGAACCGCCTCACCCAAACTGAAAACAGGGATGCGGCCCAGATCGCCCGGGAACTATTGGCCGCCTTCTTCCAGGCCTTGGACGAAAGCGGCCATGGCTTGCTGAAATCCTACGTCATATCTTACTTGCTCGCCGTGGATCCTTCCGAGCTCAAATCACCGGCCCACGTTCTGAAACAGGCCTGCATCGCCATCGGTACCACGGGCATCAAGCTGGGCCAGCAGATCGCAGCCAGCCGCATCTTGGGCGACGAGGGGACGGAGATCATGTCCGACCTCCAGGAGAACGCCCGGGATACGCTGCGCATGGAGAAGTACCGCCAGGTCCTCAACGAGCTCAACCGCAGCGAGATGCCCTTTCGCTTGCTGGACAACCTGGGCTCGGCGTCCATGAAGAGCGCTGACCTGGCCCTGGACTACACCACGGGCAATACCCTGGTGCTGAAGCTCATGTACGAAGAATCCATCAATCGCACCACTCTTGAGTTCAGCTTCCTCGAAGCCATGGCGAGGATCTTGAAAAAGAGCAACCCCAGCCGCTACTTCATGTTCGGCAGCGTGGTGCGCGCCGCCAAGGAAAGCGTGAAGCGCGAGCAGTCCATGGCCGATGAAGTGGAAAAATCCCGCATCGCAAAGCAGCTCTATGCACGCTACAACGACTTCCGCGTGCCCAATGAAGCGCTCATCTCCCCCCGGCTTTCCGCCGCTGAATATGCGCCGGGCACCAGCATCCGCCAACTGACCCCAGCACAGCAGGCTCATGTTGCCGCTCGCATCCTGGAAACAGGCAATGACATCCTTTTTGGTAGTGAGGGGGACCAGGCATTTGATCCCGACCGCCATGCCGGGAACTTCCGCCACCAGGTCATGGCAACCGGCGCCATCATCAACCACGCCATCGACTGGGGACAGCTCATCACCGTGTCCGCCGCCCAGCGCACGCAAATCGTACGCCTCTTCGCTGCGGCGGCAGCGTTGTCCCGGGCGGGCACCGAGGATTTCCTCGTCAATGAGATCATCGAGACTCTCGGCCTCACCGCCTCAACCGCTCAGCGCCAGGCTCTGTCCCGCATTCTGAAGCAGGTCTTCCCTGTCAGCGATACCCTGGACATCACCAACTACTACACCCTGCTGGCGGCCTTGGAAGAATGGGGCCAGCCCCAACCCATCGTCTTCTTCGACTTCGTGCGGGCCATCATGCAGTACGATTACTACGAGAAATTCCTCCCCGCCGACACCAGGGCCGCCACCCGCACCCCGACGCGCATCATGACGGAGCTGGTGAACATCGAAGTGAGCCGCATCGAGCCCCAGCTGAGCGGGCTACGCGTGCGCCTGGGACACATGTGGGAACGCTGCAAAGAGCTGCTGGAGTAGTAGATCGTTGAGAAAGGGCCATCTGCTTCGTTGTCGTCGTCGCAGCTGGCCCTTTCTCGACGAGCTACTAAAACCAATGGCATGTCGCATACACACGGGACATACTGTGTGTATGAAACGTACAAATCTTGTGCTTGACGAGAAACTCCTCCACGAAGCCCAGCGGGTGCTCGGGGCCAAGACTTGATGATGTCGCTGCCCAGAAAATCAAAAAACAGCTGAGTTGCCTGCCCCTCGTGGCCTCCCCCGTATCCTTGGATCTCTACTGCGAAGCAGCCCAAATCTATCGCTCAGCCCGCCGCCGCGACCACACCGTGCGCTCTTCCACGGACTGCCTCATCGCCGCCATTGCCCTGCACCACAACATACCGGTGTGGCATCACGATCGCGACTTCAACATCATCGCCCGCTACACGGACCTGCGAGAATACAGACCGGACTAGTGTCCAGTAAAAGTAACTAAGTACCTTTTCCCCTACGTACCTTTCCCCAACAAAGTCCAAGCCTAGGCGAAGGGCTTTTGCCGGGGAGCGAGGCGGAGGAGGAAGTGGCCGACCAAGGCGTACTCCTGTACGCCGCGTGGAGGCCACGACGACGACAACGAAGCTCCCCGGCAAAAGACCGAGCCTACTACCGTGCGAGGCGCATGCGGGGGCGTTCGAGCTCGATGACAAGCACAGAACAATCCTGAGCAGGCATGTCTTCGTCCGCGGGCAAACGCCCCTTGGCGGCATAGCCCAAGTCATTGATGAGATCAGCGCTTTCCGCGACCTGTCGGGCGTTGAACACATCCGCCAAGGGGCGATCGCCCCCCAAGGCTTCGGCGAAACCATCGGTGAGGAGGGCTATCCGGCGGACATGGCTCAACTGCGCCTTGCAGTCAGTGCCCTCGAAACGCTCCGTCCGAGACACGGCCTTGCTCTCGGCATTGGCGCGTTGGGCACCATCGAAAAATCGGATGGAGCCGCAAGAGGTGTAAGAAAGCTCGTGGGTGTTGCGATTCAAGATGCCGTAAAACAGAGACAGATCTTCGCCATCTTTCATGAGGGGCCGCACTTCATCCACGATGCGGGTCACCGTGCGGGACGGGCTCTCGGGCTCCGCCTTCCCAAAACGAAAGGCCATGCGCAACATCACGGAAAGCAGCGCGGACGACACGCCGTAGCCCGTGCTGTCGCTCATGAAGAAGCCCACGTTGACCCGATCCTCAAATTCAAAAACGTCGAAGTAGTCACCGCCGCTTTTGAGCCCACTGTAGTGCTTGTGCGTGACGCGCAGGCCGGGGACTACGTATTTTTCCGGGATGAATTTTTTCTGAATGCCACGGGCTACCCGCAGGTCTTCTTCCACCCGGTCGGCCAGTCGGCGAATGTCTTGGGCGGCGGACACCAGCCCCTTGAGCCTCCAGCGCTCCGCGAAGCGGATGAGCTTGCTCCGTGCTTCAGCCTGGCGCACGGGAAGGAGGAGCACGTCATCGAGGCGCGTGAGACCATCGTCACCGCTGGCAACGGAAGCCAACGCGGCGTCCACGCCCTCACCATCGTCCTCTGGCACCAGCGCCACCAGGGCGGCACCCCGAGAGGCCAGTTCCCCGATGATTCGATGCTGATCGCCGTGACGCACATCCACGAAAGCCACTTCCAGGCCTTCCCACTGCTCCGGGTTCACTTCAGCGGACCAGCCGCCGGCCTCGCCAGCCTCTACCAACTCCGCTTGAGCCTGTTTATCTTTGGTGAAAATCCCGCAACGCAGTTTCATGGTGGGCCTCACTGATTAAGAAGAGACCAGGTGATTTGCAGGGCAAAGGTGTCATCACCATCGTCCCGCAGGCGATCGCCCCGCTCGTCTTTGTAGTACGACAAATCCATCTTCAAGCGATTCATGCGGAATCCCAATCCCGCCGCGGGATAGCCCTGGGCATAGCCACCACGCAGCGAAACGGCCTTGCCCACTCTGATCTCCGTACCCGTGAAGAGACGGCGCATGCGGCTTCCCGTGCCTAACTGGTTGGTGATATCGCGATAGTCCGCCGTGAGCATCATCTCCAGCCAGCGGGAGAAATAAGTGCTGTAGCTGACTCCGCCATCGAAGGTCATTTTGCGCACCTCTCTCAAGCCGCCGCCATGGTAGCGGGCGTTGCCGATATCCCGGGCGACAAATGAGAAGCTCGGCAAGTGAGCATAGGGGAGCGTGAGAGTGAGGCCCGCGGTGTTGCGCACCGCGATGCCTTCATAGATCCCGTTGCTATGGCTCAGCTGTTTCGTGTCGGGGCTCGTCACCACGGAATTGACCACGCCCAGATACTCAAGGCCCAAAGTATAACCAAAGCGCAGAATGCCGCCAAAGAGCCTGAAAGACAGAGACGCCGTGGGCATGACCCGGCGATAACCCTTGTGCGTCACCTTATCGGTGTCACCCACGATGTTGGGGTCAGCCAAGTCATACTTGGCGGCGAACTTGGCATCGTAGAGCAACCCCACGGACAGGAAACGGGACGTGAAGTTGGGGTAGATGCTGTAGCGATAGCCCGCCCACTCACCCTTGTTGGACTTCAAGTAGGGGTACACGTCCCCCAGGCTCATGGGATTTTTGCGGCCACTGAAGAGGGCATTGCCCGCGTTCTCGCTGCCCTCGATTTGGGCGTTGATGATCTCGAAGTGAGGCTTGTTGCGTTTGCTCGCCAGGTTGGCGGGGTTGATGAATGCCGCATAGCTGTCGTTGCTGGCATTGACGCCAGTCTGGCCCATGCCCTGGCTGCGTGCATTGAGGGGCACGATATCCGTGACGCGGTCGGCCCGAGCCACCGGGGCGGCCACGAGAAAGAAGATGAGGGAGAACGCGCACATCCTAGTCATCGATGAGCTCTTCGGCGCCCCCAGGGTCGATCTTAAGGGTTCGCGCAACAATAACTTCCCAGAATTCGCGCCCAGATTTCGGTCAGATTTGCCCGCCACGGAAGAAGCCAAACCGGAAGAATAGCAGGGCTATTCTGAGGATTTTGCGACTGAGTAGCGGGCAAAGATGGCCGGAAGATGGGATGCGAAAATGGGAAGTTATTGTTGCGCGAGCCCTAACGCTGTGGAATCTGCCGATGCGCGCGCAGGCCCTTAATGATTCCGCTGAGACAGCCGAAGGATGTAAGACGAGGACGTCCCGTGAGCCGCCCCAAGCGTCTGAAAATTGTGCACCAGGAACATGATCAGGCCCCTGATCATGTTCACGACCATGGCCACTCACACGGTGCCCCGGGGCAGGATTTGCCCATCCCCGATACGGTCATGGCCATGATCCTCAAAATGACCCAAGAGAATCAGGATCTCCGGGCCAACTACGAGCGCCTCTTAAGCCAAGTGGGCCAAGCCCTCATGAAGACGCTGGAGCTGCGGGATGCCTATACCTACGGCCACAGCATGCGAGTCATGGAGTACACCATGATGATCGGCCGGGGCGCCCAGCTCAGCCTGGCGAACCTGAAGACCTTGGAATACTCAGCCATGTTCCATGACATCGGCAAAGTGGGCGTGGCTGACTGCGTGCTCCTGAAACCAGCGCGCCTCACCCCTGAAGAACAAGAGATCATGGTGAAACACGCGGCCTATAGCGGTGAAATCATCGAACTCATCGACGAATTCCGCGCCGCGGCCCCCGGAGCGCGCCATCATCACGAGCGCTTCGATGGCGAAGGATACCCTGACAAGCTCGTCGGCAAGGAAATCCCCTTGGAGTCACGTATCATTCTGGTCGCCGATACCTTTGACGCCATGACGTCAAACCGCCCATACCGCAGTGCGCTACCCGTGGAAACAGCCTACGCGGAGCTGGAGCGCTACTCTGGCGTGCAGTTCGACCCTGAATTCGTGAAAGTCTTCCTCCGCGAGCATCAGAAGCTCATGGGGGATGCGGCAAAAACGCCACAGGCCAAGATCAAGAAGGCGGCCTGAGAACCTCTCGGCAGCGATCGTTTTTTGATCTAAACTAATGTTGTTATGCACGACAACACTAGAGCCAAAGACATCATGACCACGGAACTCGTGGTGGGACGAGACAACATGACCGTGGAGGAGGCCATCAAGCTCCTTGTGAACAACCGCATCACCGGCTTCCCCGTGGTGGACCGCACCAACCGTTTGATCGGCGTCGTGTCGGAGCTGGATGTGATCAAGACCATTCAGAAGGATGGCTCTGACGCCGCCATCGACCTCCAGTGCCCCATCGAGTTCACGCACAAGGTGCACTCCATCCCCGAAGACACGACATGGACAGACATTCTGCACGCCTTCACGGAAAGAAAGGTGCGCCGCCTTCCCGTCATTGACCGCGAAGGGCACTTGAAGGGTATCATCACTCGCCGCGATATCATGAAGGCGCTCTTCTACAGCTCAAACCCCACCCTTCCGAGGAAACTTTGAGTCAAGAGAAGGAGCGCATCCTCATCATCGAGGACAACGCCGATACGCGACGCTACCTGGAGATGGTGCTGTCCAAGGACTTCACGGTGCTGGCGGCGGAGAACGCCGTGCTGGGCTTGGAGCTTGCCAAGGCCAATCACCCCGCCCTCATCGTCTTGGATATCATCTTGCCCATCATGAATGGCTACGACGCCTGCCAGCTCTTGAAGCAAGACGAGGTGACCAAGGGCATACCCGTGATTTTTCTCTCGTCGAAAAACACGGTGAGCGACATCGCCCGCGGCCTGGACCTTGGCGCCGACGATTACCTACCGAAGCCCTTCGACTACAAAGAGCTCGTCGCTCGCATCAAAGCCCGCCTCAGGGACCGCGATCAGTTGCGCAAAGAGCCGAAGACCGTGGCCCAGGGCAAGTTGAAGCTGGTGTTGGACAGCCGCGAGGCCTTCTACAACAGCGTGCCGGTGGAGCTTACCAACACCGAGTTCGATATTTTGCGGGTTCTCATGGAGAGCAGCGGCGCCGTGGTACCTCGGGATGACATCATGAAACAGGTATGGAACGAAGGCGGCGAAGCCCAGAAGCGCACCATCGACGTGCACATCCGCGCCATCCGCAAAAAAGTCCCCGACCTGACGCGACACGTGATCTCCGTCTACGGCGTGGGTTATAAATACGAGACTTGACCGTAGGCTCGGTCTTTTTCCGGGGGGCTTAGTTGTATTGGGGAGCCCCCCCCCCCCCCGGGGCGGCGCCCCC
>CAYHWW010000055.1:0-17553 GCA_964360145.1 uncultured Oligoflexia bacterium | reverse complement strand
TCAAAGACTGCGGCGCGACGCGATTTTTGCATTTCGACCACGCCCAGCCCTTCGCTCTCGGCGGTGGGCACACCGTAGATAACCTGCATCTCCTTTGTAGCGCACACCACGGAAGCACCACTGAAGAAGTCTTCGGCCCCAGTACCCACTCCAAAGCCCGATAAACCTCATTTTTTTGTGTAAAAGGTACTTAGAGCGGCTAGCAAAATTAACTCACCGCCGCCCATCGTCGCCTAGGGTATAAATCGTCGAATTGGAGGTCAGCCATGGCCGAACCTATTCTTTCCGACGACCTATGGCAACGCATCGAGCCATTGATTCCTAAGCCTAAGCGAAGGAATCGTCATGTTCGCTACGCGGGGCGACGCCCCGTAGATGCTCGCAAGGTCATGGCAGGGATTATCTTCTCTCTGAAGACTGGAGTGCCATGGGAGTTTTTACCGGCAACAGGTCAGTGGCCTTCGGGGCAGGCCCAAACCCCACGGATCGGAGGAAATTGGGTAGTAAACATCATGTGCTGACAGACGCCAATGGCATTCCACTTGCCATCATCCTGACAGGGGCCAATCGCCACGATGTGACTCAGCTCCTTCCCCTCGTCGAGAAGATCCCTGCCGTACGTGGGAAGAGGGGGCATCCTCGTCATCGACCCAAGAGTATTCAAGGCGACCGGGCCTATGACTCTGCCCCGCATCGGAGAGCACTGAAAAAAAGGGCATCGAACCGATCTTAGCCAAACGTCGCACTCCTCATGGCAGTGGACTCGGCCAGTCTCGATGGGTGGTCGAACGTAGCATCTCCTGGCTGCATCAGTTCCGTAAGCTCAAGGTGCGCGAGGAGCGCAGCGTCACCACCCACCAGGCGCTCATCGCCTTAGCCATGTGTCTGATCTGCCACCGCTTTGTTAAAACTTAATTTTGCTAGCCGCTCTTAGTTACTTTTACTCCGGCAAATTTTTCCCAGGGCATGAGCTGCAACTCCCCAGGCGTCGCAAGTCCGACTAAACTGAGTCAATGATGAAGGCCCCTGTATTACGTCTCCTCCCCCTGCTCCTTTCCTCTGCCTTCGCTAGCGCTGCACCGCTGCCCTTCATCGTCGCCATCGATGCGGGCCACGGGGGCGGCGATACAGGATGCATCCACACAGAACATGGCAAAGCGGTCGCGGAAAAACAGCTGACGCTTGCCACCACTCTCCGCCTCGTCGCAGCCCTCAAGGCCCGGGGCATCCGCTCTGTACTCACACGCACCACGGACAGCACGCGATCCCTCGAAGAGCGTGCCGCCGTGGCGAACAATGCTGGTGCCTCCGTATTCGTCTCCCTTCACATCAACTCAAGCCTCAGCCACAAGGACCACGGCATTGAGACCTACGTCTTGAACACCTCCTCCAATGCTTCCGCCCAGCGCCTAGCCACCATCGAAAACGGCAGGGGACACAACCCTTCCACCGTCTCACTGATTTTGAGTGACCTCGAAACCACCGCCAACTATCAAGACTCCGTGGAGCTCGCCTGCGCCACCCAGAACCGCCTCATCAGTGGCCTCCGCCGCAGTGGTATCCCCGCGAAGAGCCGCGGCGTGCGCCAGGCCCTCTTTTACGTCCTCATGCAAACCCAGATGCCCAGCATCCTTGTAGAACTGGGTTTTGCGAGCAACCCCACGGAACGGGCTCGCCTCCTCCGCCGGGATTACCAGGGTAAACTCGCCGCGTCGCTGGCCCAGGCCCTGGACGACTACCGCAGTCTCTGGGAAATCAAGGCCAGAGGCGAGATGACGCCTGAACGCCAAGTGCTGTCGGCGGTGGAAAAACGCAGAAGCGGCGCCGGGCGCTGTTCCGTGCTGTAAGTCCGCGCATGCTGTGCCCCCGGCATTCCTCAAAAAGCAGGAATCCGAGCATTGAAACCATGCTTTAGCGCTCGCATTCCTGCTTTTTGAGGAATGCCGGGGCGCCACGGCCTCGCTCCACCACCCCTAAGGCTCCAACGCCCCGGCGCAACTCACCGCCACCACGGGCCGACCCACTTCCCATCTCTTGGCGATGGGCACGCGGCGGCCGTAGCCGAAGGCCTTGCGGGTGGTGCGCAGAATCTGAATCTCTTGGCGACGCTTGTGATCGTTGCGCTCAAAGAGCTGGATCGCCCGCTGCACCCAATCAGGCCCCGCCCACTTGGGTTGGGGCGCCGGCATGTTTGCGAAGAGGGGGCCGAACTCACGGGTGAGGTCTTCCACGCTGCGGCCGTCCACCATGTAGCCGTGGTAGAGGCGATGGAGCACGGGGTATGGCGGGATGTCGTCGGTAGTGACCACGCCTGCGGACAGCTCATGGGACGGAGGCTTCGTGATGATGGCGGCGGGAATGAGCTCAGTGCCCGCGAGCTCGTTGATACGCGCCATGTAGCGCCACACCTCGGGCTTGCCCTGGTCGCCCAAGGGCGAAAGACCGCCGGCGTAATCGCCATGGAGGGTGAAGTAACCATTGCCCAGTTCATTTTTGTTGCTCGTGGCCATGAGGATCATGCCGCCTTCAAGATTGGCGCGGCCAAAGAGACGGGTCATGCGGATGCGGGCCTGGGCATTCTCGAGCTGGGTGCGGCGCCGGGCGTCGATGCGGGCGACCTCATCGGCAGGGCTGGCAGGGTCATCGAGAATGCGTTGGAGGCGCGCGGGCATGGGATTGTTGCGCACATAGGCTTCGAACTCTTCTTGGATGGAACCATCTTCGTAGGTGAAACCAAAGTTTCGGGCCATGACGTTGGCGTCGGTGACGCTGCCCACGCGGGTGAATTCCGTCTTCATGCCCAAGGTGAGCAGATTCTCGGGCCCCAGGGCAAGCGCCACCACGGCGGCATTGGCGGCGGAGTCCGCGCCACCGGAGAGGCCCAGGATGGCGCGACGATGGCCCGTTTTGCGAGCATACTCGCGAATCCCCATGATGATGGCCATGATGACCACATCGTCTTCGTTGTTGCCGATGGACACACTAGTTTGCAAGCGATCCATGACCGCCTGCAAAGGGGCAGGAAGACGGGGTTTGAAGTTCGCTTCCGGCGCGTAGGCTTCTGTGCGCACTGTGGAGACGTGGGTCACCTCGATGACGTTGCCAGTGAAATCCACAATGGCTGCATCGGGAGCGAAAGCTTTCAGACGCCCGCGCACGAAACCGGTTTCATCGACGATGAAGCTTCTGCCATCGAAGAGCACGCCATCGGTGGCGCCCCACTGATTCGCCCAGATGAGGGGCGCGCCCAAAAGCCGTGCCGCTTCGCCGTGGAGGCGCTCACGCACGACCTGCTTGTCGCGGTTGTACGGGCTCGCAGAGAGAGAAATAGCAAGCTGGGCGCCCTGGTCCTTGAAGTTCTGGATGGTGTTGAAGTCGTAGAGGTGACGGCCTTCGGCGTCGACGTCCTCGAACCACCAGTCTTCACAGATGGCGATGGCGATCTTTACGCCCTTGAATTCCCATACGCGCTGCTCCCGGGCGGGCGCAAAGTAGCGCGCTTCATCAAAGATGTCGTAGGTGGGCAATAGCACTTTGGACTGGGTAAAGACGATCTCGCCATTGAGGATGACAGAGGCCACGTTCTGCTTATCTTTGGCGCCGTCATAGGGCGTGCGGGCCACATGGCCCACGATCACAGGAACGTCGTAGCCCAAGAGGCGGCTCACGCGGCGCGTGGCCTCTTTAATAATGGCTAGCCCTTCTTCCACCCGGGTAAAACAGTCCGCGGAGCGGTCGAGCAAATCGTAGGCGGGATAGCCCGGCAGCATGAACTCCGGCGTCACCACAAGGTCAGCGCCAAGCATTGCTGCGTCTTCATAAGCGCGCGCGATCTGCTGCGCATTGCCGATGAAGTCGCCCACCAGGGGGTTCAGCTGGGCCAGGGCCACTTTGAGGGGCAGGGGCTGTGCCCCTGCGGGGGCGGCAAGGCTGAAAAGGAGGCAAAACACCATGAATAGGGGGCGCACCATGGCAGCGCCTATAGCACAGGGGCTTGTCAGACAGCCCTTCTTGTTTGCAAATATAAGCCATTTATAGAATGGGGAAACTGTCTAATCCGTTGACGCCTGCCTTTCAGGCAGGCGATCCCCACCCTGCCAGGCCCGAGACCCAACATATCTGGATATACGATATTATCTATAAATATCAATAGTTTATGACGGTGCACCGCCCCTGTCTCCCCCGTGACACACCCTGGCACGGGGGCTGCACTAATGCCCTCTGAGTGAGTTGAGTGCTCTTTGGAGGAGTCTATGAAAACGCAATACGCGAAAATATCGAAAGCCCTGCTACTAATCCTTACCGTGGCGCTCTCTGCCTGCGGCAGCGACAACCCGGCAGACCAAAACGGTGGCATGGGCGTCGGAGTGAATACCGGCGGCGTCAGTGTGGGCCCCAGCGGCGTCCAGGCCGACGGCAGCCAAGTCGTGTCCTTCTCGGGCACCGGCCAGTTGACATCCACTGGCCGCCTCCTCGCAGGCCAGTTCATGGCGACCACGGGCAACCTTGGCAGCGACGGCACCTATGCCTACTTCCAAAACGCCATCGGCGGCAGAACCTCTGAAGACCTCTTCATCCTGGGTCATAGCTGGGGCGCCCTCTCCCTGGGCACGGTGGCCGCCTACGGCTCCACCATGCAAAAGCAAGAGCGCTTCTACTACTCCCGCGATGGCCGCACTAACATCTCGGTCAGCGTCGGCACCTACAACGGCTCTGGCATCCCCCTGAGCGGCGTCATCACGCTGTCACCAGAATACATGGCCCGCGAACTGGGCGGTCGGCAGATTGTCGGCGTCGGCATTGACCTCAGCACCTGGAGTAACATCCTGGGTGGGCAAGCCTTCCTGCTCACCGGCCCCAACAACGGCAGCTTCATCGTCTTCTAAAATACTGTAAACTGGAGATGTGGAACCAAGCTCCAACGACGCCAACGCCTACAAGCACTTCGCCGCCTACTTGAAAGTAGACCGAGGGTTGGCGCCACTGACGCTGGCCGCCTACCTTGCTGATCTCAGAATCGCCCAAGCCTTTCTTGCGAAACGCGCCGTGGCGCTCCCTGACGCCTCCACGGATGATCTCAAAGAATTCCTCGGCTCCCTCCTGGACAGCGGGGCTTCACCCCGCACCCGCAACCGCAAGACCTCGGCCCTGCGCCTCTACTTTGCTTTTCTCGCCTCAAGTCAGCGCCGCGGCGATGACCCGGCAGCCGCCCTCACCTCCATGAAAACGCCGCGCACCCTGCCCACGGTGCTTTCTCGCGAGCAGGTGGAGCGACTGCTCACCGCCCCCGCCACGGACCTGCGCTTAGCCCCGCCACTGAAGCTGCGGGACGCGCTGCTGCTGCGCACGCTCTACGCCGGTGGCTTGCGAGTGAGCGAGCTCGTGGGTTTAAGACCCGGCGACGTGGACAGCGCGGCGGGTTTCGCCCGCATCACGGGCAAGGGCAGCAAGACCCGCCTCATGCCCCTGGACGTCGGCACCATCACGCTGCTCAAACTTTATCTCACGGAGAGCCGCCCCCTGCTCCTGCCTTCTCAGGGGGCGCCCCCCGAAGAACTTTTTCTCTGCGACCGCGGCACCCCCCTCACGCGCCAGGGGGCCTGGTTCATCTTAAAGCGCCACGCCCGGGCGGCGGGGCTTGATCCGCTGCCATCCCCCCACAAGCTGAGACATGCGTTCGCCACCCACTTGCTCGATGAAGGCATGAACCTGCGCACCCTCCAGGCACTCTTGGGCCACAGCGACATCAGCACCACGGAGATCTACAGTCACGTCACCACAAGGGGCTTGGCACGCATCGTGGAAGAACATCACCCTCTAGGCCGGGGTAAGAGGCGCTAGCGTCTTCGCTACTCCTCGGGTACGTTATTGCCATCCATGGAAGCTTCTTTCTTAGAGCGCCTGCCGCTCGTGTTCGCCCAGTTCATTCCCTTCATGATCGCCATTGTCTTCCATGAGGCGGCCCATGCTTTCGTCGCCTCGCGCCACGGTGATTTCACTGCCCGGGAGCTGGGGCGCGAGACCCTGAACCCCTTTCCCCACATCGATCCCATCGGCACCGTGTTGTTCCCCCTCATCAACATGCTCACCGGCGTGCCCATCCTCTTTGGTTGGGCCAAACCCGTACCGGTGAACTACAATCGGCTCAAGCCCTACCGCCGAGGGCTCTTTCTCGTCTCCATGGCGGGCATTGCCATGAACCTGCTGCTGGCCTTCCTCGGCGGCGCCCTGCTCATCGGCCTCGTGGCCACCCCCGCATTTTCCCTCACCAAACCCTTCGTGGAAATGGCGAAGGCTTTGATCGGCATCAATCTCTCGCTGGCCTTCTTCAACCTCATTCCCATCCCGCCCCTCGATGGCAGCAAAGCCATCGAAGCTTTCTTGAGCTACAACCAGGTGAAAAAGATCGAGAGCTTCCAGACCTATGGCTTCTGGATCCTCCTCGCCCTTCTCTTCTCTGGCGCCCTGAACTACATCGTGGGGGTGCCGGTCATGGTGGTCAGTGAGCTGATCTTGCGTTTCTGGCTCCTCCTCTTTGGACAGGTGGGCATCGGGATCTCTATTTTATGAGCGAGAAGAAGCGCCTTTTTGCGCCCACGGTGCTCTCGGGCATGCGCTCCACCGGCGACCTGCACCTGGGCCACTACTTCGGTGTCATCGACAATTGGCTCACGCTGCAAAACCAACACCGATGCTACGTCTTCGCCGCCGACTGGCATGCGCTCACCACCGATTATAAAAATCCGGAAGTGATCCGCGGCGCCCGCAGGAACAACGTCGTGGACTGGCTCGCCTGTGGGCTCGATCCCGCGAAGTGCACCATCTACGTACAGTCTGACATCAAAGAAGTGGCGGAGCTGAACTTGCTCCTCACCATGATCACGCCGCTGGGGTGGCTGGAACGCAACCCCACTTACAAAGACCAGCAAGAGCAGCTTGCGGCGCATCAGGGCTCCCCCCATGGAGCCCCCAAGGACACCTCCACCCTAGGCTTCCTCGCCTACCCCGTGCTCCAGGCCGCCGACATCGCCATTGTCCGCGGCACCCTGGTACCCGTGGGAGAAGACCAGGTGCCCCACCTCGAACTCAACCGCGAAATGATACGGCGCTTCACGCACCTTTATAAAAGAGAGGTGTTCCCCGAGCCCAAGCCGCTGCTCACCGCGGTGCCGAAGCTCCTCGGCACGGACAACCGCAAGATGAGCAAGTCCTATGGCAACGCCATCATGCTGGGCGATGATGTCAAAACCGTGGAGAAGCGGGTGAAGTCCATGATCACGGACCCCGCCAAAGCGCGCTTAGGCGACGGCGGCAATCCCGACATCTGCAACGTGTTCACCTACCAGAAGCTCTTCACGCCCCGCACGGGGGGGCTTGCCGTGGATGAAATCAACGCCGACTGCCGCACGGGCAAGCTTTCTTGTGGCCAGTGCAAAGGGGCTTTGGCCACGAAGGTGAACCAGTGGCTCGATCCCATCCGGAATCGCCGAGCCGAGTTGACGAAGAACCCGAAGACCGTAGATGATATTCTCATGGCAGGCGCCGATGCAGTGCGCTGCATCGCGCAAGAGGTCATGGAAGAAACCCGGGAGGCCATGAAGATCTGATGGATTTACTCAAAGTCCGCACCAGCCAATTTGAAGGTCCCCTGGATCTCATGCTCTTCCTCATCCAGAGGAACGAGCTCGACATCTCGAGCATCAGCCTGCACCAGATCACCGACCAATACGTGCAGTACGTGAATCTCATGCGCGAGATCAACGTGGACATCGCCAGCGAGTTTCTCCTGATGGCTTCCATCCTGATCTACATCAAGTCGAAGAAGCTTCTGCCCGGCGGCGACGACGGGGCGCTGCTCGCCGATGACACGGAGCTCCCCAAGAGCGAAGAAGAACTCCTGCGGAGGCTGCGGGAACTGAAGGCCTTCCAAGAGGCTGGGTACAAGATCCTCGCGCTGCCCCGCCTCGGAGTCGATGTTTTCTCTCGCCCCAACGTGCCTGCACCTGAGAAACACCTCATCTGGAAAGAGATGGAAATGACGGGGCTCGCCCTTGCCATCCAGGATGTGCTGAGGCGCTCTCGCAAACGCACCAAGATCATCATCCGCGAGTCTATCTCGCTTCCCGAGCGCATCATGCAGCTGGGCCAGCTTCTCACCGTCGGGGTACGCACCGAGTTCTCCAAGATCATCAACGAGGACATGACGAGAACCGACATCGTCGTGACCTTCATCGCGCTGTTGGAGCTCGCACGCCTGAAAAAGCTGCGGGTCATGCAAAACGAGAGCTTCACTGAAATCTACATCCTGCTTTACGAACCCATTGATGCCCTTGACCCCACTCTCATGACGGGCTTCCAGTACAAGGCCCATGACAGCGTGGCAGCGACGCTGCCATGACACCGAGGACGACCATGACGAACGAAGAACTGAATAGTGCCGAAGACCAGAACGCACCACAGGAGGCCACTCTTTTAAAAGAGCTGGAGCTGCTGGAAGCCGCCCAAGCCGCCGCCACCGCCGAAGAGGCCGCGGCTCAGGCTGAGGAGGCCATGGCGGAAGCGGACGGCACCAAAACAGAGCTCACCGCGGAGCAAGAGGCAACCCTCACGGCCTCCATGGAGGCCCTCCTTTTCATGCACGATAAACCCGTGTCGTTGCCCCGGCTGCGGGCCCTCATCGACAAAACGGTGCCACTCTCCCAGTACCGCCGCCTCATCCAGGCCTTGAAAGAGGAGTATCAGAAGGACCATCGGGGCATTGAAATCTCGGAAGTGAGCCTTGGTTTGCAGTTGCGCACCAAACCCCTCATGGCCGCCGTGCTGCGAAACCTCGTAAAGACCCAGCCCCTGCGACTCACCAGCACCATGATGGAGGCGCTCTCTGTCGTGGCTTACAAGCAGCCCGTCACCAAAGACGAGCTCGACCAGATCCGCGGCGTGGACTGCGGCTATCTCCTGCGTACCCTCATGGATAAGAAACTGGTGCGCATGGAAGGCCGCTCCGAGCTGCCGGGCCGCCCCATTTTGTATGTCACCACCCACGAGTTCCTCGAACTCTTCTGCTTGAAGGACTTGGGCCAACTGCCTCCGCTCCGCGAAATCGAAGGCATGGTGGCCCAGGCCGAAGTGGGCCTCGAAGAAGAGGATCTGATGCGGCTCGCCGAATTCGGCGGCATGGTGGACGCGAGCCTCGGAACCATCCTCTTTGACGACAGCAAACTGGATACGGAGCTGGACGCCATCCGCTCCACCATCGAGGGCATCCGCACGTCCACTGACTACATCGAAGGGCAGAAGGCCCAAGAGCGCTGGCGCATGAAAGCCGCTGAAATGCGGGCCCAGGACGCCACTGACGAGCAGATTTTTGAGAAACTGGGCCCTGAGCCCGTGGTGTCCATGCCTGAGATCGTCGAAGCCGCAGTGATTGCAACCAGCGAAGAGGCAGACGCCATCGCCGCCGAAATGGTGGCGGCCTCCGCCTCAGAGATCGGCGAGGATGAAGAGGAACAGCTCACGCCCCAGGCCCCCAGGGTCGCCGCCAGCGACGGCATGAGCTGGGAAGAGGTCAGCGGCGAACCGGAGCAGGAACGGGACACCCGCGGCGACAAGCCGCTGGATATGTAAACGTTTATCGACGATCTACCTCAAGCACTGACAGCCTTGCAGGACACGGCCAAGCTACACAGCCTCAGGAGGCTTCACCCCAGAGCGCATATTAGCCACGATCCAGCGTCGCACCGATGCCCGCAGATCCTCATCCGCATCATCGAACTCCGCATAGGCGCCGAACTGCACACCATCGTTGTCCACCCAGGTGTTCGTCACAGTGGCCAACACCGGGTGTTTCTTCCCGGTCACCTCATGGATGAAGGCATGGTCCAAGTACAACGCGGTGCCCTTCGAGACGAGGTGCGGGGATAAAAGCTTCATGCCCAACTCATCGATCTCGGTGATGTCCACGGGGAGGGAGGCATAGGCACGGGCAAGATCCTCGGGCACCTGCTTGAGCGGCTCCGCGGCCTGCTTCATCTCATCGGAATCAATGTAGCGCTGGAGCTTGCTGGCGATGAGCTCCTCGTCCACGGGTTTCACGAAATAGTCGTTGGCGCCGATCTCGAGAGCATGGGCGATGGACTGACGATCAGCGCTACTGGAGACCACCACCAGGGGGAGGTGGGGCCCCACCACTTTGCGTACGGCCTGGATGAGGAGGAATCCCGAATTCAAGTCACCGAAATGAAGATCAATGAGACAAAGGTCGGGCTGGCGCTCCTTCAAGGACTTCAAAAAGGCCGCCGGCGTTGTCACGGAAACAGTATCCATGCCGAGGCGTTTCAAGATGAACTGTATGATGCGATTGAAATCTGGGTCGTCATCCACGCAAAGAGCAAAGGGTTTCATGGACTGGATTTTGAGCAAAGAGCTCATGAGGGCCACTTCCTCGTGAGTTTGCGCACCTTCTCGGCCTGACGGTCGGTGAGGCCGTAAAAAGAGAACTCCGTCACGTACTGGCCCGGTGCCGCGATGCTGGGCGTGGGGCGACGACTCGCGGGCCTATACACGGATTTGGTGGCACCCACCTCGTCCAGGAGGGGTGCCCGCACTTGGATATCAGCTTTCACCGGCTTACCCTCATCGTCCCGGTCCACCACTTTCAGGGGGGCCTCCAGCGTAAAGCCGGCGCTGGACATGCGGATGATGGTGCTCGGTACAACCATGAAAACCCGGGGGCGGCGATCCGCGGGGAACTCCACCTTGGCAAAACCCACGTCAAGGCTCACGGCCTTACGCACTTTTTGGAGGAGCAGCACCGCATTGATCGGCTTGGCAATGTAGTCGTTGGCGCCCAGCGATATCGACCGGTACACCGCTTTGCGATCCCGCGTGGCGGTGAGGACAATGATGGGGCTCTGGGCAAGACTCAAGTCCGTGCGGCGAGCCTCCAGGAACTGAAAACCGGTTTCATCCCCTTGAAGCTCCAGGTCCAGCAGGATCAGATGAGGGGCCCGCTCCCTCACCATGGCTAAAGCCTGGGCCACGTTGCTGGCCTCCCGCACCACCAGGCCCGCGGCCTCAAGGATTTTCCTCACCATGACCCTCAGGTCTGGATCATCGTCGAGAATGAGAACTTCCTTGCGCACCATGGTGGCCATGGCATCTCTCCAGGGCCGCGCCCTCTAGTTCGTCTCCATGAAATACTGGATCCTAGTGAGCTTGGGATTGGGCTTGCCCTGAGCATCCACCACGGGGCTCAGGAGATGCACGCGGAAGACGTACTCGCCGCGCTTGAAGCCCTTGAGCCAGCCCTGGGTGATTTTGTAGGGGCCGTAGGCGCTCAGCTTCATGGGGGGGATTTTCTGCACATGCGGTTTATAGAAAGACACGGCCTTATCGAAAGAAACGCTGGCGATGAAACTTCCCACGAGGAAGTGACGGTTGTCTTTGCTGCTGGCAGCCACCATTGCTTCCGCCGCGGCGCCAGGGAACAGGGGAATGCCGTGGGGAAGGCTGCGATCGGCGGGAGTGCTGAGCGGAGGCAGCGATGCTGGCGCGCGCGCCGTGGTCTTCGACGCGGGCTTGCGTGCGGCCTTTGCCGGGCGCTGCCGCGGCGGCTGTGCCCACGCCACGGAGCAAACCATCATCAGCACGAGAACTTTCATGTGGCGACAACCCATATTTTCAGTGTAAGGCTTCGCCCCACAACCCACAAGGGGGGGCGCCGGACTTGACTCAACAGAAGAGGTTCATAGGGATCCTCTCACTCATTCAATTGCTTTTTCCAGGGTCCCTGGCCTTCGCCGCGGAGGGTAACGGGCAGATTCTGCCTCCTGACCCCCATGCCATCTGCCGCACGGCCCTCGTTGCCGACCCCCACTGGTCCGAACCACTGGCCCCGCGCTTTAATGATGCGGCACCCCAGGTCCGCAGTCTGCTCAAGCGTTATGGGCGCGCCATGGAGATGGGCTACTTCAAGCGCCACGCCCTCATGGCTGTAGTGAACGAGCCAGAGAATCGCCAATACTTCAATGCCAAGCTCGCCCCACTCCTTTTCCAGCGGGAGCCCACCCAGCTCACCGCGGGCCTGGTCACTGAGAAGCTCTTTGAGCTTTTCATCGCCGCCGAACTGGTGCGCCTGGGCCCGAAGACCTGGCGAGACCGCTGGCGCGGCATCACTGACTTCTCCAAGCACATGGCTTCCCGCAGTGCCGACTTCGTCAAACAAGGAGTGATCGGCACCACCATGGGGGTGATCATCGCCGCCGCCATCTCGCCTGCCTGGCAACAGCCCGTCAGCGAGTTCCAGTCAGTGATGTATCGGGTCACGCCGGACTTCATGCGCCCGGACGAAATCATCGAAGCGAGCACTCCACGGGAGGTCCATGCTCCCAGCACGGAGGCCTCGGATTTCTACACCCGCATCTGGCGCCAGGCCAACGAAGGGGTGCCCCTGAACCAACAGGTGGGGCGCAGCTATTATTTCGAGGCTGAAGACCTTCTCCTCGCGCTGGATGGCAATGCCCGCATCCTCATCATGACCCGCCCAGGCCCCGGCCACGGCGCTGGCGCCACTGAAGAAGATTTGATCCTTTGGCGAGATTCCCTCGCGGCCCTACGGGTCGATGTCGCCCGCCAGCCAGATCTCTTCCCCGATGTTTACTACACCGACTACGCCCGCGACCACATCGAGCCTCGACGCCTGCGGTTGTTAGCACTCGTCGATGGTGTGTTAGGGATTGCACCCTCGGCCCCTTGACGAACACCAGCAATTAAAGAGAAGGGTGTGGGCCATGACGCTTCGCATGCATCGCTCTCTGTCTTTCTTCTTGGCTCTCATACCCCTGCTCTTCTGCCTCTCAGCCCAAGCGGGTCGTGCGAAGGCCATCCCAGCCCCCCAGGGGGCGCACTCCGCCCTGCCTTCCGCGGACAGCGCCATCCGCCTCTTGGCCGTGAGCCACCCCTACCCCAATACGGATGCCCGCGTCGTATCCGACGATGACCTCATCGCCCGGGAAATCGCCGCCATCCAGGCCCTCTGCGCCGACGCTGCAGGCACTAGTGCCTCCGCCGCGGAAAAAGAACTCATCATCGCCCGCTACGAGATGGGCTTCGCCCCCATCGTGGATGCCCTCATCGCGGCGAAAACCAGCGGTTGCATCGGCCGCATCACCCTCATCACGGACTTGAACGAGAGCATGGAGGCGGAATTCAAAAAGGGCGAGCGCCACCACTCCCGCTTCTCAGAGGCCACCATCAAGGACAACCCCATGGGCCGTGAGCTCACGAAGCTCCGCGCCGCGGGTTTCCACTTCGGTCAAAGCCCCTACCAAATCGTGAGTCAACCCCTCTACGGGCCCGGCGCCAGCGGGGAAGAGGAACGCCATCCCCTCATGCACCAGAAGCAGTTGCTGGCCATCCTCGGCGCGGGGCCGCAACGTCGCGTGGTGAGGGACATGAACAGCACCCATAACTGGACGAACAACCCCCGCTTCAATCGCCTCATGGAAGGTGCGGAACCCCTCCTCGCCGCCTACCACTTGGCCTACCTCGACGCCATGGCCACGGGGTACCGGGCTGGCCGTACCACGTCAGAAATCCCTGAAATAGCCCCATTGCGCGTCACCTACGCTGATGGCTCCTTCGCGGAAGCGGCGTACACCCAAGGCCGCTTCGAGTTGAACCGGCGCAAGGTCGACTATGTCCTGAAGAACATGCTCGATAAAATCAAAGCCGACCCCGCCAACAACGCCATGCTGGGCGAATGGGCGAGCCATTTCGTAAACACCAACGGCGCCGTGCTCCGCGCCAAGCAAGAGCTCATGGACGCCGCACCGGGTTGGGAAACTAAAGAAATCTATGACGCAAAGTTCGTCTCCCTGGACGACTGGGGCATCACTGCCGCCGAGGCGGGCTACCCCGTCTTCCGCCCCGGGGACGCCCCCGACGTGCGTGGCTTCAAAAAAGCGCTGCGGGATCGCATCCATGCCTACGTCTACATCCGCGGCGTCGAGGGCCGGGATGAGACTGACCCCGAGGGTCCCCCCATCGCACGCTGGGTCTGGCACGACAAAACCCACATCTACCACGTAAAAGAAGACGGCCTGGAGTGGGCCTACGTCTTCACGGGCAGCTACAACAACTCAGGCAACTTCGCCAACGCCGAGCTTCAGACCGTTTATAAGTTCCCCGCGGCGAGCCCCATGGCCCATGCCTTCATCCAAAGTGTGGAGCGCCCCCTCGAAATCGCCATTCAAGAAGGCCACGCCGTGCCTCTCTCGGAATACGTCGTCACCGTAGATGCCATTGCCCAGCTCACGGGCCATTCCCCCAAGGACATCAAGGAGACCTACTTCGCTCAAGCCCAAGGCATCGTGAGCGATCTCAAGGCAGGGCGCATGGATGAAGCCCGCGCCGCACTGACGGCCTTAGTGGATGCGAACAGCCATCTGACTCAGCGCCACCCCACGGAAGCCCGACACAAAGCAGTCGCCACATTCCTCTCCCTCGTATCCTGGTATCGTGGCCTAGAGAATGCGCTGAGGCTAGACAACATCACCCTGGGCATTCTCATGGCGCCGCTAGCCTTTGAGCTTACCGGCGGTGAAGTACGCTTCGGCTTTGAACGCGCCCTCTGGTCTCCTCAGCTCAGCAAAGAAGATTTGGAAAGCCGCGTCAAAGCCGCCTGGGACTTGTTGGGCCGCAATGACGCCCTGCCGCCACCTTGGGTGCCCAAGGAACGCCGCGGGATCGCCGCACGGGTCACGGCCCTCGCTGGAGCTCCGCTGAATTGGGCCCGCGGCCTCTGGCAGCGCGCCACGGCGAACGTCCCTGCCCTTGCTGGCGATGTCTGCCGCGAAGCCTTGATGCCGCGGCCGCACCGCCCCTGGGGCAGCAACCACTAACGTAGGCTGCCGAGAAAGGGCCATCTGCTTCGTTGTCGTCGTCGCCCGCTCCACGCGGCGCACAGGAGTGCGCCTTGGTCGCCGGGCTCCTCCTCCCGTCGCCTACGCATCCTGCTTCGGCGCAGCTGCGCTGACCGATTTCCGGGCTCGTGCCCGGAAATCCTCGCATCTGGCCCTTTCTCGGCAGCCTATTCAGGGTCTTAAAAAGTCCTTGATCTCGTCGATGCGCCGATCCGCATCGTGGTAGCCGATCTCTAATAGCGCCCGTGCGTAGTCCTTCACGAAGAGCAAGTAGCTCATGAGATCGCTGGTCTCTGACTCCTTGGTGCCCAGGCCCCGGAGCATATAGCGCACCAGCGGCGGGATCTGCTTGCTGTACTGCATCGCCAGCGCGCCTAAATCCACCGAAGGCGATATGGAAAGAACCTCGAGCTCACGAATGGGCTCTATCGTGTCGATGCGCTCCACCATCTGTTTTTTCAGCAATTCATTGATGCGCCCCAGATGTTCCACATCAGTATCCAGATGATCGAGGAAGATGGCGTTCAGCATGGTGCCGACCACCTGCGCCACCGGGGGCGAATGATCCTGCAGCTCATGCTCACCGGCCAGGATTTCAGCAGCTTTTTGGTTACGCACACCGATGGCGAGCATGCGATTGGCGCCCAGGCGAATGGCAGGAGAAAGGGGACTCGTCAGTCTCAGACAGCCGTCGCCATAGTAGGCCTTACCGTGGGCCGTATCGAGTTGCACCGGCTGGAACACAACGGGAATGGCGGAGGATGCCATGACGTGCTCCACGGATATTTCAGTGGCAAGAGCAATGCGCCTGCTCTTCCTCCAGGTGGCGTGGCCTGGAACCCCTTGGATGAAGAAGTAGGACTTACCGGAAGTATAGTTAGTGGCCACCACGGCCACTGCTTTCAAAACCCCGGCATCGATGCTTTTTTGAATGCCGCTGAGAGGCAGATTCTCCTGCAGGAGCATGCGCAGGGGCCTGGCGTCCAACAGAGACTGGGCCCTGCCCCCCCCCATCATGCCCCCGAAGGAGAGATCGGTGATCCACTGGGAGGCCTTGGCGCTGATGGAGCCCAGGTCTGAGCGGAAAATGCGGCGGCTCTCGATATTACCCCACAAGTCCGCGAGCTTGATCGATCCTCCCCCGAAATCCAAAGAGGTCGCGGCAACCATGGCCCCATTGATGGCCCCAGCCGAAGCCCCCGCCACCACGGCAAAGGGAGACGGTTTTCCCGTGTAGAACTCGCCGATGCGCTTCAGCACACCTGCTTGATAGGCCCCCCGGGCGCCTCCCCCTGTCATCACCAATCCAAATATGTCCGGCATTATCAATAAGTATGATATATAGTCGCTCTTTTCCGCAACCTAAAGGACGACCCATGGCACTGGAACGCTTGCATAAGATTATTGCCAACGCCGGCATCACTTCACGCCGCAAAGCTGAGCAGCTCATCCTGCAAGGGGCCGTCACTGTAAACGGTGCCTTGGTTACGGAGTTGGGGGCCAAAGCGGACGCCAAAACCGACCACATCAAGATCAGTGGCAAGATGATCATGACCGAAGTGGATAAAGTATACGTAGTATTGAACAAGCCCAAGGGTGTGGTGAGTTCTCTTGAAGACCCCGAGGGCCGCCTCACCCTCTCCCACCTTTTGAAGGCCGTGCAAGAGCGTGTCGTTCCCGTGGGTCGCCTCGACTACAACTCCGAGGGCATGCTGCTCCTCACCAACGATGGCGATCTCGTGAACAAGCTCTTCCGCGCCAAATCACTGCCAAAGACTTACAACGTGAAAGCCAAGGGCCACTTCACCGCTGAAGACCTCGAAGGCCTCAAAAATGGCATCTTCACTCCAGAGGGCGTGTTGCGCTTCCAAACCATCACCCTGGATGAAAAGCTCAGCAACAAAACGTGGATGAGCCTGGAAGTGACCGAAGGCGCAAGCCTTGATATCCGCGAGATCTTGAACCGCCGGGGCATCCTGGTGGACCGCATCGTGCGCTCCAGCATCGGAAGCCTCAAGCTCGGCAATATGGAGCCCGGCGAGTTCCGTTTTGCCACCGCTGAAGACTTCCAAAAACTCGTCGCTGAAGCGGAAACTGCCGCCAAGAGCAATGGACCGGTGAAGCGCAGTCGCTACAGCAAAGACAAAGCAGAAGCGGAAATCGTGGTCAACAGACGCGCGGAACGAAGCGAGAAACGCCTCTCTCCCTGGAAAGAGCGTGAAGAGCGCAATGATCGCGCCGAGCGCCGCGAGGAAACTGCTCCCCGCCACGCGGGTCCCCGCAGTTTTGAACGCCGCGAAGGCAGTGACCGCCCTCCGCGTCGTGAAGGTGGCTTTGGTGGCCGCCCGAGCTCCGGGCCGCGCCCGTTCGGTGGTGATCGCCCTCCCCGTCGTGAAGGTGGCTTTAGCAGCGACCGTCGTCCTAGTTTTGGCGGTGACCGCCCCCCTCGTCGTGAGGGTGGTTTTAGCAGCGACCGTCGTCCTAGCTTCGGCGGTGATCGCCCCCCTCGTCGCGAAGGTGGCTTTAGCAGCGACCGCCGCCCCAGTTTCGGCGGTGACCGCCCTCCCCGTCGTGAAGGTGGGTTCGGACCCCGCCCGAGATTCGGGGGGCCACGCCCACCCCCGCGAATGGG
>CAYHWW010000054.1:0-17624 GCA_964360145.1 uncultured Oligoflexia bacterium | reverse complement strand
CTCCAACGTCATCGGAGTGGATGAGACACGGGGTTCAGTGAGCAGAGGATCTAGGCTCCCAATGAAATCCAAGCTCATGCGCAAGGACGGTTCGCTGGTGAACGTCCCACTGGGACCGACGGTGGTTCGACGGTTCGAGGCGCCAAAAGAGTATTCGTTTCCTGCCGCTGCAGTAACGACACAACCTAACTCCGAATAGACCGGGATAGCACTTCCGCCGTGGCAGCTATTGATGGCGAATCCGAGGGAGACGTGCTTGACCTCTTTGAGTTCGCGCAGAAGCGCCATAATTTCTGGATCATTAAAAGGGATCGGTGCGCAATTGGAGTTTGCGTGATCCGCCGGGCCACAGAACACGTCTACACCGCCGTGCGTAGAGATTTGCAAAAGCAGTTGATCGCCAGCATGCAGTTCGTCGCGTGCTCGGCGTAACTCTGAGATTAGCGATTCCCTCGTGGCCAGTGGGATATCGCTCGGATTTTTTGCCAGCAACTCAGCTAAGTGGCGGTTACTCCAGAGCTCAGGTCGGCTGGGGCAGCAAAGGGGATCGGAGTTGTTTTCGGCGCAGCGAGGATCAGTCGATGGAAGCTCGCAGCGCGCCTCGACTCCTCCGAATAGAGCGCGAACGCTCCACCCCGCCTCCACAAAAGCGGCAGACGAAACCTCCACGTTGTAGAGGAATCGATTGACTTGTTTCTCAAGGCTGTTGTTTGGAGTATCTGCCCCACCAAAAATAATGGCTCTGTTTTCTGCTTGAGCGGAAGACATGCCGGCGAGAAGGACGATGAGGCCGATCCCCATTATTCCACGCGGCATGGCTTGCTTTCTAATTTGCGAAGGACTTCTTCTGGTTTCGGCGCAGTAGTGAAGAAATGAAGCTGCGGCCCAATGATTTCGACCTGCGATTTTTTTGAGTGGCGCGGCCCACGCCAGAGAACCTTCATTTTCAGGGTGAGCCCATCGAGTCCGAGGAGAAGCGCTTTGGGATCGATCGCTTCGAGAGCGAATTGTTTGAGGGTTCCTTCATGCACGAAGAGAATGCAGCCCATGGGCGAAACCCGCTTAGCATCGGCGCACTGGTATTTGGCCACGATCTCGTAGACGCCACACTCCTCAAGTCGTTCCAGAGCGGCTTCCGACGGCAGCGCGAAGAGAAATAGGAAAAGAGGAAAAAATACCACTCTGAACACCCTCGTTTAGGTTACTGGGGGGCGGGATTTTGAGCAATGGACGTCATCGAAAAATGCACACATGCCCTGCAAAACCAGCCCTACATCCGCTCCGGCACGTCAATGCCGAGCAAGCCAGCGCCCGTCTTCAGCGTCTCCGCCAGCGCGGCCACCAAGACCAGGTATGTGTTCTTCCGTGCGGGATCATCCTGCTTCAAGATGGAGGTCTTGGCGTAAAAGCTGTTGAACTCCTGGCAGAAGTCGAAAAGAAAACACGCCAATGGGGCGGGGGCCTGGTCATTCACCGCGCGCTCCACGGTGGCATTGAGATTGATGATGCGCTTCAGTAACGCCTTTTCTTCAGCGCCTTGGAATACAGCGCTGTCCACATAACCCACGTCAGTGCCGGTAAACTCGCCCTTGCGCAAAATAGAGCGCATGCGCACGTAGGTGTAGAGAAGATAAGGGCCCGTATCGCCAACGAAGGAGAGCCACTGGGGCATGTCAAAGATGATGGTCTTCTTGGGGTCGGAGGCGATCATGCCGTAGCGGATGGCGGCCACGGCGATCTTCTGGGCGGTATCGTCTACCTCTGAGGCACTCCACCCTGACGTGTCCAGATCCTTGAAGGCCACTTCCTTGACCTGATTCAAAAGACCTTCGCGCAGAGCTGAGAAATAAATGACGTTGCCTAGGCGGGAGGACATCTTGCCGCTGGGGATCATCACGAGGCCATAGGACAGATGGTGGCAGTTCTTCACCTGTGGAAAACCCATGCGCTCCAGGATTTTGAATACTTGTTTGAAGTGCAACTCCTGCTCGTTTGCCACCACGTAGATGGAACGCTCAATCTTGAACTCCTCGAACTTGCGCCGGGCCAGCGCCAGATCCCGGGTGGAATAAAGGGTGGTGCCATCCGACTTGAGCACCATGCAAAAGCCCAGGCCCAGATCATTCAGATCCACGCCCACGGCCCCCTGGGAATTCACGAAGACCCCGCTCTTCAAACCATCTTCGACGATTTTCCTCGCCTCGTCGGTGACTTCAGACTCGTAGAAATAGTGATCGAACTTCACGCCAAGCCAGCTGTAGATCTCCCGAAAAGAATCCATGGACCACTCTTTGGTTTCTTCCCAAAGTTTCGTGATGGCAGGGTCCCGGCCCTCGATTTTCTGAAGAATCGTGGAGATCTCTTTTTGATAGATGATCTTTAGATCATCCGGCGCGTCTTCCACCATTTGGGTGGCAGCAGTGTAAAAGCCCCCGAGCCATTCGCCAGCGTTCCCCTCGGGTTTGGCGCCGGGCTTGAACTTCATGTAGTACCAAAGACATTTAGCGATGTGGGTGCCTTCATCCCCGATGTAGTTGGCCGCCACCACGTCGTAGCCCAGATAGCGGTTCATGCGCACAAGGGCATCGCCGAGAGCCACGTTACGGCAATGACCCACATGAAAAGCCTTGTGGGTGTTGGGCTGGGAGAACTCGATCATGGTGCGGGGAAGCTTTCGCGCTGGGGTCACTTTGAAGGCGGCTCCGGTGAGTGCATTGGCCAAAATGTTCTTGGCCAGCTGACCGTAGTCGATGAAGAAATTCACATAGGGGCCCGTAGCCTTGGCATCGGCGCCCAGCTTTGCGACCAGCTCTTGAGCGAGCAAGGGCGGTGCCTTTTTCAAGGTCTTCGCCAAACGGAAACAGGGGAATGCGTAATCGCCAAGCTTCGCATCAGAGGGGACCTCGATGAGGGCGATGAGGTCATCACGACTGAGGCCCGCCTCCGCGGGAAGAACGGAGTGGATGCGGTCAGCGATGGTATCTTTAAGGGAAGTGCTCATGGATTCTCCTTCTCATATCAGAGCCGATCCAAAAACCTATGCCTACTGCGACAGGTCAAAAAGCTCATCTTCTTCCTACTGTCTCGTAACGGCATAGGTTCTTGGATCGGCTCTCAAATCCCCCAGGAGCTGGAGGGACAAGAGACACAAAGTCAGCGCCGCGCCTGGGTAGACCAAAAGTCGGGGGTGAGACTGTAAAGAGCGAAAGCCCTCCGCGGCCAGGGACCCCCAGGAAGCCATGGGGGGCTGAACGCCTAAGCCCAGAAAACTCAAGAATGACTCGGTGAGGACATGAGCCGAAATTTGGTAAGTGAGAACCACGCCGAGGGGTGCGGCAGCGGCGGGCAAAGCGTGGCGCAGGAGCACCCTCCACCGCGAAGCACCCGAGGCCACCGCGGCTTCCACATAGGGCTGGACCAGAGCCCTTTTCACCTCCGCCCTCACTACCCGCGCACTGGAAATCCACCCCGTCAGCGACAATGCCACAAAGAGGCTTGTGATCCCGGGGCCCAAAAAGGCCATGGCAAGAATAGCGAGCAGCACCGGTGGAAAGAGCGCCACCACTTCCACGAGAGCCATAAGCAGGAGGTCCACCACACCGCCGAAGAAACCGGCGCAGGCGCCGAGACTGACGCCCAAGGCGAGGCTCACAAGAGTGGTGGTCACGCCAATACCCAAGCTGATGCGGGCCCCGAGCAGCAATCGAGACAAGAGATCACGGCCCAGGACGTCCGTACCCAGGGGATGCCCCGGGGCACTGGTCAGCAACCTGGCATTGAAATCTTGAGCATCAAAGGCATGGGGGGAAAGCCAGGGCGCAAGCAACGCCGCCAGGACAAAGCCCACGAAAACCATGAGCGCAACGAATGACAAGGGGTCCTTCCTCATGGACGCACCCGTGGATCAAGCAACATGGCCAGAATATCTGAGAGCAGGTTGAAACACACCAGCGTCACGCCATAAAGCAAGGTGATGCCCAAAATCACAGTGTGGTCTCGATCCAACACGCTACTGACAAAGTGACGGCCCAAACCAGGCAACGCGAACACCGCCTCCACCACGAAAGACCCCGTAAGAAGTGATGCCGCCAGTGGCCCCAGGAGCCCTGTCAAGGGAACCAGCGCTCCCTTTAAGGCATGGCGAAAAAGCAGTGCGCCCTCGGGAACACCCCGGGCCCGGGCAGCCCGCACATGGTCCGCGGCCATGGCACCGATGAGAGACGTGCGCATGAGGCGACCCACCAGGGCCAAGGGCCGGGCCGCCAGAGTCAGCGCCGGTAAGATCAGAGAGCGGGGGCCTTCCCACAGTGCAGGGGGAAGAAGAGCCCAGTGGAGGGCGAAAAGTAAAACCATCGCCGCCGCCAAAACATAGGCCGGAGTGGCCATGCACAGGGCGAGAAAGGAGCGGATGGCGCCATCCAGGGCCGTACCCTTGCGAGCCGCGGCCAATGCCCCCAGGAGTATGCCGCCCCCCAGGGCCAGAAGCAAAGCCACGACGCCCAAAAGGGCCGAGAGTGGTAACCCCTCCATGAGGATCTCGGTAATGGGCCGCTGACCACCGGAACGAAGACTCATGCCCAAATCACCCCGGAGGAGCCCCGACAAATAGCGGCCCAACTGGACGGGCCACGGCTGATCGAGGCCAAAGCGCGCATCAAGTGCAGCTCTAAGGTCTGGAGAAAGCGCCACATCCCCATCAAAGGGTCCCCCTGGTACGATCTTCAGAGCTGCGAAAATCATCACTGCCACGAGAAGCAGGGTGAGAGCGGAGGCGATAAATCTGCGGAGAATATAGCGCGCCATGGTGTGTAGGACTCTCAGAGTGACGGAAGCTCAACCCAGCCGCTTTCCACGGGTACACCCTTGGGAGTTGGGGCGCAGCGATGGAGCCCCTTCAGCAAGGCCACCCAAGCGCAAACCAAGGAATCAAAGGCTGCCATATTCTGGGCGTACTTCTTCACATCACGCTCGTAGAGAAAGAGACCTGAGGTGTCGGCGATGGAGGCCAGAATATCTTCGCGGATGGAGGCGCCCTCTTCCATGTGGCGATAGGAGAGAGCCTCGTCCCTGCTGATATCAAGCGCGCCATGGGATTGAAGCACTGCCAATTTGGGCCAAACCTCGATCAAGCCAACGCCAGATGGCAGATGGCTCTTCAAATACTGCATGCGTGCGGCCTGAGGGGCGAGATTGGCCCCCAGGGTGTCGTCCTGCATGAGGTCAACTCCAGGATTTTGGTGGCGGTAGTAAAGATCAACGGGCCGCTGCACATAGGGCGCGAACCATTTGAGCTTGGGATTTCTGGCCTTGGCCTTCCGATGTTGGTTGCGCATCCACAACACTGCTGGCCGACGGCAGGTGGTGTAGCCACGGCAATCCTTGGCACACCCCAGGGCGCAGGGAGGAAGGGTCAGGGGCGCGTCCACCGCGATGATGCTGACCTGCTCGCCCAGCTCTTGGATGATGTCGAGAAGCACCTCATCGGCGGTGAAATGGTCATGGGCCGCGATGGACTCATAGACGTCGATGATAAACGCCTTCTGTTGCTTTTTGTAATAGTCGATGACAGTCAGCGCCGTACGATCGGAGCGAGGGCCCCCCAGGGAAAGCCCCACATAGCGATCCACATCACGGTTGACCTGGCTCGCCTTTCTTCTCATGTGACAAGAGCCCGGCAGGGCTCTTCGACCACTTGGAAATCAATCACCGTGGCGCCGCCGCGGGTCAATGCCTCGGACACTGCTTTTTTGCGGTCTTGGGGCGTAGCCACGATAAAGCATCCACCGCCGCCGGCGCCGCAAACCTTGGCGGCGCGAGCGCCCGCGCCGCGAGCGGCATCCATGGCCTGAAGCATTTCAGCCGTGGCAATGGTGGGCGCCAGCATGCGGCGCGCCTCCCATTCCTGGCCGATGCCATCGAAAAACCGCTCCTCGTCATGGCGCTCAAGGGCCTCCTCCACCCGGGCGGTTGCGCCCACGATGCGCTTGAAGGCCTCACGGATGATGGGATCTTTATCGATGAAGCCCTTGTACACCGCCCAGTTGTTGATGCCGGAATTGCGCGATTGCCCCGAGTAGGCCAAAACCACATGGGACTCAATGAAGTCTTTTTGTTTGTAAAACACCTTGCGGTGCTTGCGGCCCGCATCCATGCGGATGGCCTGCACGCCGCCATGGAGGGCGGACCAGTAATCCTGCACCCCGGCGGGCACCTCGATGACGGTGGTCTCCAGGTCGCGAGCCACGTCGAGAAGCTCGTCGTCGGTGTAGTTGGCCAACGTCAGTTCACGTAGCGCCACGCAAAGAGCGATGTTCAAGGCGGAAGACCCGCCAAGGCCCGCCCCGGCGGGGGAGGCACAGGACGTCGAGATGGTGAGAGGGGCAATGCGGCGCCACAGAGCGTAAAAGTGCCGTGCCACACGGGCATGGAGCCACAACCCCGGGGGCAAAGAAGAGGCCTTGTATCCCCCCTCAAAAGCTTCGATGAGCTCACCGTAGGTATGGAAGTCCTGGCGCACATCCCGGTCCCGGCTCACGAGCGCGATGGCTGGTCGAGTCAGGGGGCCACTTTGGTTCCCCACTTCCAACTCCACTTCCGCGTATTGATTGATGGCGCAGTTGATCGTCGCCGTGTTCTCAAAGAACAAATAGAGGGGCCACAAATCAAGGGTGCCCCCGGCCAGATCGATGCGGGCCGGAGCCCGTGCGGTGATCTTGCTCATAATCATAGATTCTACTTCATTGCTCGAAGCAGAAACTAGTTCTCTTGATCTAATATTCCAACATAAGGCAACTGGCGGTAACGCCCCGCATAATCAAGGCCATAGCCGATGACGAAATCGTTGCCGATCTTGAAGCCCACGTAGTCCACGTCCACATCAGCCGCCACGCTCTCAGGCTTCATGAGGAGGGCAACAGTGCGGATGGAGCTGGGACGACGGGTCGTCAGCGTGGCCATGAGGTATTGCACCGTGAGGCCAGTATCCACGATGTCCTCTACGATGAGGACATGCTTGCCGTTCACCACCTCGGTGAGATCGAGGGTGATCTTCACCTCACCCGTGGAATGGGTGCCACCGCCGTAACTAGAGAGCCCCATGAACTCACAGTGAATGGGCAGGTCGATCTGGCGGATGAGATCGGCGAAGAAGATGAAGGAACCCTTCAAAACGCAGATGACCACGAGCTCTTTGCCTTTGTAGTCGTGGTTTATCTGCTGAGCCAGCTCCCTTACCCGAGTGCGGATTTTCACTTCGGGAATGAGCACGCGGGGTTCGCGAATATTTGATTTAGCCGCCATGGGGCACCTCGTCACCTTTCATGAAGGAGAGGCTTTGTTGCCCCTCCTCGGGATCATGGCAATGCCTGCAGCGGGCCTCATAGAGCTCGCGGCTGCCCACCACCACCCGTTCCTCATTGAGGAGCTTGCGTTGGGTTCGGGAGGCCGGGTCACCACAAACCATGCACACGGCACTCAGTTTTGTAACATATTCAGCAACACTGAGGAGGCGGGGCATGGGCTCGAAGGGCTGGCCGAGGTAGTCCATATCCAGCCCCGCGACCACCACACGGACACCACGGTTGGCGAGCTTCTGACAAACATCGACTATGGCTTCGTCAAAAAACTGAGCCTCATCGATGCCCACAACCCGAGTGTTGTCTTCGACGCGCTCCAAGATTTCCACGGCGCGATCCACGGGGAGGGACAGAATTTTGGAGGCATCGTGGCTTGCGATGTGGTCCTTGGAATAGCGATCATCGATAATGGGCTTGAAACATTGGAGCTTCTGGCGGGCGATCTGAGCCCGCCTGAGGCGACGGATGAGTTCTTCGGTCTTGCCGCTGAACATGCTGCCGCAGATGATTTCGATCCAACCCGTACCGTGACGAGCGCCCGTCGGAAACATCAATACCCCCTAAAGCCTGGCAGTGAACCGCGTCAAGTGCGAATCGTCAACGGCCTGGCGCGGAGAGCAGCAGAAACTCCGTCCTATGGGCCAAACGACTGATCAGCGAGGCGTTGGCACCGCTCCGACGACAACCCTGGAAACGCCCCTCCCGGCCCCTGACCTGGATTTTCAGGGTAAATTTCTCACAGGCGCCCGGCTCTTCTTGCTCAAGGGCCTGAAAATCAAGCTGACGCAGGCTGGCGGCGAGTTCCTCATATTGCTGGCTGGTGAGTTCTTTTTCCCGCACAGCCCTGCGGCTGCTGTGGGCCCAGGCTTTATAACGGCCCCCCCCCAGACTTGATACGGTGAAGGTCTGTACCGCCCCACCCTGCTCACCGGGGTAGGAAATCGAGAACTCCGCCTCACCCGCCATGGCACTCTCATCAGACAATATCTGTGGCCACGAACGAGACGGAGACGCGGCGCAAGACGCGCACATGGCAGCGAGCAAAAAGTAGAAAGACTGTAAGTGACGATTCATTGCGAGTATCCCTCGGGCAAATTTTGGGCCTGGGGAGAAGGCTCTGGGCCCACAAGCCAGAAGCAACTGGCGGAATCCCGGGCCGGGCCCATCTCGTCTTTGCATCCCAGCACATGACGAATGGCAGGATGCAGCGCGAAAATCTTATTCACACGATCTTCATTGGAGGGATGGCTTGCCGCCAGGCCGATCTCCGCCCCCGTGGCGAACTCCTCGCCCTCCTGACAGAGGTCCCTCACAGTGTTGTAGAGCGCGGAGCGAAGCTGAGTCGATGTATAGCTAGCAGACTTCTCAGTAAGGATGTCCGCGACGATATGGGTCGCGACCCAGTCGGCAAAGGCTTCCGCTAGGTGCCCCTCAGCAGAACATGCGGCATCCAGGCTTTGATTACCCACAAGACAGCCCGTGACCGGCCCATAGGAGTCCACCTCAATTCCCGCACTCCTCAACTCACAGGGGTCAATGGAATGGGCAAGCTCGTGGGCCAGGGTGAAAGCTAAATTGAAGCTGCTTTGCACGGTGAAGAGTAGGGCGCCGCCCACTCGAATGCGCACATGATCGGTATTCGTGCGTTCGAAATAAACGTCGTTGCGCGTGAAAAGATCCGGCTCATCCGCGTAAATAGAAGCGGGTGGAGGCAACTGCAGCTCCACGCTGTTCACGCGCTTGCGTAGACGATTTTTTTGCTCTTGTGAAAGTGATTGGAAGGGCTGGTAATCAATGAAGTGCAGCAGACGCGTCCGTGCTCTCTCGAAGGTTTCCCTCACCCGCTTGGTACGAGCAGGCGTATAGATGCGCTTCACTAAAATTTCGTCGATCTTCTCGATGGAGAGACGTGGGTTTTTGTGGATGATATCTTCGTAGATGCGCAGCGCCTCCACTTCCCCTTCTTCATCCCGCTTCACCGTGCCGGTGGGATCCCCCTGACGACCTGAGGCGCAGATATAAGAATAGAGATCCCGGCAGGCGTTAACCCGCAGGCGAGGCTCTGGGACGGGTTCTCCCGGCGCGGGGGCTGTGGGGGCCGCCACGGAGTAAACATCAGCTCCCCGGTTGGGAGCGGTCACGGGGGTGACCCCACGGAAAAGCCCTTGAGCGAGGAGCACGGCGCCAGCGCCACCCAAAGCAGAGAAGAGGATCACTGCGGTCTCCGGGCGTTTCATGATCCTAGAATACTAGGTGAGCCAGGTTCAATGCGAGGAAAAGCGCGAAAAAGGCCACTACAAGGAAAAGAACTCCAAAAATCAGAAAAGGGAAGGCCAGAGCGGTTGTGGCGCGGCTGAGGCTGGCTCCATAGACCTCTGCGAGGCCTTGGGCTGCGGTGGAGAGAGATAAGAAGAGGGCCAAGATGGAACCTGCCCAGGGAATGAGGGCCAATACCCAAGGGAACTGGGCATAAGAGAGGACCTTGAATGTGGTGTGCCAACGCAACGGAGCGCCCTCCCTGGGACGGAAAAGAGCGAGCACACTGAGATGGGTCACAATGGTGAGAAGTGCCAGCTGAGCCATGGACCCCACTAAGCCTACGGCGAGGGACCAAAAGCTGAAAAAGAAGCCATAGGCCTCCGCAGCGGATTCCGTATAGCGCTGATAGAGGGGCTCCGGCGCGGCAAAAACAATGGAAAGAGTGATCTGTACCAAGTCCTTCATGGTGCCCGAAAGGCCATCCGCAAGAAGACGCAGGAGCTTGACGTGCATGGAAGAGGCCAGAGCCTGAGCCGCGAGCCCGAAGAGCAAGGGACGCAAAAAGCGGCCGCGGCCCAAAAGAGTTTTCTTTTGGCCCCGGAAAAATACCCGAGGTTGAAAAATCAGATCAACAGCGTCTTTAGCGAAGACACGGACACTGTCAGCGTTCAATGGGCGACCGAAGGCATGGGCAGCGTCGCGGGCGGCACCTTATGTGGCACCGCGGGTGCCGCCGGGGGCGTGGTAAAATCCTCTTTCTTCATGGGAAGACCGCTGATGGTTGATGGCTCAAGCTCCACGGCGTCACCACCTGAAACTCGAGCAAACCACTGGGTGGCGTTCTTCTCTTTACGAGTAAAGAACTGGGCGGAGCGAATGGGTTTACCATCCTTGCCGAAGAGCTCGTAGATGGCCTTCCGCTCCCCCCGCACATCGGAGGGCTTCACGTAGGTCTTGATTTTGGCCGCACCAAAAGCGGTGACAGCGGCATCAACTTTGGTCGCCAACAAACCCGTCAGGTCAGAGCTGGCCCAAAGACCCTTGTCCTGGGTGATGGTCACGGGAGCGCTTGAACCAAGCGTCAGACGCAGCTTCTGAACATTGAACTTCTCCGCGGGGGACAAGAGCTTACGGAAACGGAAATACTCCCGGTCCTTCTGGAACTTCTGAAAGGTGAGCAAGTCCACCTTCGCCACGGACTTCATGGCGCTGGTGGCCACGTAATGCTCCGCGGGCTTGCGGCGGTTTTCAAAGGCTTGCACCACCACGGAGGGCTTGCCGTCTAACACAATCTCGAGCTTGTACTGAGGCGCCGCGGGGAAATCGAGACGACTGCGATCCGTCGCCAGATCCTCGGAAGTCCAGTCTTGAGCGCTCATGGTGGTGAGGCCTGTAATGAAAGCGTCCACTGTTTCTGGATCCGCCACGCCCTTGCCCGCGATGAGCCAGGAGTTGGACTCCTCGCCGGTGCCACGGGTGATGGTGACATCCCCCTTGATTCCGGTGAATTTGAGTCCGCGAATTTCGGGGGTTGCGACCTCAATGATGCGCTTGGAGCGCCAATGGCTGAGCTTCTTGCCAACATGCTCTTCCAGGTTGGCACTGGCGAGGAACGCCACCTTGCCGTCAAGTCCAGGCCCCGCGGCATAAACATAGATGTCACTGGAAATGGGGGAGCGATCACCTACGTAGACAACCACAGGGTCTTTTTCCCCTTTGAGGCGAATTTCAAAGCGACGGTCTCCCCGATGTTCCCCGTGAAGGTTATAGTTCTTCAACACAGCGTCCTCAGGGCCAGACACATCCACCCGCTCCGTGGGGACAGTGGTCCCCAACACATTGGCGAGGCCAGAGCCCACGACTTGGTCAGCCTTGTAGGCACCGGGGGCGGTGATGGACCATTCAGAGGCAAAATTAGAAGCCTTGCAGTTTGCGGTGCAAGTCAGAGTGACATCGGAGCCAGCGGTGGCACTCACAATGCGGATGCTCTCGATTTCTTTCTCTTCAAGAATGGCAAGCATCCGCTTGGATACTTCCAACTTGTGCTCGTCTTTGGGCTTCTGCTTGAATTCATACCAGAGAGCGAAGGAGGAAAGCACCACCAGCACAGCGGCCAAAATCAAGTTACTCTTCATCATGCGGCCCGCTGGCATACTAGAGTTTCCTTCTGCGGATCCAGTTGCCGATGCCAGCACCCAAAGTCAATAAGGGCACCAACACCATGGAGAGAAGCTGGATGTAGCGCCCCTCAGTTTGGCTCAGGGTAATGGCCTGGCCACCTTCTTCTTTGGGGCGGATGGAGATGAGGCTTTCGTCGTCACCAAGCCAGCTCACGGAGTTGAGGAATAAATCCGAGTTCTGGGCGTGGCGGGCGAAGTTATTACTGGCAAGGCTCGAAGTGCCCATGACCACGAGTTTAGTGCTCTGGGTGGCCTTGCTACCCTCTTTTTTGCCATCCACGGCCACCAACATGTCCAAGGGGCCCTTGGTGTTGCTGGCGGCATCGAGTTGCACTTTGCCCGAGGCAAGACTCTTGAAGTCCGTGACGCCCACGGACTTGGGTGAGCTACGGGCAAGCCAGGTGACCTTCAGACCCGCGGGGGCTGTTTTCTGAACTTCCACGCTGGAAGACAGCGGGAAAAGAGTGGTGGCCTGAAACTCTTTGGTGATGGAATGATCTTTATTGTACGTGGGCACGATGGGCACGCTGGCTTCCGCCCCCATGAGCCGGGAGAGGGGATCCACCACCATATTGTGGGCGACCTTCACGCCCCAGGCCTCAAGAAGCTTATTGACCTGCTTATTGCGGTCTTCACTGCTTCTGAGATCAGGGTCCAAAGCAAAGAGCGCGTGGCCACCGCCATCCAGGTACTGGCCGAGCACGGTCAGTTCTTTGTCGAAGAAGGCTTTATTGGGCCCCAGAACGAGAAGGATGGTGCAGGAGTCGGGAACCTTGGTCTCTTCAAGAAGATTCACGGTGCGGGTTTCCCAGGAGGATGAAGCCATATCCTTTTTCGCCTGGGAGTAACCCTCGGCATCGGCGCCGTCAGCATTGCGCTCGCCGTGGCCCGTTAAGAAACACACCTGCTGTGGTTTGCCTTGGAGCAGTTTGATCAGGGCATTGGTGAACTTCTCTTCACTGATCTCGTCGATGCGGGTCTCTTTCGTGCCCACTTTGACGATGACCGTGCCGTATTTCTTGACGTTGAGGGCCCGGGCCCGGGCGGGGTCGCGGTCAGGGTCCACATAATCCACTTTGATCTTGCTGGTGAGAGCGCGGAATTTCTCTACCACTTCTTTGATCTGTTCTTTTTGTTGAGCCTTCACGAAGGCCGTGAGCTCCACGTCCTGCTTGAGCTCCTTAGCCACTTTCACGCTCTGCTCCGAGAGAGTGTGGATGCCGCCACGGGTGAGATCTTTCTTCCACGGGTGGTTGTAGCTGAGGAAGTTGAACACCACGACGATGGCCACCACGAGGAGCGTGGTGACGGCGGCATTCACACCGTAGCGCGCCGTGCGTGTGGTCGCGGCCGTCCTCAGAGCCCTCTGATTGCGATAGGCCAATGCCACCATGAGCACGAGCAGTGTGCCCGAAAGGGCATAAATACCTGCCCTCACCTCGGTGTAGACGAAGGCCACGAAAAAAAGCAGCAGGGCATTGAGGCCTGTGGCGATGTTTAAAACCCTAGAGAGGAGAGCTTTTTTGTCTTGAGGTTTCATTGCGCGACTCCGTTATGAACGCCAGGTGTGGGACTCGAGGACCTTGAAGTTGAAGAACAACCCCAGCCCCGCGGTGGACAGGTAGAACACCAGGTCCTTGGTATTGAAGACACCCTTCGAGAAATCCTCGTAGTGATCCACGATGGAGAGATATCCGAGAATATCCCCAACGACGGAGCTGGCGCCGCTGCCGTAAGAAATCCACTTGATGATCCACGAGAAGAGGATGAAGCCGAACGTCAGTGCCGCGGCCACGATCTGGTTCTCGGTGATGGACGAAAAGAACACGCCAGCGGAGATATACACACCGATCATGAACACCGTGCCCAGGTAGGCCATGGCGATCACAGACCAATCAGGGTTTGCTGCAATGGCAAGACACACCATGAAGGGCGCAGTCAGTGAGATGAGAATGCAAGCGAAGGCCAGCGCCGAAAGGAACTTGCCCATGACGATTTCCCAGAGGGTCACCGGCGCCGTCATGAGAAGCTCGATGGTATTGTTGCGACGCTCCTCGGCGAACAGGCGCATGGTGATCATGGGCACCAGAAAGAGAAGCACCACGTTCATGTTGCCAAACACGGGACGGATGAGCTGATCGGTGAGGCTCGGCGCCTTGCCGAAACCAAATTGGCCGAACTGCCCGCTTTGCGCGATGTAGATGGACAAGATGGAGAAGAACATGAAGCCCATGATGAAGGAGAACACCGCCATGAGGACGTAGGCGATGGGGGACGTAAAATAGGTCTTGAGGTCTTTCTTCGCGATCGTAAATGTGTTTCTCATGGTTGTACCTCCGCCTGAGTAGCGCCCTTGGTGAGCTTGATGAATACTTCTTCAAGAGTAGATCCGGCAGTGAGTGCCTCAATGCTGTCATTGGCCACGATCTTGCCCTTGTTGATGATGAGCACGCGGGAACAGACGGCTTGCACCTCTTGCATGATGTGGGTGCTCAGCACCACGGTGTGCTCGCCACCGAAGGATTTGATCAGATCGCGGATCTCCATGATCTGCAGCGGGTCCAGCCCCACGGTGGGCTCGTCGAGAATGAGAACGGCGGGGTTGGTGACGATGGCCTGGGCGATGCCCACGCGCTGCCGATAGCCCTTGGAGAGGTTGCCGATGAGGCGCCCGCGCACTTGACCCAGCCCGCATTTTCCGAGGGTCGTATCCACGGCGCGGGAGGCGTCGGCACCACGGATGCCGTGGAGGTTTGCCACGTAGGTGAGATAATCCTTCACCACCATCTCCCGATATACCGGCGGTATCTCTGGCAGATAACCGACTCTTTTCTTCACTTCCATGGGCTGTTCAAATACGTCAAACCCCGCCACCCGGGCTGTGCCGCTGGTGGCTGGCATGAAGCAGGTGAGGATTTTCATCGTGGTGGACTTGCCCGCGCCGTTGGGGCCGAGAAAGCCGAGAACTTCGCCCTTGGCCACGGAAAAACTTAAACCATCGACGGCTTTGCGAGTGCCATAGAACTTCGTGAGGTTCTGCACATCAATCATGAAGGACTCCTTGGTCGTTCTGCGAAGAAGAGATGAACATAGATCCACTGCTGATTCTTACGCAAGCGGGAATGTCGCACCAAAACCTAGACGCGAAGCATTATGTTTTTTTCTTGCCGTGGATGGGGCTGGTTTTCAGGGCATCATTCAGCACCTTGAGCAACTCGCTGTCGGAGCCACCGGTCTCATGGGGCTTCGGCTTCTTCTGGAAGTGCTCCAGGGGAGTGCCCTTGAAGTTGTCCGTACGCACGAACCACACACGAGCTGAAGCCGGGATTACTCCCGAGGCTTTGTACATCACCACGCCACAACTGGTGTGGTAACCGAACATCGTGGCAGGCGTCGCCGCACTCGATGATTCGCCCGGCTTATTATGAAACATCAGGGGCGCGGACCCCTGAAAACGCCACTGGCCACTCTCCGCGTCAAATACGGGCTTCTGCCCCACGAAGCGAAAACTGCCATCGTCCTTCGCCTCCTGGGGCGCGCCAACGGTATAGACCCAATCCCATGACTTCTCACCCACCGGTGCGCCCGGTGCATTTTTTGCGCTGGGCTGCCATTCACCCTGCTTGGGGTTAAAGCCTTTGAACTCCCCCTCAACCACGACTTTGCGCACCTCTTTAGCGTCTTCTTCACGGGGAAAAAGAAAAGTATTGGGCCCCAACACAACACCGTGGACCGCGAACTCCCTCTCAAGGGTGTCACCTTTATTTTGCAGCAGGACTCGATGACCCTGGGGACGGGGCGGCCGTGGCACATATTTCACGCCGGCCTCGCTCAACTCCGCCTCCATTTTCGTCTTATGACGCTGGAGTTTCTGCAGCACAGTGTGGGCCACCACCGGCCCAAGGATATACTCATTGACACCCAGATTCTTCCAGCCCCCCACTGCCATGCCCTTCTTTTCCTCCGAGATCACAAGAATCCGATGCCCCGGCGGTAACGGAGGTTTCGTTTCAAGCCAGGCCTTGACCTGGGTGCGGCTCGCGGGATCCATCACGGAAAATAGAAACAACGAAGGCTCGGAAGGGTCGAAGCCACTAAAGCTGAACAGTGAGCCCTGGACCATGGTGATCGCGAAATCATCCGACCGCTGGAGCAGGATGGGGGTTGCCCACTCCAAGGATGGCGCCAGTGGGTACACAAGCACCACTTTCAGCGGCTGAGAGGAAGACTCATCGTCCATGGTCACCTCCGCGCCCGCATCTCCTCACGCAGGCGCCCCAGGAGCTTGGTGCGCACGTCGGCCATGGTGCCCGTGGCTGTGAAGCCCGAGGCAAAGTCATGGCCACCGCCGCCAAACTCGGCGGCGATGCGGTTCACGATGATCTGCCCCTTGGACTTGATGCTGGCCTTGATGCGGCCATCATCCTCTTCGCGCAGCATGACAAGAACTTCCGGATTTTGGAGCAGCAACATGAAGTTCACGATGTTCTGGGTGTCATCGCCCGTGGCGCGATGTTTTTGGCGCACCTCACGAGGGATCTCGACCCACGCCACGAGCCCATCCTCGGATTGAGACACCCCTGAAAGGGCGGTGCCGATGAGCCTCAGGTGATCAACTGACTTTGTTGAATAAATATTCTGATAGATAAGCTCGGGCTGGAGCCCGTAGTCAATGAGATCGGCGGCGATGCGGTGTGAGAGCGCCGTGGTCTTCGAGTAGCGAAACGAATTGGTGTCCGTAATGATGGAGACGTAGAGGCCGAGAGCGATCTCGGGAGAAAGGCGAAAACTGGGGTTCTTCGGATCCAGCACATCGTGGGCCACATGGAAGAGGCGGTAGAGGAGCTCGCCGATGGAGGAAGATCGCTCATCAATGACATCGTAAACATCGGCGCCTTCGCCGTCGGCGGGGGAAGGCGGGCTCTCATCTGGCAATCTGGGATGGTGATCAAGAAAGACAACCGTGCCGCAGGAAGCTTTGAAGAGCTGCCAGAGGGGGCCCAGGCGGCGGTAGTCACCGGTATCCACGACGATTGCGAGATCTGCCCCATTGAAGGGCGAGCGCAAATGGCCCGCGACTTCCAGGGTGCCCGCGGGATCAAGAAAGCGATAGCGCGCGGGCATCTGGTCGGGGTTGATGATGCGCACTTCTTTCCCGAGACGGACAAGGTAGTGGTACAGGGCGGTTTCTGCCCCCAGGCCATCGCCATCAGGCACCGCGTGGGTGCATAAAACGATTCTGGAGCTCTCGGAGATGAGCCTTCCTGCCTCCGAGACGGACATTTTCTCCGGGGCAGCGCTCATCTCCCGCCCCATTCCCGCCGAAGAGATGGACAGGGAGGGCGAGCTTCATGCCCGATCAAATTCTCGATCCGTTGTATGTGATCTTTGAGCAGCATCTCTATGATTTTAACGATGATTCCGAAGAGGAGTCAGCCTTTATCGACAAAGTGGTGGCCGACTACCTGAAATTTCTGCACTGCTGTGGATCCATCGTGCCGGCTAAGCTGCAGAAGCAGATCGTGGAGGACTTGAAGGAGCAGGTGCAGGAAATGCTGCATAAGCGCTTCATGGGCCTCAAAGACGGCAAGGAATTCATCGCGGAGGAAAAATCTGCCGACCCGCGGAGACGGACCATCATCAGAGGCCGCCGCAAAGGCCTCTAGTAGGCTCGGTCTTTTCCCACTGAGCTTCGTTGCTTCCTCCTCGTGGCTCCACGCGGCGTGCAGGAGCACGCCTTGGTCGCTCACTCGTCGTCGCGCCTCGCTCAGCGGGAAAATACCTTCGCCTACTCGTAGACTCTGTTTTACCGCGGATCCTCAACCAAATT
>CAYHWW010000053.1:0-17710 GCA_964360145.1 uncultured Oligoflexia bacterium | reverse complement strand
AGCGCCCTTCTGGATGAGCGGTGGTCTCATGGCTTTTGCGGCCATGATGGCGGGCTTCTGGTTGCTGGTGGGGGTTAGTCGGACTCGGCTTCAGCTGCCGTAGCACCTTCCGCAGGTTCACTTGCAGCTGCTGGGTCGCTGGCAGCCGTCGGGCAGCCGCCATGGTTGCAGAGCTCGCGCCGCATGCAACTCGCCCAGATAGAGGCGAACACACGCCTGGAATCCCTGTAGCGTGTGAGCCACTCTTGGCCGGTAGCAGACGCAGGCAACGTGCCGATGGAGGGGTCGGTTTCGCGGTATGCGCGACACTCATCCGCGGTGCGATGGGCTGCGGTCATTACGGGCGAAGTGGCATCCGAGCTGGCGCCCAGCCCTCCAATGCCCACTGTTTTACTGACTGCCAAAAAACCGGCATTCCCACTAGCTCCACGATCATCGGCGAGGACGTCAAGAAACTGTTCGAATTCCCTGCCTCTGGCGCGACGGTCTGCTACGCGGCGCCGCAGCTTGTCCCGGGCTTCGTTTTGGCTCGCACGGGCCATATTGTGCAAACGTGCGCAAAGGGAGCGCACATCGTCCCGGCGGATGACGGGGTACCGGGCTGCAGCGGCGGCGTCTGGGTTGGTGGAGTTCATCACGTCGAGGGTAAACTGGTACACATCTGCCAGGTCGCTATGGAAATAGAAGCTTGAGCCATCGGCATTGCCGTAAGGGCTGCTCTGCCCCTGGCCATACCGCCGCATCAGTGCCACAAGGTACTCGCCATCTGGCGGCAGCAGCACGCCAACCGCATGATTGCCGTTGTTGCGTTGGCGATCCGCCATTTCCTGACGGTGCATCTCGTCCGCCAGCTTGATGGCGGTATCCAACATGTTCGAGATCCGTGTGGTGCGTCCGCCGCAGACTTCCCGCTCCATATAGGAGCCCCGCGTGCCTTCAGATTCATCGAGGAAAGCCACCGCCTCGCGAGCAATGACCTCCCGCATGCGACCAGAGTCGTTCAGGTAGCGCATCGCGGAGAGGCGGGGATAGTAGAGGTTACGGTCTCTCGCCCGGGCGGCCAGGAAACGGTCAATGGTGATTTCAAGGGCTGAGAAGTCGCAGTAGGATCGGCGAATTTCCGGGCGTGCTCGACAGGCGTCAGCTGCATGCTGGTAGGGGAAGGTAACAGCTGCGGAATAAAGACCAGGCACTGCGGCAAGGGATTGGTCGGTGTCGATGCTATTCCAACACCCCACCATGGGACCTGTTCGCACGTCTGTGATCACCCGACATTGGGGAACAGCTTCTTGGGCCTGGGCCACAGGCGTACCAATGGAAATCGAGGCCATAATCATAGCCCCCACAGCAAAAGCATCCCCGCACTTAGTCTGAAACATCACTCCCCCAGCGCACATTATGACATATGTTATCTGATATTTTTAGTATGTTAAAATATCATTAAATATCATATAGATATGAATTTATACCCAATGCATTCGCCACTTAATTATTGAAATAGTCAACTACTTGAGGTACAATCCGCCACTCCTTTTCTCCTCTGAGGTGTGTGGCTCATGCGGATTTTCACCTTCATCATCGGGCTCACTCTTTCAGCCACAGCCCAAACACTGCCCCCTCCCCCATTCCTGTGCCCCAGCACTGAGGACTGCACTCCGGCCCTGGCTTTGGTCAGCGCGGGCGATGACCTTTGCCTGGGCTTTCTCGGAGAAGACGGGTTCATTTATACGAATAGCCACTGCCTCCCTGAGGAGCTGCGCCAAGCCGGGGCCAGTTGCGAAGGCACCGTGCAGATTCGCTTGGTCGGCGAAGGTGGCGTAGCCACGGGGAGTTATCCCAGCGTTTCCGTTCCCTGCCTGAGCGTGGACATGGCCACCGTGGTGCCGGAGCTCCCACCGGGTGCGCCCTTCGAGGTCATCCACATGGATCTGGCGCGTTTGCGGGTCCAAGCGCCGGATCAACGCCCCGGCCTTGCCATTTCCCCCCAGGGGCTGCCGAACAGCGCGGATTTTTCCGTGCCTCAGATTCGCCGACGCGTGGGCGCTGATGGCCGCTTGATGTACTCCTATGAAATGCGCCACTGCGAGGCGGTGCAACACAGCCTCACCCTGCCCTCCTTTGCCCATAACCACGCCCCCTTGGGCCTGCTGGGCAACTGCCCCATGGAATATGGCGACTCCGGTGCACCAGTCATCGATGCTGCCGGAGCAGTGCACGGGCTGAACTCTGCCACGTTCTATTTCCCCCATTGGGGCTCAGGCCAAACCCTGTCTGGTTACGAACTACCCCTTGATGCCGGCAAGATGTTCGATAAGGAATCCACGCCAGTGCCCATGGCTTGGGTGACCAACCTCGCCTGTCTGTCGAGGGGGACCTGCCTTCGTTCCACAGCTCAACTCGTAGCCCTTGAGCGCGCAGCCCTTGCTGCCATGGCCTCCCAAATCGAACGCCAAGAAAGACGCTCCACCATCAGCCTCGATGCCTACCGCAGGCTGCAGTTCGATACCCGGGACTAAGGACAATACTTAGGGCGGTATTGCACCGGCAACTTACAATACTCGTTCTTGGGCGCAAGGCTCTGGGGCTCCGGCTGATCGCCAGTGCGCTGGTAGCCTTCACCTTGAACATACTTGTAAGCTTTCGGTGCGGTGGCCGCCCCCTTGCCTACGAGGCGGGCCATGCCTTCAGCCACAGTGAGCTCCGGTTTGGCTTGCTTGTCCAACCCCAAGGCCGCGAGGTCCTCGGCGGAGTCCGCTGGTGCCGCGGGCCCCAATGACTGCACATAGTGGGCAATGGCAAAGCGGTCTTCCACCGCTAAACCATTATAGGCAGCCATGCCGCTGCCTTTGATGCCTTCGGTGATGGTTTTGAAGATGCCGCTGATCTTGCGACCATTTTTCCAGCCGGCACCATCTGCGAAGTTGCGGGGCTTGGGGTTCAAAGCCACTGCCGCGGGGCCATCGCCCCGCCCCTCAGCGCCGTGGCACACGGCACACGTGCTAGAGAAAAGGGTCTTCCCCTTCTCCATGACCGCAGGAGTACGGGTAGACAGCTTTTTCACATCCACTGAACCAGAAGAGGCCACGGACCCAGACTTATCAATCTGGGCTGCCTGTTGGTCTGGCCGCCAAAATACGTCGAAGGAGACGAGGGTGATGAAGATACCCAGGAACAAGAATGACAGCAGAAAGGTAACGCTGTTTTCCGCCGTGTCATACTTGAGCCCCATGAAGAAGGCCATGACCAGGCCCGCTTTGCAGGTGGCCACCAACATGGCGATGAACATGTTCATGGAGCCGAAGTCCACGTAGGATACGGCCACCGTGAGCACCGTGCCGATGAGCAGGGCGATCCACACTGCAACCATCGTCCCAATAGGTACGATGAAGTGGGGGCTTTTCTCGCCTTTATGATGTTCGTTGTGAGAGTCGTGTTGGGATGACATTTTATTTCTCTCTCCGCGTTAGCCCACTAAGTACAGCAGCGGGAACAGGTAGATCCAGACCAAGTCAACGAAGTGCCAGTAGAGGCCCACCATCTCCACGGGCGTGTAGTAGTGGGCGTCGAAATCACCCCGCACTGTACGTAAGAGCACCCAGGTGATGAGACCAATGCCGACAATCACGTGGAAGCCGTGGAGACCGGTCATGATGAAGTAGAGGGAATAGAACAATCCCGCATGGTCGGCCCCCGCCAAGTGCGCATTGGTGAAATGCCGCATGGGCAGAAGCCCGTCATGGAACTTGTGGCTGTACTCGAAGTATTTCACCACCAAGAAGCCGAAGGCACAGAGGATGGTGAGGAGCAGCATATTCGCTGACTTGCCCTTCTGGTTCTTCTGGGCAAAGTGGACCCCCAGAGCCATGGACAACGAGCTGCAAATGAGGATCACCGTGTTCAGGGCCCCCATCTCGCGGTTCAACATCAAATGCGCCTGATGGAAGCCGTCAGCATACAACGTGCGGAAGATGCCGTAGGCCACGAAGAGGCCACCGAACATCATCACTTCCGTGACAAGGAACAACCAGACTCCGAACTTTACGGAGATGAACTCATGGTCCGCGTTCTCGAAGTGATGCGCGAAGCGATGTCCCCCGTGGGTTTGCGCTGAAGTGTTCGACATGTTGTCCTCTCCTTAGACGGTTTCAGGCTGATAATCGTAGGGGCCTTCCGTGACGGTCGGCGTATGGTGGAAGTTGTGGGAAATGGGAGGCGAGCTCGCCTCCGTCCACTCCAGGGTGCGGGCTCCCCATGGATTCTGGGGAGCCTTGGCGCCCCGGAAGGCAGCAATGAGCAGGTTGCCTAAGGCAAGAAAGAGACCGGCCGACACGATCCAGGACCCCACGGTGGAGAGCTGGTGCCCCAGAGTATACTCAGGCGGGTAGTTGTAATAACGACGGGGCATGCCGTTCATGCCAATCCAGAATTGGGGCAGGAACGTTGCGTTGAAGCCAACGAAAACCAAGAACCAGGCCACCCTGGCCACGGTTTCGTTGTATACACGGCCGAACATCTTGGGCCACCAGTAGTGGAGACCGGCGATCAAGGCCACCACGTTGCCCCCCATCATGGTGTAGTGGAAGTGGGCCACCACGAAATAGGTATCGTGGTAGTGCACGTCGGTGCTCACGGCGGCGAGGAACAAACCCGTGAGGCCAGCGATGATGAAGAGGAACATGAAGCTCAGCGCGTACAGCATGGGCGCATCGAGCTTGATGGAGCCTTTGTACAGCGTTGCCGTCCAGTTGAAGATCTTGATGGCGGTGGGCACAGCCACCAAAACCGTCAAGAAGGAGAACACCAGGTTGGCGAACACGGACTGACCACTGACAAACATGTGGTGCCCCCAAACCAAGAAGCCGATGGCGGCGATGGCCAAGCTTGAATACGCAATGGCGCGGTAGCCGAACAGGCGCTTGCGGGCGAACACCGGTATGATGTCAGAGATGATGCCCATTCCCGGAAGAATCATGATGTAGACGACGGGGTGGGAATAAAACCAGAAGAAGTGCTCGAAGAGCACGGGGTCGCCACCCAGGGCCGGATCAAAGATGCCGATGCCCACAACACGTTCCATAATGAGAAGCGCAAGGGTGATGGCGATGACCGGCGTGGCGAGCACCTGAATGATGCTGGTGGCGTACATTGCCCAGATGAACACGGGCAAGCGGTGGAAACGCAGACCAGGGGCCCGCAGCTTGTGGATCGTCACCACGAAGTTCAACCCCGTCAGAATGGAGGAGAACCCCATGATGAATACGCCCGCCACCATGGGGATCACGTTGGACTGGGATTTGATGCTGTATGGGGTGTAGAAGGTCCAGCCGGTATCAACGCCGTTGCCCAACACGATGGAGCCCACGCAGACTAGGGCACCGACGATGAATACGTAGTAGCTCGCCAAGTTGAGTCGGGGGAAGGCCACGTCTTTGGCGCCCAACTGCAAGGGGATCACGAAGTTGCCGAGACTGGCGGGGATGGCCGGCACGATGAAGAGGAACACCATGATGGCGCCGTGGAGAGTAAACACCCGGTTGTAAACGTCGGGGCCCATCATGGTGCGGGTGCCGTGAAGATGTTCAAGCCTCACAAAGAGGGCAAGGATGCCGCCCACCAGGAAGAAGAACAAGACGGTCCACATGTACATGAGACCGATGCGCTTGTGGTCAATGGTGGTCAACCAAGACCAGAGGCCCTTGTATTCGGGATCATTGAGGTAGCTGACTTCGCCGTTAGGGGTCGCTGCGTGGGTGCTGCTCATTTACGTTGTCTCCCGTTTGCCGATCACTTGAGGGTCTTGATGTATGCCACTAGTGCGCCCACTTCTTGATCAGTGAGGGTGCCTTTGTAGAGCGGCATGGAGGGCGCATAGCCCTTGACCACTTTCACGTTGGAATTCTCGATGGACTCTCTGAGATAGGCCTCGTCCACCAGGGCCTTGCTGCCATCCGCAAGTTCCACATGGCTGCCAAAACTGCCCTTGAAGGTGGGGCCTACTTTGGGGGTGCCATCCACGCTGTGGCATGTCACGCAACCCTTGCTGGCGATGAGCTCTTTACCATGGTCCGCGGGCGCCTTTTGAACGGCACTTGCCGCCACGGCCAGCTGCTGTGGATCGCCATACTGCAATGCGGTATTTGCCGTCGCGGGGATCTTGCCTGTTTTCAGCCACTGCTCGAACTCGTCTTCTTTTACGACGATGACCCGCCCCAACATATCGGAGTGGCTGGTGCCGCAGAATTCCGTGCAATAGATCTTGTGGGCCCCCAGCTGGGTGGCCGTGAAGAAGATGCGCGTGTACGTGCCCGGCACAACGTCCTGTTTCACGCGGAAGTTAGGTACGTAAAAGCTGTGGAGCACGTCCTCGGACGTCATAATGAGCTTTACGGGCTTGTTGATGGGCACAACCAAATCACCCATAACGGTGCGGCCGTTGGTGTACTGGAAGTTCCAGAGCCATTGACGGCCCAGGACGTTGACCTCCATGGCTCCCCGAGGTTCGGTGGTCATCTTCTCGTACTCAACCCAGCCCCAGGCGAACACGATGATCATCAGCACGAAGGTGATGGAAGTCCAGGTGATCTCAAAAGCCTGATTGTGCTCGATCTGCTCCGTGCGGCGGCCTTTCACGCTCCGGTGATACTTCATGATGAAGTAGACGATGGCGGCGGGAATGGCGATGGTCCAGAAGACGCTCATCCAAAAGATGAAGTCGTTCAGGTTATCGACCCCAGCGGCGAATGTGGAGGCCTGCGGGAGTTGAATGGTCCCTGCAAGAGCGCTCTCAATTAGCATAGTGTGATCCTCCGGCTTGCATGTTGTGTGTTTAGACTGCTCTGTGCCGTTCCGACCTGAACAATATCGCGATCCACAACCCAATGAAAAGAACGGTGGCCGCGGACGCCGCTCTCATGAAGTTGGAGATGAAAATCGCGTAAGTTCTGGATTTCGGGTCATAGTGATAACAAAAGAGCAAAAGCCGGTCTATGGCATTCCCAATTCGCCTATCTGCTGCTTCAACCAAAGCTAACCGCAGATCCCGGGGCTGAAAAGAAATTCCGTACAGATACCGCGAGATCTTTCCGTCGGGGGTCAGCACCATCATCCCTGCCGCATGGGCGTACTGGTCATCCTTGGGGTCATAGCGATAGCGGAAGCCCACCTGATCAGCCAACGCCCGGACGCTGGTGAGGGTCTCACCGACTTTCGCCGCCGACGATATCTGCATGTTTTTGGGAACTTTTGTGGAGGTGACATCGCCGACCCAAAAACGCCACCCCGCCTCAGCCCCCTTGCGGCCGAAGGCCTGCAAGTATGACTGACGCTTCTTCGCCGCTAGCTCTGGCGTTTCCCTGGGATCGATGGACACGGTAAGGATATTGTAATCATTCCCAGGAGAAAGTGAGACTTTCTTCATGACTTCCATGGCGCCATTGAGGAAAAAATTACAGAGACTGGGGCAGCTGTAATAGACGAGGAAGAGTAGCGTGGGCTTGCGACCGTCCACGACGGACCGCAGCGAAACCAATTGCCCTGCTTCATCGCGAAACTTGAGGTTGAGGTCCACGCTGGATCCCAGCTTCTCCACGATGCCCACGTCTTTGAGTTCCAAGGGAATCTCAGGCGCCGCCATGGCCGGTGCCGCCCCAAGAGCAGCGATGATCATGAGAACTCTCACCACTTATCCCCGATCATAATGAGATACAAAGTCAGAAGATACACGATGGAATAACCAAAAAGCTTCCAGCATTCAGAGATGGATGTCCCCTGACGCACCAACCATGCGCGGCGCAAGAACTCAGCGCCTAACAGCATGGCCGGGACGCCATACCAGGCACTTTGCGCACCCAAGGCCCAGGGGGCTAAGGTCAATGGCACCAACCCCAAGGAGTAACCAAAGATCTGGCGACGGGTGGCTGCCTCTCCTGCCACAACAGGCATCATGGGGACGTCGACACCGGCATACTCATCCTTGATGCAAAGCGCCAAAGCCCAGAAGTGTGGTGGGGTCCACACAAAGATGATGAGGAAAAGAATGAAAGGGATGAGCGCAAGGTACTGACCTGAACCCGCGGCCCAACCAATGAGGGGGGCAGTGGCACCAGCCGCACCACCGATAACGATGTTCTGGGGCGTGGTGCGCTTCAGCCACATCGTGTACACGCCTACGTAGAAGGCGATGGTGAACGCTCCCCAAAATGCAGCAGCGGGACTGCCATGGACCCAGAGCACTACCGTGGCGATGATCGCCGTGACCACGGCGTATGCAAAGGCATGGTTCGGCGTGATGAGGCCCAGGGGCAGTGGACGTTTTTTGCGAGTGCGCTCCATGATGGCATCAATGTCGCGATCAATGTATTGATTGAATGCATTGGCGGAGCCCGCCGTGAGAAGAATACCGAGGACCACGAGCCAGAACCGGCGAGGATCGCCCCGCAAAGAGCCTTCGGCCATGAGACCGGCGATGCCCGTGAGGGTGAAGAGAAGCACAATGCGGGGTTTAGTGAGCTGCACGTAGGCGCGCAACGTATCTTTGATGGCCCGAGACAGCGCGGGCACTGCGGCCCTCGTTTCCCCGTCAGCGATGGCGAAGCTCATAGCGAATCACCAGAAGAGTGGCCAAAAGCATTGTGGCCGTGGCGAGGTGGGCCACGCTGAGCGGCAGCGGCAAACCCCATAAAACCGTATAAATGCCCAGAAGAACCTGTGCCGTCAGTAGAACAGGCAAGAGCCACATCAGAGTGGAAGCCCAAGGGCTGATCTCAGAGCGCCGACGATGGAGCGCCACAAAGAAAACAGAGACTGCAACCGTGGCGGCGCCAGCCCCGAGACGGTGGAGCATCTGGTAGGCAACCGTCCCTTCAAACCGGGGCCACCACAAACCATTGCAGGTGGGAAAATCTGGGCAGGCAAGCGCGGCGTAATTGGAGCTTACAAGACCACCAAGAATGGCTTGGGCATACACCGTCATCAGTGTCACGGTGGCGGCGGCCCGAAGCGCGGAACCGTGCGTGGGGCCTGTGGAAACAGTACCCTGAGGCTGCTCATCCCAGGCCCGCAGGGCGACGAAGAGCAAGGCGCCAAAAAACGCCAACCCCACGCCGAGATGGGAGACCACCCATTTGGGGCTCAGGAGCCCCAACACCGTCATGCCCCCGAGAATCACTTGAGCAGCGAGAAGGAACAGGGCCAACGCCAGTGGTTTACCGTACCGCGCCCTCAAAGATGGCACGAATCCAGTGAGTACCGCGGCCCCCAGAAGCACTGTGCTGACAACTCCAGCGACCAGACGGTGGAACCATTCGAGAAAAACCTGCACATTCATGGGAGGCAGAAAACGGCCGAAGCAAAGTGGCCAATCGGGGCAGGAAAGCCCTGCTCCGGCGTTACGCACCAAGCCCCCCAACGTCACCAATAAGAAGACGGCGACGGTGAGTATCGTGAAACCGAGACGCAGGAACTGCGCGCCACGGGACAGTGATGGTGCCACAACATGCTGCATGAAACGGATTCATACCCTTCACATAAGGGCGACGCAACGAACAAAGCTCTACAAACTAGGGGACGACTTGGTAGCTCATTGCCTCAGAGAGGCGCGGATCCCGGAAGGGCATTGCGGGTACCCGACTGTAGAAGAACGAAACCACCAGAGCGAAAAGACCGAAGAAGCCCAATGCGATGCCGGCCTCGATCCATCCAAACACCGGCCCCTGGGGCGCGAAGGCGGGCATGACAAGGAGATAGTAGTCCAGCCAGTGGGCAACCAACATGAAGCAAGCCATGCGCATCATATGCTTTTCGCAACGCTTCGCTCCACGGGGCATCAGAAGGAAGAAGGGAATGACGAACTTCATGATGAGCACAGCCCAGCACACGTAGTACCAGCCCCCATGGGAACGGCTCAAGTAGTACACGGTTTCTTCGGGCATATTGGCGTACCAGATCAACATGAATTGGGAGAAGCCGATGTAGGCCCAGAACACCGTGAACCCGAACATGAACTTACCGAGGTCTTGAAGATGGTCGTCATTGAGGGGAATCAACCCCCGACGCTTCATGAGAAGGGCCACAATGGTGATGGCGCAAAGGGTGCTGTAGAACAGACCCGAGAAGCAATACACACCGAACATGGTGCTGAACCAGTGGGCCTCGATGGACATAATATAGTCGTAGCTCAAGAACGAGAACCCGACGCCAAAGAACGGTATGAAGATAGCCGACAACTTCATGTTCTTCAAAGTGAAGGCCGCATCGCCCGTGAGGTCTTGGGCCAGCGAGTTTCTCACCAGCGCCCGGGCCAGCAACAACCATACAAGGAAGAACCCAATGGTGCGGCCGATGGCGAACTTGGGATTCAGATAACCCGCCTTGGAAGCCAAGAGGGCATCATTTTGAATCACATCGGTATGCATCCACTCGTAGAGGGAGTGGCCGCCGAAGACCATGATGATGAGGCCGATGACAGCGGCCACGGGCAGGAAGGTGGTGAAGCCCTCCGCAATACGACGTACCGGCGTATTCCACATGGCCCCCGCCACATATCCGAGAGCCACGAAGAATGCGCCCCCCAGAGCGATGCAGAAATAGAGGAAGTAGTTACTCACGACATTGGCCCAAACCCGGCTGGCCTGCCCGGTGGAGATGCCACCTGCGATGCACAACGCGCCCAGCACAGCCATGCCAGCGAACAGCGCTCGGGTGCTGCCGCCAATCTGCCAAGGTCCTGGGTTCTTCATCTCTGAGGTGTGTGTTCCAGTGTTCGCCATGGAATGGTTCCTTTAGGGGTTCACGGAGGCCTGCAAGGCCCGGATGTAGTGCACGATGGCCCAACGGTCGGCGACATCGATCTGTGACGCATAGGAGGGCATGATGTTCTGCCCCGCGGTGATCACGTGGTAGATGGCGCCATCGGGATAGCCACGGATCTTGTCGCTCTGGAGACTGGGCGGCATGGGAAACTTGGGGATGATATTACCATCGCCCTTGCCCTTGGCGCCGTGGCACACAATGCAGTGGGTGCTGTACATTTGCTGACCACGGGCCAGCGTTTCTTTGTTCCGAGGTACGGAGTTCTGGAGGTTTTTGCCAACCTCCGCCGCCGCGTCTGTCTTTTGATAATGATAGGGGTACTCGTTGCGGGCCAGAGTGCCCTCAGGGGCTTGTTGCATCGCCGCCCCGTTGGCGAAATGGGGCTCTGCCTTGAATGCCTTCAGCGACTTCTGATCCATCATGCTGAGGCTCGGTAGCATCTCGAAGTTGGGCAGACTGCTCTTGCCGCAACCCAGGCTGGAGGCAACAACGACGACTAGTGCCAAGACTCGGGGAAGATCCTGCTTCTTCATATCACTCCTCCACCCGACGCACTTCGATGGCGCCAGCCCTCTTCAACGCGGAGGACAGCTCCTCCGCATTGTAGCCCCGCTCGGAGTCGGGGATGAAAAGGCCGAACCTGTCATCGGTGAAACGCGGATCGTGAACCACCGCACCGGGGTTTGGCAGGCGGCAGAAGTAGAATAGCGCTGCCGCGGTAGAGAGCCCCCCCAAGAGCACCGTGATCTCGAAGCAGACGGGAATGAAAGCTGGCCAGGACGCGAAGGGCTTACCCCCGATGTTGATGGGCCAAGTCACCGCCGACGACCACCATTGAAGCAATGTCCCCGAGATGCAGCCGACGAGGCCCATGACGAAGGTGACGTAGGGAATGGCGCTGCGCTTGATGCCCATGGCTTCATCGATGCCGTGCACCGGGAATGGCGTGTAGGCATCGTACTTCGTCATCTGTCGATTCTTCAAATCCCGACAGGCATCGACCAATTTATGTTCGTCGTCGAAGACGCCGAGCAGACCCTTGGTGCTCATCAGTGGCCCCCTCCGTGCTTGTGCTCCAGAACAGTTTTGATTTCCGCGATGGCGATGGTGGGCAACACGCGGCAGAAGAGAAGGAACAGCGTGAAGAACAACCCGAAGCTGCCCAGCAGGATGATTCCATCCACCCAGGTGGGGGTGAAGTAACTCCAGCTCGCAGGAAGGTAGTCGCGGTGTAGGGACGTCACGATGATGACGAAGCGCTCGAACCACATGCCGATGTTCACGAAGATGGACATCACGAACATGATGGGGATGCTGCGGCGGATTTTTTTGAACCAGAACAGCTGCGGGGTGAATACGTTGCAGGTCATCATGATCCAATAAGCCCACCAGTAGGGGCCGAAGGCCCGGTTCATGAAGGCGAAGCGCTCGTATTCGTTGCCACTGTACCAGGCCATGAAAAATTCGGTGGTGTAGGCGTAACCCACCATGCTCCCCGTCACGAGGATGATCTTGTTCATGTTCTCCAAATGAACCAGGCGGATGTAGTCTTTGAGACCCATCACTTCGCGAGCGATGATGAGGAGCGTGAGCACCATGGCGAAGCCGGAGAACACGGCGCCGGCGACGAAGTACGGCGGAAAGATCGTCGTGTGCCAGCCAGGCAAAATAGAAGTAGCGAAGTCGAAGGACACAATGGAGTGCACCGACAACACCAACGGCGTGGAGAGACCTGCGAGTACCAAGCAGGCCACTTCGTAGTGGGCCCAGCCCCGGGCGCTGCCCCGCCAGCCGAGACTCAAAACACCGTAGATGGCTTTGCGGATCTTGTTCTGGGCGCGATCGCGAACCGTGGCGAGATCAGGAATGAGGCCGATGTACCAGAACACCAACGAAATCGTGAAGTAGGTGGACACGGCAAACACGTCCCAAAGCAGCGGGGAGCGGAAGTTCACCCAAAGTTCACGCTGGTTGGGGTACGGGAAAAGCCAGAAGGCCAGCCAAGGACGCCCCGTATGAAAGAGGGGAAAGAGACCGGCGGTCATCACCGCGAAGATGGTCATGGCTTCCGCGGAACGGTTGATGCCCGTGCGCCACTTCTGGCGGAACAGCAGCAACACTGCTGAGATCAGGGTACCGGCGTGGCCGATACCGATCCAGAACACGAAGTTGGTGATGTCGAAGGCCCAACCGATGGTGGCGTTGTTACCCCACTCGCCAATTCCGTAATAAACGGTAAGGCCCAAACCCAGTTTCAAGAGGCCCAACATGCCTAAAGCAACGAGAAACGCCGCCCACCAGCTTTTATTGGGCCAACGCTCGAGGGGGGCGCACACGTCATTGGTGACATCGGCGTAGGTTTTACCCGGGGTTACCAGGGGTTCTCGTTCAAGTTTTATCATCGTCGTTGTTGCGCTCATGGGCATCCTCTACGAATTTCTGATCTTACTCAGGTAGCTGATGGACGGCCGCACGTTGATCTCTTCGAGAACGTGGTAGGCGCGCTTATCGTGGCTGAGCTTGGAGACTTTGGTGCTCTTATCGTTGATGTCGCCAAATACGATGGCATCCGCCGGACAGGACTGCTGACATGCCGTTTGGATCTCACCATCGGCGACCTTGCGCCCCAGGTCTTTGGCTTTGAACTTAGCGTCCCGTATGCGCTGGGAGCAGAAGTTGCATTTCTCCATGACCCCACGGGTACGGACGGTGACGTCGGGGTTGTAGGCCATGTGCAAGGGACTCGCCACATCGGTGTAGGTAAACCAGTTGAAGCGCCGCACCTTGTAGGGACAGTTGTTGGCGCAGTACCGGGTGCCCACGCAGCGGTTGTAGGTTTGCTGGTTGATGCCCTCGTCGTCGTGACTAGTGGCGATGACCGGGCACACCGTTTCACAGGGCGCGTTCTCGCAGTGCTGGCACAACATGGGTTGGTATGCGGTGTCGGGGCTCTCGGCGGAGCCAGCGTAATACCGATCAATGCGCATCCAGTGCATTTCGCGGCCGTTGGCGACGTCTTTATAGCCCACCACCGGGATGTTATTCTCGGCTTGGCAACCGATGACGCAAGCGCCACAGCCCGTGCAGGCATTGAGATCAATGGCCATGCCCCAACGATAGCCCTCATACTTATGTTCGGGCCAGAGGGTCACCAGGTGATGGCCCTCGTGCTTGTGTTCTTCATGACCGTGAAGTTTCTGCTCACGGAGGATGTCCCGCCCCTCCATGGTGTGGTGGGTCTGGGTGCAGGCAAGCTTTTTGAAAGCGCCGGTCTTGGTGACCGAAGCCCCGTCGCCCGTGTAATTGATGCGGGAGCCTGTCCAGCGCAAAAACTGGGAAGCATTGGTACCCACGCCGTTACCCACGCGGCCAGCAGCCGTGCGGCCATAGCCCATGGCCACGGCCACGGTGTCAGCATGTTGGCCGGGCTGCACCTGGGCTTGAAGTTCGAGGGTGATGTCCCCTGCCTTCACATGGACGATGTCGCCGTCCTTCACTCCCATTTTTGCAGCGGTGGCAGGGGCAAGAGCAGCGACGTTACCCCAGGTGGTGCGGGAGACGGGTTCAGAGAATTCTTGCAGCCAGGAGTTGTTGCTGTTGCGGCCATCGCCCATGGCGACGTTGGGGAACACCACGAGCTTCAGCCCCGCAGTCGGCGCGACCACGGCAGAAACAGCTTGGGAAAGTGCGCCGGAGCGGAAGGAGCGGGCGCGACCACCGTGGAGGGCGGATTTGCTGTAAACCACGCCACGACGAAGGGCCTCTTCCCAGAAGGATCCGAAGGCCCCCCCCTCCCCCACTTCGCGCTGAATGCCTTGCCATTGGGCCTTCACATAGTCGTGCCATGAGGCGGCGAAACCGCCTCCCATGCTCTTGCCCCAGGCGATGAGGCTGTCTTCAAAGGCGCGGGTTTTGTGCAAAGGGGAAATCGTGGGCTGACGGATGCTCCACACCCCGCGACCAGGATGGGCATCGCCCCAGTTCTCAAGGTCGTGGTGATCAGGGCAAATAAACTGGGCTTTGAGGGCGGTTTCATCGGCGTGGCGAGAGGTGCTCACCACCAGCTTGGCCTTGTCCACATTCACGCCCAAGGATGCCAGGGCGAACGCAGGGTTCACGCGATGAAGAATGAGCGCATCCACGCGACCAGCATCGAGGTCCTTGCGCAGCTCATCGAGGGCGGTGGCGGAACTTGCCACGACGCCGTGATTGCCGGTGCCATCCACGGTGGCGCCATCATTGTCGAGGGCGCTGTTCAAAAGTGCCGCAACCACATCGAGGGCCACGCCCAGGTGGCCCCGGGCAGTGAAACCACCACCAATGACGATGCCGGCGCCACGGGCACCTTGCAGGTCTTTCGCCACCTTTTGCATGAAGCTCGCCGACACGCCGGTGTCTTGCGATACCGCGGATACGTTGTACTTACCCAGCACGCCGGTGACAGCGGAGTCCCCAGAGAAGCGGGAACCGCCCCCCATGATGACTTCGTGGGCGATGGCCAGCGCCACCTTGAGCTGGTCACCAGGAGCCACGGCATGGCGCACATCGGCATTGGAGCCCGTGAGAGTCATGGTGGGTTCGATGGCATACATGCGGGACATGTGGCCGGAGTCGGCCTTGCGGCCCCCACTGAAAGCCTTGGTGTTCTCGACGGAGTTGCCCCAGCTGCCGAGGAAGTCGGCGCCAAAGGTGACGATGATCTTGGCCTTATCAAAGGCGTAGCGGGGCATGACACGGCCGCCGCCGTAGGCCATATCCTGGGCGGACGCGGTTTCATCTTCCGCCATGACGTCATAGGTGACGTGCCTGAAGTCGCCAAAGAGACGGCCGAAATCGTCGATGAGTTTCAGCGTGGAACCACTCAACTCCCCCGTAAGAAGGCGCACGCGGCCACCATGGGCCTTCACTTGCTTGAGCTGGGCCACGATGCGAGCGTCTACTTCATCCCAGCTGGAAGCGGCAAGAGAGCCGTTGTTCACTTGCTGGGGAGCAGTGAGGCGATCAGGATCATAAAGATTGAGAACAGAGGCCTGGCCCGTGGCGCAGAGCCCGCCTTGAGACAGGGCGTGGTCGGGGTTGCCCTCGAGCTTGATGGGGCGGCCTTCGCGGGTTTTCACGAGAACACCACAGGCGGAGGAGCACTCACCGCAGGTGGACGCATACCAGTTCGCCACGCCCGGGGTCACGCTCTCGGGTTTATTGGTATACGGGATGATTTTCTCTTGGGGCCGACGGGTGCAAGCGGTGGTGGCCAACGCCAGGCTTGCGCCCATGAGTTTCATGAAGTCGCGACGGGCCACGCCGTAGGACTCGCTGCCAGGGTTCTCAGCGCCCTCCTCGATGGGAGTATCCATGAACTCCTTGCTCTTGGTGGCCTGGAACTCAGGATCACTGTTCAACTCTTCAAGGCTCCGCCAATAGGTCTTCAACGCAGCCTCGGCGGAATCTTCTTTGGTGCTTCCCAACATCGCATTTTCAGAATTGTTGCTCATCTGTGGACACGTCCTCAGTAGTGGCAGGTGTTGCAGTTCACAGGGGCCACGTGCCCCCGGGCTTGGCCTTCAGCATAGAGATAGTCCGGCGTGGTGACACCGCGGTGGCAATCCAAACACCAACCCATGCTCATCTTGGTGGCCTGGTAGACGCGGTCCATGCCGGCCACGTTGCCGTGGCAGGTTTCACACTGCACGCCACGGGTCACGTGGCGGCTGTGATTGAAGTAAACGTGGTCAGGCATGTCATGAACGCGCACCCATTGGAATGCTTCGCCCTTGTTGTAGAGCTCATGCATTTTCTGAATGTAGGGGCTGTCCAGCTTCACCAGCTGGTGACAGTTCATGCAGGCATTCATGGAAGGAACGCTGGCATGCCGGGATTTCTCCGCGGTCACATGGCAGTACATACAAGGGATCTTATATGTGCCCGCATGGAGCTTGTGGGAAAAAGGGATGGGTTGTTCTGGCGCGTAACCTTCGTGGTAACCCAAACCAAACAGGAAGCTTATAAATCCGCCGCCCAAAACCAAAACCACAAGCGCGATAAAAAATCGACGCATGGGGCTCGTAGTGCCGTGAGTCATGTTGCATTCGCCTCTGAAGTCGAATTGTCGAGAGTTCTTCTGATTTAATCAGAGCGAATGCGATTGGCAACCTGAGAAATCATTCTAAGAATGATTCTCATGATTTTAGTCAGAGGCGGTGTCGCTGATGGGGGCATCGCTTGAACTGGGCAAAGCATCCCCTTGGGTACCCCTGGAGAGGGGCGCGAACCTCATAAAGCGGTTGGTTCCCGTCTCGAGCCCGGTGCGGAGACAGAACCCGCCAGCGTAATTTCTCATGCGACCCAGCAGCGCGGAGTCGGTGGCATAAATCTGTTGGGGTTCGCAGGGGACACGCAAAGTACAATCGCCGGAGTGAGCATTCGCCGTACTGGCCCGGGATGAAACGCACCGCGCATTACGGAGCGAACCCGCATCAGTGCGCAGAGCACAGGTCACATCCGGGGGAATGGAGCCGAGGTCCTTCCGTGCGCAGCCGGGACGCACCGTCCAGGTGAACAGGTCGGCATAGTCCACCGCGCAGCCCATCCCTGAAGCGTCTCGGATGAGAGGAGCGACAACGGCGCCACTCTCCGCAGTGAGCGTAAAGGACTCCCGTGGATTCACAACGCCCGTCGCGACGGGGATGCCGGCTCGGGCGCCGCGACGAGGCTCACAGGCTCCCGTGGCGGAGTTGAAACGCGCCGCGGTGGCGTGGGGAGCTTCTCCCACCGATGAGCCAAGGTCGACCACTAGACCATCGGCGGTGGCTATGTTGAAATTTGAAGAGCTGATGCCGCCGTCCGTGAGCGAGCCCCCGGTGATTGCCGTGAACCGCCCGGTGGACAGGGAAAAATCCATGGT
>CAYHWW010000052.1:0-18015 GCA_964360145.1 uncultured Oligoflexia bacterium | reverse complement strand
ACCAATAAAACGGTCGCAGCACAACCTCTGCTGCGACCGTTTCTTTTGCACGTCAGCCGGTTCAAGCCGGGGGGAATTGAACGGGTTTGGGCCGGCATGCCACAGCATGCTGAGCCGCCCGGAAGGCGGCGAAAGGCCCGAACCCCGGCCTGGAAGGAGATCGCGCTGGAAGCGCGTCGACTGGAGGGCAATTTCCCCCGGCTCCACCATTTAACCCAACTGGTACCGCCCCCTTCAAAGTTGATGGTGATAAGAACGTGATGCGGTGAAATCGAGGCCCTGCCTACTGATCAAGGAATGAAATGAATTCTGGATCAACCATGAGGCTGCGCACGACCGATAACTAATCGTTGAAGCGCTTGGAGCGCGCAGTCTTTTGGCAGGGCACGTGATGACGCCGTGAGTCATGACTATTCGCGTCATAAAATGTATTTGCTGGAGCCATGAAAACTTTCGCTGCTCTGGTTCTTCTTTATACATTACCCGCCCTCGCCACCGTCTACGGCTACGAGGATCGTGTTGATGTAACTGCGGCGAACCCCACTCTTCTACAGTGGGCCGCACCTGTAGCAGCTGTGGTGCGTAGCAACGCTGTCCAGATCAATGGTTCAGTTGCTACGGTGCGTAGCCGTGGCACCTTGGAAGATGTGCTGAACCTGTCCCCATTCCAGGCGTTTAGCTCGCAACCTGTGGCTACCGGTCTCATCTGTACCGCCGTGCTGATTCGTCCTTCGATTCTCCTCACTGCGCACTACTGTGTCGTGGGCAGTGACGGGCGCGACCTTACGCCTCAGCTCTCATTTGTATTCGGTTACACCAGCGAGGCTTCTAACAGCGCGAATGCGCTGACTACAGCCGCCAGTGAGGTTTACCGGGCCCGCCGCATCCTTTACACCACCGACGCAGATGCACAGGGGGATTTCGCCTTGGTTGAGCTGGACCGCGCCGTCGCTGGGAGGACGCCCGCAACGCTTGATTCCCATGCCGCAGCTCTCTTAAGTGACGGAGCGCCTTGGCTTGGTATGGGCTACACTTGTGGCACGCCACTCAAGGCGGCCGGCAACGCCCATGCGCGCCAAGTCTATGAGACAGAGGGCTATGCAGTCACAGACATTGATGCCAGTAGAGGCTGGGGCGGAGGTCCGGTATTTGATGCCACCACGGGGCATCTGCTGGGGATCATCACCCGGGGTGATACTGACCTTGTCTCAGTCCCTGGAATGTCCGGTCTCGTTTGGAATGCGCTCGCTCAAAGCGATGGTCGTGGGGGGGATATCACACTGGCTCCCGCCATCCTCCGTCACCTACCTCGCTAGTGTGACGCCCGCTTGAAGTCGGCTCCATTTGGCTGTCTGCATGATGCGACGACAGACTTCGGCAGGAGTAAGCCGAGGTCGAAGACATCTTTTGAACGCGAGCTTTCAGACCCTCTGATGATTAACGCATGTAGTTTCTCGGCGACAGTCGTTTCAACAGGGTACACGCGCCACGAAAGACTTCCTCCCCCCAAGAGGAAAGGCGTTTCAACATCAACGGGCCCCGGCACCACAGGGTCTCCCTTCCCGATATCGAAGTGAACGATTTGCGCCTTCTTGAGGTTTTTGAGAATCTCTCCGATTCCAGTGCGAAGAACGATGCGCAGCCCTCCGTATTCCCCCTGGGTTTTGAGATCCACTGTCTTTTCAGCGCGAAACCAAACCCCATCCTTCAAGTCTGACTCTGCCGCGGCTTGCGCGATCTTTGTCATGGTATCGTGACGAACAGCTTGGCAAACTAAAAGACAAACTCGGAATCTAATTTTCCTCCCGCTCTCCAGGGACCTCTTCGAGATCTCATTGTCGTCGTGAGGAGCGTGGCAATTACCTAGTCCGTTTATGCTTCGGCAGCAGCGCATTGCGCTCTCTTTGAATCTTGGAATAGTTCGCATAGCGCCGCGCATCCAGCGTCCCGTCTTTGAGGGCCGCGAGCACTTTGCAGCCCGGCTCTGACTTATGGCTGCAGTTGCTGAACTTGCACCGCAACATCAGCTCTTCAATATCATCAAACGCCACCGCATCGGCGGCGCCCGCCTCCCAGAGCTGCAGCTCCCGCACCCCCGGCGTGTCGATGATCATACCGCCGTTGGCGAGGGTCACCAAGCGGCGCGCTGTGGTGGTGTGGCGGCCTCGCTCGTCATTCTCGCGCACGGTGTTGACCCGTTGCAGCTCGGTGCCCACTAAGGCGTTGATGAGTGTTGATTTACCTGCGCCAGATGAGCCCAGCAGCACGCCGGTGCGGTAACCTCCGAGGCAATGGGCAACGATGCTGACGCCCTCCTGGGTTTTAGAGCACAGGCTGTGCACTTGCACGTCGGGGGCGACGCTTGTCACGGCGCGTTTCTGCGCCTCTGTATCTTCAGGTGCGCAAAGATCGGCTTTCGTCAGCAAGACCACGGGCTCGATGCCGCGCTCCTTTATGAGCGTGAGGTAGCGTTCCAAGCGATTCAGGTTCATCTCTTCTTTGAGCGAAAACACCGCGAAGGCGATGTCCACGTTCGCAGCCACCATCTGCTCAATATGGGCAGCGCCCGCCGCTTTGCGCGAGAGGCTCGTTTTGCGTTCCAGCATGCGGTTGATGACGGACTTCTCACCAGATTTGTCAGGCATGGTCAGCACCCAATCCCCCACGACAGGGTAGCCGGCGCTGGACCGGGCCTCATGGGAGAATTTCCCGGAAACCTCCGCCCAGAGCACTCCGTGCCCCGCCGCAACTCGGTACATGCCTCGATGTTCTTCGATGACGCGGGCAGGTATCAGCGGGGGGGTATCTGAGGGCGTGAGCTGACTACGATAAAAGTCGCTCCAACCGAGTTGTATAAGTTTTTGCACTGAGCCACCCTTGCGTAAGAAGGACAATACTCAAAGAAGGCGAAGACTAACATGAAAATCCAAAGCAAAGACTTTCAGGTTTTGGGCGGCAAGGAGGTCAATCTCAGTGATTGGCCCACAAAGATGAAGCCATTCTATAAGTCCAAACAGGACTACACGGTCAGGCTCAGTGACAGCACTGAAAGATTGAGTGAGCAGCAGCGCCTGCTTTATGCCTCGAACGACTATGCCCTTCTTATTATTTTTCAAGCTATGGACGCGGCAGGCAAGGACGGTGCGATTCAGCACGTGATGTCCGGCATCAATCCCCAGGGTTGCCAGGTATTCAGCTTCAAGCACCCCAGCGCTGCTGAGCTGAAGCACGACTTCTTCTGGCGCACGACGGCATGCCTCCCGGAGCGGGGCAGGATCGGCATTTTCAATCGCTCCTACTACGAGGAAGTCCTTATCGTCCGCGTTCACCCTGAGATCCTCAAGGCTGAAGACTTACCACCTCATATTCATGACGCCGAATCCGTGTGGAAGGGGCGCTACGAATCGATCTCAGGCCAAGAGAAGCACCTTCATCGCAATGGCACGCGAATCATTAAATTCTTCCTTCATCTCTCCAAAGAAGAGCAGCGGAGGCGCTTCTTGGATCGCATCAACGAGCCCTGCAAGAATTGGAAGTTCAGTCTCTCTGACATCAAGGAACGGAAATACTGGGATCAGTACATGGAGGCCTATGAGGCCTGCATCGGCGCAACCAGCACCAAGGACTCACCATGGTATATCGTTCCCGCTGATGACAAGAAGAATGCCCGCCTCATCATTTCACAGGTTATTCTCGATACTCTTCAAAGCCTCAAAATGAGCTATCCCGAAACAACCAAGGCGCGGCGGACGGAACTGCAATCACTGCGCAAATTACTGGCGAAGCAGAAGTAAGACCACCCAACGGGCTTCGGTCAAATCGACCGAAGCCCGTTGGTCAGCGTGAACTACTTTTGTTTCAGGACTTCAGTCCTAAGCCACTTGATGATGGGCTTATCCAGGAGCGTCTTGCGATTGGGTACCATGAGCGGATCAGCGTGACCGAACCCGTCGAAAACCACCAGCGTGTCATCGGCGTTTGTAAACTGCGCGAGCTGCTGCTCGACGAAGGGGCCGAACCCCGCAGCGGCTTCAAAGGCGAGCACGGCGCCGTCAAAGTTCGACAGGTTGTTCGTGAACGTCGTTTCGCCCGCAAAGCTGCAGGCGACGTCGGCAACCTCGGCGTTCGTCACGTAATAATCAAACCGTGCAATCGAATTGTTGAGTACGTTTTCCGAAGCAAAGAAAAACCGATTTTCAGCAACACTTCCAGCGGTTAATACGAAGCCAGTGGGAAAAAGCGATTGAGGAGGACCGGCGCTAGGCGATGTCATGAACAAAAGAAACGCCTGGCGATTGGTCGTTCCTGGCGGAAAGAACGGAAAAGGTGAGATACCAGTGGGGTTAGCAACGTTAAGTTGCATGAGCGTGATCAGCAGTGGATTGAGTTGGTCGTTGACCGTCTGTCCCGCTGCGATCGCGGCCCGTAAGCCGCCGCACATTATTTGGTAGTTAGCCTGTAAACCCGCGTCATTGACAACCAAGGTTGAGTCAATCAACAGAACGCCGTCGTAGCCGTCGGGGTTCTGATTGACGATTGCCGTGGCGAGCATGCCCCCCAAGGAATGGCCTCCGATGACGGGTTTTTCGTAATGATGCACGAGTTGGATTTGCTGGCGGATGAATTCGACATCATCTGCGCGAGACGCGATGCCCCAGCCCGCGGCTACGGAGCAATCAACCGTTGTACCACAGCTTCCAGGCGCCAGCTGGCTCACGCGGGGTGAGTAGCCCCAGACATCGATGTTTTTGCTTGCCAGGTTCGCGGCAAGCGAGTGCTTGAAGTCCGACCCATCTGCTGAAAGCCCTACCGTATAAGACGAAAAGTTGTTCCCCAGCGCAGGTAACAAGATGATCGGGTTCTTCAATGCTTGTTCAGGCACATGATTCTTGACGACGCGATGCATCTTGAACCGGTTACGGGGGTCGCTTCCATTTTGAACGACGGTCTCCGTGTATTTGAACTTGCCGATAACTTGCTCAGCTACCGAAATGATCTGATAAGGGGCTGCCCAGGCCGAGGTGGCCCAGAAAGCACTTGTTAATAGAAAAAAACGCCAGATATTCATGATCGCTCCTTTGATGAATAAAATACCCATGAGAAGCCATCTCAAAATAGCCCCGTCATGAGGCTAAACCAACCACGGCTCCTTTGCAGTGAGCCGCAATGGCGAAATGTTCTTGAGATGGCATCGACATAAAAATGCCGCTTGTACTGATTTTTCTTCAGAAGAATAACAGCGATTGTCGTTCGCGTTTACAAAAAAGTTTTTTTCTGGCTGGGATAGGTGAGTCCGACTTCTCTGAAGTCGAACTAGCGTTTCTTCCCGAAGAGCCTCAAAAGACTGAGGAAGAGATTGATGAAATCCAAATACAAAGTGAGTGCGCCATAGATGGCACCCTTGCGCCCAGTATCCGTGCCTTCGCTGCCGAGAGCATACATTGTTTTTATTTTCTGGGTGTCGTAGGCGGTCAGCCCCGAAAAAACGACAATGCCTACAGCGGCGTAAACCTGCTCAGCCACTCCCCCCAACATATCCGGGAAGAAAATCGAGAGAAGGCCAAATCCGATCATCCCAAACAGCCCCATGGTGCAAAACGAACCTACGGGGCCCAAGTCGCGCTTCGTTACGGACCCGAAGAGACTCAAGCCAGCGAACGAAAAGGCCGTGAGCCCAAAAACGGATGCAATGCTTGCTTGAGTGTAGAGCATGAAAATCACGGAGAGTGTCAGGCCCGTCAAGGCGGCATAAAGCAGGTAAACCGCGGCGGCGGTCTTCGAAGAAATTTTCTGAACGGCCATCGACAAATAAAAGACTGAGCCCAGCTGTGCAATGATCAAGCACCAAAAAAGCAGTCGATTGGAGACGATGGTGTAAACAAGCTCAGGGGTGCTTCCGACAAAGTAGGCGATGCCCCCGCTTACGGAGATGCCAGCCGTCATCCAAGAGTAGACTCTGCTCATGAAGCGGGCACGTTCCTCCGCGATGGAGTTGCTGGTGCGATAGAGACCCAAAGCTTCATCTGTATTGTTCATGTGTGAAAGTATGGACGTATGGCCGCTAACATTCAACTTCTTGTTACGTTAACATCCTCAATGAGGGTATCCTGCCAGTATGAAATTCATCGCATATCCAGTGCTGACAATGATGACGCTCGCTGCGTCCCTCTCCTCGGCGAATGAGTTGCCGTTGGCCACCGCACGAAAAATCGCGACGCGTGCCCTTTCTTACGCTGGCAAAAGATCTTTCAAGGTGTCCGTGGCCATCGTCAATGCCGAGGGCGGCCTTTTGCTCTTTGAGCGCGGGGATGGCTCTTACCCAGGCAGTATTGAGGTCTCCCAGCAAAAGGCCCAGTCCGCCAACGCCTTTCAGCGCCCCACCAGTGCCTTTGTGCAAGCGGTGCAGTCCGGGCGTACGGGGCTGCTGACCGGCAAGGGCATCGTGGCCATTGAGGGGGGCGTGCCCATCGTTGTGAACGGCAAACACGTCGGCGCCATCGGCGTGAGCGGAGCAAGGGCACTTGAAGACGAAGAGGTGGCAAATGATGCGATCAAAGCTTTGGCAGAATAACAACTAACCTGATGTTTCAGAGCATCGCCTGGTTTGGCAAAAGCAGCTACGAACTCTATAAAAAGGTGAATGAGCATGATGAAAAACGCGCGTAAGAAAAAGATCCACTGTGTCGTATGCCCGAAGTGGGAAATCAAGCATCCCGAACGATGCTCGAATACGATCAAGTCGAAAACGAAAATACTCTATTTCTGCACCATGAAATGCAAAGAAAGATATCTGAAGTCACCGGAAGAGTTCAGCCCACTCACTTAAGCGGGTCAGGCACGACCAAAATCTCATCACATTTGTAGCGGGGCTTGCAGTCTTCAAGGCTCTTTTTCACGATCCCGTTTTTAAAGGCATTATCAATGGCCAGCCAGCGCTCCGCCAACTCGTCGGGAACACCGGCCTCTTTGAGAGAGTCCCTGAGAATCTGGCTTCTTAAATTGAAGATCTCTTCGGTGATGTACATGTGGGAGTGAGCGGGGATCGGGAGTTTCCCGCAATAGGTTGCTTCCCCGCCCATGGGCTGAGACATAAAGTCTGTTTGCTGCACCTCTTGGGTTTCCTGGTTGATCCCCTTGAAAAACTTCCCAATCCAAGGGTGCTTGAAAAGCTTGTCGTAAAAAATCTTATGCACCCGCATCAAGCAGGGGCGCCCACCGACTAATTCAAAAAGTGTTTTATCTCCCGCCATGCAAAGCTCTCACGCGCTCTTCATGCGTACTTTGTCCGCGCCAGCGCGCATCACTTGTACGATGAGTCCCACGGCATCTTTCCAACTCTCTTCCACGCGGCCTTGCCATGAGTCCGCGTAGCAGTGTTTGAGGCTTTTCATGAGGCAGGCGCTCACCCATTCATAGTGTTTCGCCTTGATGCCATAACAGCTATGGCGGATGCCCATGTCCTCGAGGTATTTCTCCAGCACCGGGCCTTGATGCAGGTGAGTGATGATGAAGTCCATTCCCTCGATGAAGCCTGCCTTCTGCTTGTCTATCTCAGTTGTGACAAAGAGGGCTTGGGTCTTCGGAAAATCACTCCAAAGCACTTCATAAAATTTGTCAGCCAGCGCGCCGAGGCGTGGTTGAAGAATTGAGTACGAATCCTGAATGATTTTCGTATCGAGCATCGGGTGGCCTCTATGTTCCTTTTCGGCAAGGCAGGCCTGTAAAGAAATAGGCAAATGTGACGACAAGTAGTCATGAGCAGCACTGCAAAACGACTGAATGACCCCATTTATATCGGCGATGGACTCACCAACGAAACTACGGCAGTTGATCAAGTCGAAATCACCGTTGAGGGAACAGTGATCAAGGCTAACATCAAAGACGGCACGTCCGTATTGGACATCCTGCTCAGCAACGGCAAAAAACCGCCCCATTCCTGCAAGGCTGGCGTCTGCATGGCCTGCATCGCCGTTGTGGAGTCAGGTACCGTCACTCAAGATGAGCAGGGGTCACTGAGTGCAAAAGACTTAAGTGATCGCAAGATCCTAGCCTGCCAGGCGGTACCCGTGTCAAAGCGCCTCAAAATCCGATTTCTGGGCTAGCCCGGCAAAATTTGCCGACGGAACCGATTCAGAGCTGAATCTGGATCGTATGCTTTTGTCCGTCATCGACCAGTGGAATATCCGCGGTGGTAAGCAACACTCCGTCCAGATGCACGCGGGCCTCAGCGGCATTCCCATGCTCGTCGATGTTGGACACCGCGATGTGATATTCGGTTTTCAGCCGTCTGTAGATGATCTCAAATCCGGGCCAATGCTTGGGAATGCACGGCTTGATCCGTAAAATGTCTCCGCGCAGGTCAAAACCCAGAATCGATTCAAGCCCGGCGCGGTACATCCAGCTGGCCGAGCCGGTATACCACGTCCAGCCGCCCCGTCCGACGTGGGGCCACAGCCCGTAAACGTCCGCCGCCACGACATAGGGTTCGACCTTGTACTTATGCAGGCCGGCCCTGGTCGCGGCATGGCTGATCGGATTCAATAACGAATATAACTCGGCTGCGCGATCACCATCACCAAGTTCCGCGTAAGCCATCAACGTCCAAATCGCCGCGTGGGTGTATTGACCGCCATTTTCGCGCACACCGGGCACGTAACCCTTGATATAACCCGGATCCATCACGCTTTTATCAAACGGTGGCGTGAACAGCTTGATCAAACCATCGCCACGATGGACGAGATGTTCGTCAACGGCGGCCATGGCCCGCACTGCCCGCTGTGGATCACCGGCGCCTGAGAGCACCGCCCAGGACTGTGCAATGGAGTCGATGCGGCACTCTTCGTTGGCGGCGGACCCCAGGGAATCCCCGTTGTCAAAAAATGCGCGTCGGTACCAGTCGCCATCCCAGGCATTTTTTTCGATGGAAGCTCTCAGGGAGGCAGCATGGTCGCGGTATCGCTGAGCCCGCTCTGCTTGATCCGCTCCATCACAGAAGGGTAAGAACCGCTTCAAGGCTGTGATGAGGAACCAGCCGAGCCAGACACTTTCTCCCGCACCGTCGTGGCCAACCCTGTTCATGCCGTCGTTCCAGTCGCCGGAGCCCATGAGCGGCAGCCCGTGGCTGCCTGTTTTGAGGCTGCGATCCAAGGCGCGAGCGCAGTGTTCGAAGATCGTAGCCTGTTCCACCGTTGTGGTGGGCTGTATGTAGGCATCATCGGCGCCTGCCACGAGCTCCGCAGCTTTGATGAACGGCACAACCTCGCTGAGCACGGATCGATCACCAGTCGCATTCACGTAGAAGCTCACGACAAAGGGCAGCCAGATCAAATCATCTGAAATGCGCGTTCGCACGCCGCGGCCAGTGGGTGGATGCCACCAGTGTTGAACGTCGCCCTCTTCAAACTGGCGCTTGGCGGCCCGCAGGATCTGCTCCCGAGCGATCTGTGGTTTCGCGTAAACCAGTGCCATGACATCTTGAAGCTGATCGCGAAAACCAAAAGCCCCGCCGGACTGATAAAAGGCCGAACGCGCCCAGATGCGGCAGGAAAGCGTTTGGTAGAGCAACCAGCGGTTCATGATCGTGTTCATGGCGCGATCTGGAGTCTTGATCTCGATGGCACCCAGAGTCTGATCCCAGTATGCATTCACCTGTGCGAATGCAGTGTTGACCGTTGCTTTGGAGCAGTATTGGGTCGTAAGGGCGCGAGCCTGTTCAACGCTATCGGCCTGCCCGAGCAATACGATGATCTCGCGCATCTCGCCGGGAGCTAGTTCGAAGGCCGTCTGATAGGCGGCACAGGGGTCAAGACCCGCCCCGGAACGGCCAGACAGACTCACTCGTTCCAAGCCTGCTGGTCGGGTGGGGCTGCCGTTTCGCCCCAGAAACTCCTTGCGGTCACAGGTGTAGCTTCGCATGATCTCACTCATATCGACGAAGGCCACGCGCTGGGCAAACTCGTTGTTGTAGGGATTTGTGGCAAAAATCGCACCGGTCTGCTCGTCGAGCTCGGTGATTACCGTGGGTGCCGATGTGCCTCGTTGAAAGCCAAGAACCCATTCCACATAGCTTGTCACCGACAGGCGTCGCGTATGCTTATCGAGATTCGTTAAGCGCAGGCGGCTGATCTTGACGCTGGCCGCTAGGTCATCCACCGGTACAAATACGAGCAGTTCTTGCGCGATGCCATGGCTTGTATGTTCGAACTGGGAGTAACCTTGCCCATGGCGAATCACGTAAGCATCGTTTCCGCGAATGGGCAGCGGCGTTGGCGTCCAGTAATCCCCACTGTCTTCATCGCGAATGTACAGTGCCTCGCTCACCGAGTCCGTGACGGGGTCATTGGACCAGGAGGTCAGGCGGTTTTCTCGGCTATTGGTGCACCAGGTATAGCCCGCGCCAGCTTCCGAGATGAGAAAGCCGAAATCACGGTCATTGGCAACGACGTTGATCCAGGGTGCCGGTGTCCACTGCCCCTCGCGTAAAACAATGACGTAGTCACGCCCACCGTCCGTGAAGCCGCCCAGTCCGTTGAAAAAGTGCACCGGGGGGGCTACCACCGGCGCCGTGGCATGGCCGCGCTTCTGTGCCTTCGCATCGAGCAGCTCAGGCAGCTCGTTTTCCACCGGGCGCCGTACGAGCTGTTCATCAAGGGTCCCCTTGGCGGCGCTCAAGGTCACGCGGGCCACGGTCTTCAGCAGAATCACGTCTTCCTCAGGGATGATATCGGCGCGGCGAATGAAAACCCCACCAGGCTTGTCGAGCAGGGCCTGGGAGCCGCTCATGCGAATCTGCCGTTGGAGCTCCTCTTGCAGTGATTGGATATAGCTTGGCGCACGCTCGTTTAAGATGACCAGATCGATGGCCAGGCCCTTGAGGCGAAGATACTCGTGACCGTGCAAGAGCTCGCGCACCATGGCCATGTCTTTGACGTCGCTGATGCGCATGAGAATGATCGGTAGGTCGCCGCTGATCCCATAGGCCCAAAGGCTTGATTGGGTTTTTTTATTCAAGGCGAGCACATGCGAACGAGGGCGAAGCGATGGATCGGAAAAGATGACCCGACCCGCTAGGCGTTGAAACGTATGGGCCTTATCCATGGAAATATTCAAATGCCGGAGCTGCACCTGGGACTGGGTCCAAGCGATGTCGGCTTCGCGCGAAAAGATGTGGATGTCGTGGTACTTGTCAGCCAGGCGCAGAGCCTCGTCGCGGTGACCCGCCACTCCGGTGGCGAAACCAAGGCGCACGGTCTGGCCCGCTCCGATGCGCACGGTCGCCCGCAGCGAGAAGATGGGATCGAGCACTGAGCCAACCGTGTTCGACAGCGGGCGGTCCTGGCTGATCGCCAGCGGATCACTGGCGCTGTGGCCTCGTCCGATGAAGCGTGCGCGATCCGTCTCGTACTGTATCGAACCGACAGTCTCGCCTTCGATCACAACCACATGAAAGCCCCACACTTGGCTCTCCGTGCTGGAGCGTCTTCGCCGGGTGGCAAGCAACGCGCCTTCCTCAGCGGCAAATTCTGTTTGCACGAAAAGATTGCTGAAGGCCGGATGGGCGGCGTCATCCCGCGGCTTGGCCAACGTTGTTTCCATGAAGCTTGTAACGTCGAGCTCACAGCTCGTGTCTGAGTTGTTAGTCAGCGAAATACGCCTCAACTCCACATTGTCTTCAGGCGATACAAGGATTTCGGTGTGAGTCAGGATATCGGCATCGTGGCGCCAGAACTCCACTTTATCTTCGGCAAATGTCACCTCGTAGCTATCCGGCTGCACCAGCGTCGGCTGATAACCTGTTGACCAGAACCTCCCAGTGCCGCGGTTGCGGATATAAAAGAAATGACCCCAATGGTCCCGCGTCAGGTCCTCACGCCATCGGCTGACGCCCAGTGGCCCGCACTGTGAATACCCCGACCCTGCTGAAGTGACCATGACCGTATAGCAACCATTGGACAGGAGCTGGGTGCGCGGGGTCGGCAGATTCACGTCGTGATAAAATCGTGGGTTTGGAGTCGAAACAAAGCGTTGCGTGCCGTCGGAATGCACTTCCTCAGCCCGTGGCAGTGAAATCGCCACGCGCTGGGGAACGCGCTCCTGCAGCAGCAGCTGTGTCGCTTGCACGATGGGTTCGGCGTGGAAACGTCTTTGCATGGGCTGCTGGTTGAGCAGATTATCGAGGGCCACCAGACTCATGCCCTGGTGGTGCGCCATGAAGGATTTGATGGTGACGCTTTTTTGATTTTTCGGCAGGCGATCCGGGGTGTAATCGATGGATTCAAAGAAGCCGTACTTCGAGAGTACCCCTAGGCTTGCCAGATGTTTCAAATTTGCCAGCGCGGCCCAGGGGTTGATCATCGCGGCGAGCATGGTCGCATAAGGTGAAACCACCAGGTCATCGCTCAGGCCGCGCTTGAGGCCAAGGCCGGGGATTCCGAAGGGGCCGTATTGGTAACTGAGATTGAGATCCCGAGCGTTGTACCCCGCCTCAGAAATCCCCCAGGGCACGTTGTGCTGCACGCCGTACTCGACCTGCCGCGCCACCACCGTCTCATAGGTCTCATCAAGCAGCGTTTCGTCGTAACGCCGCATGACCAGCACCGGCATCAGATATTCGAACATCGTTGCCGTCCAGGCGATGAGCGCCCGGCCACCACGCACCGGGGTCATGGCCCTGCCAAGCCTGAACCAATGCTCCTGCGGGACGTCCCCCTTGGCGATGGCCACAAAGCTGGTCAGCCGCGACTCCGAGGCAAGCAAATCGTAGTAGGAATTGTCGCGGCGTCCTTCCGCGACATTATAGCCAATGACAAAGATCTTCCGCTGCTCGTCAAATAAAAATCGGAAATCCATGGCAGTCACGAGCTCATCGCAGCGGCTTGCCAGGGCAATGAGGCGTTGATGAACCTCGGCTTGCACGGACGTGGCGAGATCGCGTTGAGCCTCGCGGATTTGATGAACCGCGGCGGTGACCCAGGCCTGGGTTTCAGAAAACTTCCCCTGTCCGTCTTCGCCCGCGAGCGCGCTCAGGATGTCTTCCGACTCCGCAAGCCGGTGTCCGAGTGTTTCCCAGGGCGCATTCGGAACTTCTTCAAGGAGCGCCTCAATGGCATCTCGAAACTGCTTGAGCGAGACCGCGCCAAAACTCCGCGTGGGATTTTCCAGTTTGCCGGCTCGATCCAGGACGAGCTCAAGGGTGTCGGTGAGCCCGGCCCTCGCATTCTCGTTGTAGAGCGGCCCTTGAGCCATCTCAAGGCAGGTTTGCTTCAATGTCAGCAGATGCCCCGCCAGATTGCCGCTATCAACCGTGGAAATGTACTGGGGCCGCAAAGGCTCGAGGGTCCTCGTATCGTACCAGTTGAACAGATGCCCATGCATCCCCTGCATCTTGCCAATGGTGAGAAAAACCTTTTCGACGTACCCGATGAACTGCTGCAGGCCGATGTAACCAAAGTCATAAGCAGCGGCTGTCGCCAGCAGTTGGAGCCCGATGTTCGTGGGCGATGTCCGATGGGCCACGACGGGCGCCGGGTCCTCTTGGAAGTTATCCGGTGCCAGCCAGTTGTCTTCCGGCCCGACGAAGGTTTCAAAGAAATGCCAGGTCAGCCGTGAATAGCGCCGAAACGTTTTGACCTCGGCAGCGCCGAGCGGGCGTTGTCGACGGCGCGGTTTCTCGCGCAGCCAGGCCTTGAGAAGCGGGGTTGCCAGCCACAGCGCGAGAAATGGCCACGCGACTTCCAGGGCATGGGGTCGAAAATATGCCACCGTGCCCACGCTCAATACCGCCAGCACCGGGCTCGGGCCGATGGTCTCGACCCAGCTCACGCCCTCTTTTCTCCTATGTGCAACCTGAGCGAAGGTCACCCACTCGAGCAGCCGTTTCTTAGAAATCAGCTTTCGGTACAGCGTTCGCAGAATGGCGTCTACTTGTACCCAGGCTTGAGTGGCCATGAAGGCGATCATCAAAACAATTTGTTCGACCTTGCGCGGGACCTCGGTGACGAGATTGCGAAAGTTGAGCACGGTCAACGGCGCATAAATGGGAAAGCTGAGCATGGCCAAAATCGCCAAAGTCCACGGCAGCGGAGAGCCGGGTAAAATCGCCCAGGCCAGCATCAGGCATGCAAGCGTCAGCGGCGCCACGACGCTGCGGCGCAGGTTGTCAAAAATCTTCCAACGCGAAATCAAGGTGAGATTATTGGGTACCCATTTCCCCTGGGCATCCGGCACCCGTGGGAAAAGCCATGGGGCGATTTGCCAATCACCGCGCGTCCAGCGGTGCTGACGCTTAGAAAAGGTGTCATAGTCGGATGGGTAGTCATCAAAGAGCTCGACGTCCGTGACCAGAGCGGACCTTGCGTAAGAGCCTTCAAAGAGGTCGTGGCTCAGCACCGCGTTCTCGGGCCCCCGGTTGGCGAGCGCGGTCTCAAAAGCATCAACGACATAGAGCCCCTTGCCCGTGAAGCTGCCCTCAGCGAAGAGATCCTGGTAAACGTCGGACACCGCCGTCGTATAGGGGTCCAGGCCGATGTTGCCTGAAAAAATCCGTGCAAAGCGCGATTGCGCCGCACTCACAAGGGAAACACTGACCCGGGGCTGGAGAATGCCATACCCCTCGGTGACTCGTTTTTTGACCGGGCAATAATGCGGACGATTGAGTGGATGAGTGATGGTGCCGATCAGCCGGTGGGCGCAGCTGCGCGGCAGCTGGGTATCGGAATCCAGCGTGATCACGTACTTGATCCGGGCTAGAATGCTGGGGTCAGCCGTGTGGGCAAGGTAGCTCGTATCCCGTGCGCCTCGAAGCAGGCGATTGAATTCCAGGAGCTTGCCCCGTTTACGCTCCCAGCCAATCCATTTTTCTTCGGAGCTGTTCCATAGGCGCCGACGATGGAAGAGATAAAAACGTTTTACGCTTTTCGGGCTGTACCGCTGATTCAGCTCTTCGATACCTGCATTGGCGATCTCTAGTAGTTTCGAATCCTGAGGCATCGCCTCAGATGCAGCATCCGCGAAATCTCCAAGCAGGGCAAAGTAGATATGAGGATCCTGGTTGGCCAGGTACTGCACCTCAAGGCTCTCGAGCAGTGCCTGAACCACGCTCTCTTTGGTGAAGAGCGTGGGGATCACCACCATCGTGCTCGCGTCTTCGGGTATTCCACGGTCCATATCCATCTTGGGCAGCGGCTTGGGTGCGATGAAAAAGGTGATGTAGTGGTTTAAGAGGTTCAGGGCAAATTCACTCGCTGGAACCACCGCGAGCAGGGCGACCCACCAGGCAGTGAAATGCACAGCGGGAATCAGGACCAATGCCGTGAGCATGCTCAGCGAGCCGAGATAGACGAAGGTGGGGTAAGCCAGGACCAGGCGCAGCAGCGCCTCGCGGAAGCGAGGCCGGTATCGAAAATGACGTTCGAGAGCGCGCAGACCATCCCCAATGAGGTAGTGGCCGACATGTGCCCGTCTTTCATCATCGCTCCGCACGGCCTTCGCGGCGACTCCTAATTCCACTGCCTTTTGAATGACCACGAGCTCACTCACTTTGGAGCGCCTGGCGATGCGCTCAACCACGTGGCGATAGTGGTCGCGGGTAGCGAAGTCCATCTTGAGGTAGGCTCCCGCCGGATCCTGGGCCAGCAAGGGGTCAACCACGCTGACGCTCTCAAAGAAGTCCCGCCAGTCGAGCGCCGAAAGCAGGCGCATGCTCGAGATGATGTTGCCCACCGTGAGTTGAGCTGCCGCTTGGCGGTGATGCTCGAACTGCACGACCTGTATCGTGTTGGTACCCAGGGCCTGAAGCTTCTTTTCTAGCCAGTCAAAGGCGGGCCAGACATCCGGGTCCTGATCTCGCAGTCTCTGGGTGAGCTGCACGATAAAAGACCGGTCGAACTGTTCTGGCTTTCCGAGCTCAGCTTGCAGCATGCTGACGAGTTGAGTCGATTCCGTCCGCGGCTGCGCGGCCAATGCGAGAAGCTTGTCGGCTAATGCATCGGCTTGCGCGCGCTTTTCACGTGCGCTTACGATGAGCAAGGCCAGGGGCTTGAGCTGCTCCACTAAGGCGATGCGCAGGGTGATGGCCACCGCCCAAAGCTCGCCGATGCGCAGTGGCGCTACTTGTTGAAAAGCATGCAGGAAGCGTTTGAGTGTGTCGCCATCCAGTCGGCAGTCGCTATGCGCGATCATGGCGAGGGCCATGGCATAGACGCGGGGATAGCCTTTGAGTTCGCCCGCCGCAAGCTTGGGCAGCTCATCGTAATAATCCGCGGGCAAATCCCGCTTGATCCCTCTGAGCTGATCTTCGACGATATGAAAGTTATCGACAAACCACTCCGCCGCGGGCGAAACCGCCTGTTTGTCCCGGACGACACCCGCCAGCGCAAGATAGGCTTTGAGCAGCTGGCGGCCACTCTCTTTGAGCTCGGGCACGAGCAGGCGGCCTCGCATGCGCGTGGGGCTGATCTTGAGCTCGCCGGCCAGATAGGCGGCATATTGCTCAAGCCGCCCGACGCTGAAGATCTCATCACGAATCGGATCTTCGTTGAGCAGATTGGTTGAGCGTCGCAGAATGCTCAAAAAATCGGCGTAAGTTCGGCCTGGCTCGGGTTGAAGCATTGCGCCTTCATAGCATGGAAAAGAGGTTAACAAGCAGCGATGAACATCACCGCTTTTCAGCGGACCCCCTCAACGCCGCGGCAAGCTATCGGCGAAGCGCGACAACCCTTCAACGACGGAATGGAAATGCCGGTGTTGCCGCACCTTGCTAGCGCCAAAACGTTGTTCGAGGCCCCGCATGATGGCGGGCACCTTGGCGGTGCCACCCGTTGCGCAGATGAGATCGATGTCACCGTTTTCCAACCCCGCCTTCTTCACGGTTTCATCGAGGGTGGTGAGAATCCGTTCCACCCGCTCCGCGGTGTAGCCTTCGAAGTCCTTGGCGGAGATCCGCTCTTCGATGGCGATGTCACCATGCTCGAAGGAGAATGTATCCTTGGCCTTCATGCCAAGGGTGATTTTGGTGCGCTCGATCTCTTCAAAGACAGCAAAGCCAATGTGGTCGTTGATGAGGGTAAAAAGCTGGTCCATCCTCTGGCGATCTTCGTCGGTGAGGGACCATCTCTGTACGTCCCGGAAGAACTCCACGGTGTCCCGCTCCCGCAAAATAGAGATGTCAGCCGGGGAGCAGATTTTTTCCATCAGATGCGTGGGCATGGTGAGTACATTAGAACCAAAGGGCACTTTGTATTGAACCGTCGCGCCAAAATGGCGTGAGATGCCCTTCCGCATCAGGGCGCCGTCAAGGGCATCGCCCGCAATGGAGAGCCCGCCCATGGACAGCACGTCGGCGGGGTCGAAGGCGTGGGGAAGGGGCCGCAGGCGTACCACGGTAAAATCCGAGGTCCCCCCACCGAAGTCCGTGACGAGCACTGTTTTTTCATCACGTAGGGTGGATTTGAACTCATAGGCCGCCGCAATGGGTTCGGGGCAGAAGGTGATATCGGTGAATCCCGCCAGAGCCGCCGCCCGTTGGAGCTTCTTCTCGGCATGCTTGTCACTGGCCTCGTCTTCAGCAAAACGCGCCGGCCGGCCCAGCACCACACGGGTCACGTCTTGGCCGAAGTGCGCGTTGGCACGACGGCGCATCTCGCCCAGAAATATGCCGATGATTTCCTCCAGCAGCGCGGTTTTACCACCAATGGTGGTGCCGCTGAAGCTTTGCTGGGGTAGGAACTTCTTCACGGAGCGGATGAGCCGCCCCCCTCGTTCGTCTTGGCCATGACGCACGTATTCCTCGATGGCCTTGGCCCCAAAAAAGGCTTGAGCCCCGTCAGGGAAGAACATGATGCTGCGCAGAATGGTGGGATCCTTGGCATCGGGATCCAAGGGGATGGGGCCATGGAGAACGCCCTTGTCCGCTGCGGCGCCAAGCAGGGAATTACTGGTCCCAAAGTCGATGGCGTAGATCACGCGAACCAACCAGTAAAGCCGAAGGAAGTGGACTTCATTGCCACGCTCTTAGCA
>CAYHWW010000051.1:0-18344 GCA_964360145.1 uncultured Oligoflexia bacterium | reverse complement strand
GAGCGCGTCATTCACGACCAGGATCGGGCATGTAAATACATTTTAGTTACTAAAGAATCGGTGCTATTTTGCACTGTGAAAGGTTTATAGGACGGCCTGTAGACTTTACGTCACATTGATGACTAGGTAAAAAAGTTAGTACCCTTTTGAACAGGCCCAGATTTGGTGTGCTTGGCTTAACGCTATTGGGTAGGTCTCTGGCGATCTGTTCATCCGAGTGGGTGCCACCTAAAAGTCAGCACCTTGAGTTACGCACGGCTGGCGGGTACGGGCACGCTCTGTAGAGATTTGCTCAGTGAGCGAGTGAGTTGTCACCTTTTTGGTTTACCGGCTTGACTCTTGATGCGATGCGCAATACATGAGCGTGGCTTCTCCAACAGATTCAGTAGAGGGGGTTGTGGATGATTAAAGTGTCTTTTCGTAATTCTGTATTTGCAATAGGCCTCGCTATTATGGCGTTGGAAACTGGTTTTCCAGCAGACTGTCATGCAGCAAAAGCTAAAAACAATCGAGTTCCCATGTATTTTTTCAAGGCAAAAGGTAACAGTTTTGCAGACGCTATTCCTGGGGGCCGATATACGGTTCGGTACCAAGGGGACCCTGATCTTTTTGTTTATATTGACGCCTCTCAATCAAAAGAGCTTTCTAGTTTTAGAGTATATATAGGGCAGAAACTGGGTCAGCTGAGGCGTCTGAAAACTCTTAGCATTACCCATGATGAAGATGGCTATATTCGGATTGTGAGTCCCCATGCCGGTGGGATCATTTCCATTCCATCTCGCAAAGATCAAAAAGCAGGTAGTTTAGCTTTTTATCATGCAAGTCCTATTTCTATGAAACCAAGGTGGCTTGAGAACGTAAGGTTGCCCCGCTGTGCTGATAATCTGGTTTCAAGATAGAACAGGCGTTTACCCCCTATAAGGTTATTCCTTCGAGTGAGGCTGCCAGATAGGGTCTGATTGCGACCCTGGCAATCCATGATCCATCCTGCTACAAGCCCCGCTCAAGGGAGTAATCGGTGATGAAGTACAGGGGGCTCCAGCGTTTAGCGGTGATCGTTCTTTCATTGTCAGTGCTTTCGCCCGTCGTTGCACATGCCGCCCCCCGCAAGAAGGCAGCCGCCTGCGCTGCGACCCTTGGTGGCGCGCCCCTGAGAAATCGGGAACAAGCAACGCCAGGCACCATCATTGAGATCATCGCGGCGAAGAAATGGGCATTTCAGGACATCAACGGCTGCCTGCTGATGCAACAGCCTGGGGCCGCCATGGACCCTTGCCATATCGCCATCCCCGGGGAGCGCTATGAGATTTTAGATCATCTGCGACACTTGGCTGAAATCGGAGCCCTATCGCTGAAGGTCAAACAAATCGAATCCGGCCATATCGGGTATTTTTATTGGAGCGACATCAGGCACCGGAGCATCGTCATAACGGCCTCCTCCACGCCGCCCCTCCAAAAGAAACCCCAGCCGCCCAAGATCGCCGCCGACGCGCGGTCACGGGGCTTATGCAATATCGGCGACATCGTCTTCACAGGGCACAACCGGGTTTTGACCCTGGGTACGGTGGGCCGGGTGACCGCGATCTCCACTGAATCCTACGGCGAAGTCATCAGTGTTGCGCTTCTCAACGGTAAAGAAAGCATCGAAATGCGTACGGCAGGAGATATGCTCACCGAGGACGAGATTTCAGCGATGCGCGCCTTTTATGGGGATCGGTTTCCCGCCCAGTTATAAAGGCCTTTTTCGACGTTTTTGGATTTCCTCTGGAAATCTGTACAACAATACCACCGCTGTTTATCATGATAATCAACGGTATCGTTGTCGGCTTGATTGGGAAAAACTGCAAAACCCGCAAAATTTGCCCATCGGCACCCCGTAGCCCCAAGCCGAAAAGCCAGTGATGGGGACTCCCTTGCCTAGAAACACACTCTGCCTGGCCGTGAGCCTCTTGCTGGCCGCTGGGCCTGCCTTGGCATCCAGCGGTAGCTGCCCGCCGAGGGCCTCAGTTTACCGACGAGTCGCGTACTACATGACCCATGGGCCAGCAGTACCTGAATACTACGGCGCAATGCGGCTGACCTCCGGGGACCATATTGCGATCGATCATTTGCTCAGTGACACATACTGGCCTGTCGCGGTGCGACTTCAGCACGCCATGAACTACTATATCAACGCCCGGTTGAGGGAAATCCCCAAGGCATCCAGAGCCAGATATCGCGCTGACATGGATGAATTCATCAATGGCATCCGGACCTCTCCTGACGGCCGCTACGAGGCCAATGCCCACTCGCTGACGATCCCGGAAGACCTCCGGAGCACTGCCACGGCTTACGTCACCATCGCGCACGAACTTGAACACCGCATCCAAATTAGGGATACCCTCGGGGAAAAACCCAATATTGGACAATCCCTGGCCCTCATCGGGAGAGTGCTCTTCTCGGCGCCAGATATGTATCGCACTGAGTACGGAGCCATGCGTGCCGAGTGGGAATTCCTCAAATCAATCCCCCCAAACCTTGTCGACGAATCCATTCGTCGCATCCAAACCTCGATCAAGGACCCCCAGCTCCGCGGCATGCTGACCCGCCGCCTTCAAAACGTCCATCTCCCTTTCGAACGTTATATCGAGGGGGAACACCGCGCCTCCCGTTACAGCATGGGTCAAGCCACGCTGATCACGACACAAAGAATCACCGTAGCGGCAGGGTTCGCGCTGCTTGCCCTCACAGGGGCAAATGCCGCACTCTGCATCGCCACGGCGCCCGGCCCCTACCACGACCTCATCTGCGGGGCCTCTGCCCCATAAACCCGCAAAATCCCCTCAAGTTCCCGGCAAAAACCGCCGATAGGTACGCTGCACCGGGGGAAAAATGCGCTTCGCAATGAATTTATTCGTTATTTTCGGGCTGCTGCTCATCGTGGCAGGGTTCGCTAAGGCGTTCGTGTAAGCAGGATCTTACCTGCGGCGGCGGCAAGGCGACCCACGCTTTCCAGCTGGGGCGTATGGCCTGTGTCTTTCAACAGAATGCATTGATTGGCCCCAATATGGGCCGGTAGCCGGTTGGTCCACCCCACCAACGTTTTGATGGGCACGAGGCGGTCCTTCTCCCCCCAAATAAACCAAATGTCGCTTTTCAGCGTCGGGAGCAAGTCTTCGACGAAGTGCTTTTCCCCGACGGACCGCATGAATGCCCGAATGTCTTCTTGGCCGATGAACTTCGCGAACTCCTTCGCGACGAGGGGGAACCACAGGGGCTCCTTTTCGAAGATGAACGGGCGAAAGTGGGCGAAGTCGCGGCTCTTGAGCACCTTCCTGAACTTCTTGCCCCACTCCACCTTAGACTCGTTGTCATCGAAGGCCCCGGATGGCGAGACGAGGATGATGCGCACGGGCTTTTTGCCCGCCATGCCAGCATGGTAGGTGGTAAGCCAGCCCCCCAGCGAGTGACCCAAGACCGTGTGGGCATTGAGCCGAGACAGGATTTCGCTGCCGCCGCGCAGAAAGAGGTCCATGGAGTGGAAACCTTTCTCTTCATGCAAATGGCCGCTGAAGCCCGGGAAATCCATGAGGGCGACTTCATCAAAGAGGGTTGAGATGATGGGCTCTAATATTTTCAAAAACGGGAACCAAGAGAGGCTGGAGTCACCGAACCCCGGAACAAGCACGAAGGTTTTACGCTCGGTTCGACGAGTCAGAAGGCCCCGCAGAGTGCGCTTGCGCCACACGCCGATCTTGTAGCCACCGACGCGGTGTTCCTCCCAGCGGTAGCCTTGCATGCGGTGAATGCCCGCCACGGCGCTGCGTAAAGCCCGCAATACTTTGATTCTGGGAAGGGATTTCTGCGTTTTCACGTGGGGTTTGCTTCCGGTCATGGGGAAGAGTCCGTTGACTGACTAAGACGCGCTTGTTACCTCTCAGTGATCGCACATCAAAGGAAATCCTGACGCATATGGCAAATTACAAGCATTTGACTCCTCCCACTCGCGGCCAAAAAATCACCATGGGACCTGGAATGAAGGTCCAAGTCCCCAACAATCCCGTGATTCCCTTCATCGAAGGGGATGGCACCGGCCCTGACATCTGGCGCGCTTCCGTGAAGGTTCTGGATGCCGCGGTGCAAAAGGCTTACGGTGGTGAAAAGAAGATTGAATGGTTCGAAGTGTTTGCTGGCGAGAAAGCCAAGAACAAGTTCGACGACTGGTTGCCCGAAGACACCATCACGGCTTTCCGTGAGTACCTTGTGGGCATCAAAGGCCCCCTGACCACCCCCGTGGGGGGCGGTATCCGCTCATTGAACGTGGCTCTTCGCCAAACCTTGGACCTCTATGTTTGCCTGCGCCCCGTGCGTTACTTCAAGGGCGTGCCCAGCCCCGTGAAACGCCCCGAAAAGGTGGACATGGTGATCTTCCGCGAGAACTGCGAAGACATCTACGCCGGCATCGAGTGGCAGGCAGGCACCCCTGAGGCCGCTAAAGTCATGGCCTTCTTGAAAGAGATGGGCGCCACTAAAAAAATTCGTTTCCCTGAGAACTGCGGCATCGGCATCAAGCCCGTGTCCAAAGAGGGTTCCCAGCGCCTCATCCGCGCCGCCATCCAATTTGCCATCGACAACAAGTTGCCCACGGTGACGATCGTGCACAAGGGCAACATCATGAAGTTCACCGAAGGGGCTTTCCGTGACTGGGGATACGAGCTCACGAAAACCGAGTTCGCGGGCAAGGCCGTGGGTTGGGACGACTGCGGCGGCAAGCCCGGCCCGGGCCAAGTGCTCGTGAAAGACTCCATCGCTGACATCACCCTCCAGCAAGTTTTGACGCGGCCCGAAGAGTTTCACGTCATCGCCACCTGTAACTTGAACGGTGATTACCTCTCTGATGCCCTCGCGGCCCAGGTGGGCGGCATCGGCATCGCTCCCGGCGGCAATATCAACTACATGACGGGCCACGCCATTTTTGAAGCCACCCATGGCACGGCGCCCAAATATGCCAATCAGGACAAAGTGAATCCTGGTTCCGTCATCCTGTCCGGTGAAATGATGCTCCGCCACATGGGCTGGGACAAAGCTGCCGCGCTCATCATTAAGGGCATTGATCGGGCCATCAATGCAAAAACCGTGACCTACGACTTTGCGCGCCTTATGATTGCTGAGGGCGGCAAGGACGTGAAGGAGCTCAAGTGCTCCGAGTTTGGTGACGCCATCATCCGCTACATGGATTAATTCAGAGAGGCCATCCTTATGATGAGAAGAGCGAAGATCTCGGTAATCGGTGCTGGGTTCGTGGGGTCCACCTGCGCCCATTGGGCAGCAAGCAAAGAGCTGGGCGACGTGGTGTTGATTGACATCAACGACGGCGCCGCGGCGGGCAAGGCGTTGGACCTCTTCGAAGCATCCCCCGTGGAGGGCTTTGACTCCCGCATCAAGGGTGGCGCGGATTACGCCCTCTCCAAAGACTCTGACGTGGTCATCATCACGGCCGGCATCCCCCGCAAGCCGGGCATGAGCCGCGACGATCTGCTCTCCACCAACATGAAAATCGTCAAGGAGTGCACTCAGAACGTGGTGAAGCACTCCCCTCACTGTCACCTCATCATCGTGTCCAATCCGCTGGATGCCATGTGCCACGTGGCCTTCGATGCCTCCGGCTTCCCCCGGGAGCGGGTCATCGGCATGGCCGGCGTGCTTGATGGCGCCCGTTACCGCAGCTTCATCGCGGAAGCCCTCGATGTCAGCGTGGAAGACGTTCAAGGCTTCGTCTACGGCGGCCACGGCGACACCATGGTTCCCATGCCGCGGTACACCACCGTGGGCGGTATCCCTCTCCAGCAGCTCATGGCCAAGGACAAGATCGACGCCATCGTGGACCGCGCCCGCAAGGGTGGGGCGGAGATCGTGAATCTCCTCAAGACCGGTTCTGCTTACTACGCCCCCGCCGCCAGCGCGGTGGCCATGGCGGAAGCCATCATCCGCGATAAAAAGCGCGTCATGCCCTGCGCTGTGTTGCTCAAGGGTGAGTACGGCCAAGACGGTCTTTTCTGCGGTGTTCTCGTGAAGCTGGGCGCCAAGGGCGTTGAGCAAGTGATGAAGCTTGAGCTGAACGACGAAGAAAAAGCCATGTTCAGTAAATCCGCGGCGGCCGTGCAAGAATTAGTCGATGCCATGAAGAAGCTCGCCTGATGAACGTTCATGAATATCAGGCGAAAGAGCTGCTCCGCCGCTACAAAGTGCCCCTGCTCGCGGGCAAGGTAGCGCTCACGGTCGACGAAGCGGTCAACAACGCTGAAGAGATCGCCCGTCAAACCGGCGCCAAAGTCTGGGTGGTGAAAGCCCAGATCCACGCCGGTGGTCGTGGTAAAGGCGGCGGCGTGAAAGTCGCGAAGTCGAAAGATGAAGTGCGTCAATACGCATCGAAAATCCTCGGCATGCAACTCGTCACCCATCAAACCGGCCCCGAGGGCAAGAAGGTCCACAAGCTCTTCGTCGAACAGGGCTGTGACATCAAGAAAGAGCTTTACGCCGCGGTGTTGCTCGATCGCGCCACGTCGCAAATCATGCTCATGGGCTCCGCCGACGGCGGCATGGACATCGAGGAAGTGGCGGACAAGCACCCTGAGAGAATCATCAAGGTGGGCATCGATCCGGCCATTGGTTACCAGCCTTTTCACGGTCGCAAGCTGGGGTTGGGCATGGGCATTGACCCGGACAAGCTGGGCAAATTCGCGAGCTTCATGGGGGCGTTGTACCGCGCCTACGTCGAGACCGACTGCGCCATGTGCGAGATCAACCCGCTGGTGCTCACGGGCGCCGGTGATTTCGTGGCCCTCGACGCCAAGATGGGCTTTGATGACAACGCGCTCTTCCGCCACAAGGATATCGCGGAAATGCGAGACCCCACCGAAGAGAACGCCCAAGAGACCGCCGCTGCGGAGTATGAGCTCGCGTACATCGCCCTCGACGGCACCATCGGTTGCATGGTCAACGGCGCGGGCCTCGCCATGGCCACTCTCGACATCATCAAACTCCACGGGGCTGACCCCGCGAACTTCCTTGATGTGGGCGGCGGCGCCGACAAAGAGAAGGTCACCGCGGCCTTCAAGATCATTCTCCAGGACCCCAAAGTGAAGGCGGTGCTGGTGAACATCTTCGGCGGCATCATGAAGTGCGATGTCATCGCCGAGGGCATCATCGCCGCGGCCAAAGAGGTGAAGCTTTCCATGCCCCTGGTGGTGCGCCTGGAAGGCACCAACGTGGAGCTCGGGAAAAAAATCCTCGCCGAGTCAGGTTTGAAAATCACGCCTGCCAACGATCTGACGGACGCCGCGATCAAAGTCGTCGCCGCCGCGAAAGGCTAAGGCCCTCATGTCTATCTGGGTCAATAAGAACACCAAGATCATCACCCAAGGTATTACCGGTGCCCAGGGCACCTTCCACTCCAAGGGTTGTAAAGAATACGGCTCCCAACTCGTGGGCGGCGTGACCCCCGGCAAGGGCGGCACCACCCACGAAGGCTTCAAGGTTTTCGATTCGGTCATCGAGGCCAAAGAGAAAACCGGCGCCACGGTGAGCATGATTTTCGTGCCCCCTCCGTTTGCCGCTGACGCCATCTGTGAAGCCATCGATGCGGAGATGGAGCTCGCTGTGTGCATCACCGAGGGCATCCCCGTCCTCGATATGCTGCGGGTGAAAAAGTATCTCACATCCCAAGGCGCGGGCCGCAAGGTGAAGACCCGGCTCATCGGCCCCAACTGCCCGGGCATCATCACGCCACTGGAATGCAAAATCGGCATCATGCCGGGCCATATCCATAAAAAGGGCCCCGTGGGCGTGCTCTCGCGCTCCGGTACGCTGACCTATGAAGCCGTGTATCAGCTCAGCACCGCTGGCGTGGGCCAGAGCACCTGCGTGGGCATCGGTGGCGACCCCATCAACGGCACTAACTTCATCGATGTGCTGGAAGCCTATAACCGCGACCCCGAGACCAAGGCCGTCATCATGATCGGCGAAATCGGCGGCAGCGCCGAAGAAGAAGCGGCCGAGTACATCAAGCGCGAGTTCAAGAAACCCATCGTGGGTTTCATCGCTGGTGCCGCGGCCCCCAAGGGCAAGCGCATGGGCCATGCGGGCGCCATCATCAGCGGCGGCAAGGGCACGGCGGAAGCCAAGTTCGAGGCGTTGCAGTCCGCGGGCGTGAGGATCTGTCGCAGTCCCGCGGATATGGCGAAAACTCTCCTTTCGTTTTGGAAGCCTTGATCCAGAAAAGGCAGACAATCTTGGAGTATAGTCCAGGATTGTCTGAGGAATCCTTGACCGCGGATCGGCAAGATCACCACAGCCATTCTGACGATGACGACGAATAGCAGCCTCTGCTCCCGTTTTGGGTAGGCTCACGACCATTCGTAATTAAAGCTCACGCTGACCCGTTCCCTCCCCACGGGGTTGGCGGGCACTTCATGGCGCAGCCAACTTTCAAATAAATAGAAGCGCCCCGGCGCCGGGGGTAACGACACGAAAGGGTGAAGCACTGTGGGGCTGCTGCCCTTTCGGATGGGGCAGGCGCGCTTCAATGCCAGCCGGGGGTCTTCCACCTTCAAACTGCTCGTCCCCCGGGGCGCTGCCACGTAATAGGTGCCGCTCATGACGCAAAAGGGGTGGTTGTGCATGGCATGGCGTGTGTTGCGAGCCATGCGACTCACCCAACACGTGGTCATGGTGAGCTTCCGTCCCCGCAGCTTCCAGCCAAGGGCCGCGGCATAGCGCTTCGCGTGGGGTTGCAGCAGCCGTTCCAACTCCTCAAAGGCAGGGAATCGCCGGTGCAAATCAGTGACAGAACCGTAGGAAGTGTAGCCCCCGCGATAATTCTTCGTGGACCAGCGCCTGCCTGCGTCATCCAGCAGCTCGAGCCCCTCCAGATCCGAGAGGATCCGGCGGTTCAGCGCTGTATATTGGGATGTGAAGCGCCCTTCGTAGAGGTGAGTAGGGAAGAGAGTGTGGATGGCCATGAAGTTCGACGGCCTATATCAGTAATTTCCCGCTTTCAGGGAGAGGAAAGCTGCTATAAGAATCGGGAAGGACCCGTCCTAACCCGGGCATTTTCCGATCTCGAACATTAAGGAGTCTATCATGGCCCTCGAACGTACTTTCTCAATCATTAAGCCCAACGCCGTGAAGAGCAACGTCATCGGTGAGATCATCTCCCGCTTCGAGAAGCGCGGCCTCCGGGTTGCCGGCGCAAAATTCGCCAAGCTTTCCAAAGAGAAGTCCGAAGGCTTCTACATCGAGCACAAGGACCGTCCCTTCTTCGGCTCCCTCGTCAATTTCATGACCAGCGGCCCGGTGCTTCTCATGGTTATCGAAGGTGAAAATGCCGTGGCACTGAATCGCGAAATCATGGGCGCCACGGACCCTGCCAAGGCGGCCCCCGGTACCATCCGCAAAGACTTCGCCGAGAGCATCGAAGCCAATGCTGTTCACGGTTCCGACTCCATCAAGAGCGCTGACCGCGAAATCGCCTACTTCTTCGACCGTTCCGAAGTGGTCGGTCGCTTCTAGGGTTCTACCCATCGTGCGCATCGCTCTAGCCCAGATGAATTCCGTGGTGGGTGATTTCACTCGCAACGGCGCACGCATACTGGAGTTTTCGGGTAAGGCCGCTTCTGAGGGTGCTGAGCTCGTGGTTTTTCCCGAGCTGGCTCTTTCATCATATCCTTGCCTCGATCTCTTGGATCGGCCGGATTACTGCGCCGCCCATGACAAAGCGCTGAGAGAGCTAGTGACAGCCCTTGCGGGCGCCCAGGGCAGCGCCACGGTGATCATGGGGGCTTTTATTCCCAACGACGAGCCCCGGGGCCGCCTGTTGCGCAACACCGTGCTTGTGGTGCAAAAGGGCAAGATCGTTTACACCCAGGCCAAGCAGCTGCTGCCCACCTACGACGTATTCGATGAAAATCGCTACTTCGAGCCCGGCGCCGCGGCTTCGCCCTGGAAGGGCTTTGCCCCCGCCACACTGGGACTTGCCGTCTGTGAAGACTCCTGGTTCGAAGAGCTCCACACGGGCCGCATTCTCTACGAACATGATCCCGCCACGGCGCTGAAAGGTTGTGCCTTGGCCATCAACGTCAGTGCGTCGCCCTTCATGTTCGGAAAACAAAAGAGCCGTGATCATGTGCTCTCCGGCTTTGCCCGCCGGGTGGGAGCGCCGCTGGTCTACGTGAACCAAGTGGGCGCCAACGACGAAATCCTCTTTGACGGCGACAGCCGCTTCTTCGGCGCCGACGGCGAGCTCCTAGTCCAAGCGCCAGCATTTCTCGAAGGGCTCCTCGTTCTGAATGTGGACGGCGGCAATGGCCAGGTTCAGGACCCTCGGTTTTTTCTCAAAGAGGCGGGTCTCAGCATGGGCGATGAGGCCCCGGTGCCATGGCAGAACGCGCCCGCGCTGCTGACCCTCTCGCCAAAGGTGACGTTTTCTTCGGATCCCCGCACCCAAGCAGCTCCCGGAAAGTTGCGCGCCGTGGCGGCTCCCGCCGCAGGCGCTCCCACCATGGTCAGTGGCGCCTTAGGGCGCAGCACCCTGGACAGCGACCCCCAAAAAGAAATGCGGACCCTGGCCCGTGGTCTTGAAGCCGGTATCCGCGATTATTTCAAAAAGTCGGGTTTCAAAACCGCTATTTTAGGCCTCTCCGGCGGCATCGATTCCGCGGTGGTGGCAACACTGGCCGCCCGCGCGTTGGGCTCTGAAAACGTATTCGGCTATTCACTACCCTCCAAATACTCCTCAAGTCACAGCATCGAAGACGCCCAGTCCCTGGCCGAAGCCTTGGGCATCCACTACGGCGCCGCCTCTATTAAGTTCGTGAATAGCGCGCTCCTCATGGAGCTGAAAAATCACTTCAAAGGCGCCCCCGAGGACGAAACCGAGGAAAATCTCCAGTCTCGTTTGCGTGGCGTGATCCTCATGGCCATCGCCAATAAAAAGAAGGCCCTGGCGCTCGCCACCGGCAACAAATCTGAGCTGGCCGTTGGATACTGCACCCTCTATGGGGATATGTGTGGGGCCCTTGCCCCCCTGGGGGACCTGTACAAGACCCGGGTCTATGAGCTGGCCCACTATTTAAACCTAGAGGGGGCAGTGATTCCTCAGTCCAGTCTCACAAAGCCCCCCAGCGCCGAGCTGCGCCCTCATCAGACGGATCAAGACACCCTCCCTCCCTATGAGCTCCTCGATGGGGTGTTAGAAGCCCATATTGAGCGGGGAGAGGGGGAGGAAACCCTAGTATCTCAGGGGGTTGACCCCCAAGTCGTGGCTCAGGTTCTCTCCCTTGTGCGCCGTTCAGAATTCAAGCGTCGCCAGGCCCCTCTGGTACTTAAGGTATCCCCCAAGGCTTTTGGCATGGGGCGCCGTTATCCTATAGTTCGTGGGTTCTAGGCCCATGTTTTGCTTGACGGTTTCCGTCACATTCAATTAAAGAGTGAGTTCATTTTCTTTTCAGGAGGTTACTGACAATCGCTGCTCCATTCCAATCCAGAGGCATGCGTGACCCAAGGGCTGCCAACAAAGACAGCATGAGGGTGAACGAAATGATCCGGGTACCACAAATCCGGGTTATTGATGATGAAGGCGGTATGTTGGGGGTGATGAGCCCTCAAGAAGCCCTGCGCATCGCGAAGGAACGCGGCTTGGATCTCATCGAAGTTTCTCCCACTGCCGCGCCGCCGGTGTGCAAAATCACCGACTACGGCAAGTTCAAGTACGAGAAAAAGAAACAGACCCAGCAGGCCAAGAAGAAGCAGACAGTCATCAACATCAAAGAAGTGCAGATGCGCCCCGTGATCGATCAGCATGACCTGGACTACAAGACCAACAACATTCGTAGGTTCTTGGAAGAAGGCGATAAGGCGAAGATCATAGTGACATTCCGAGGCAGAGAGATCGCCTACGCGGAAAACGGTCATAGACTCATTCGTGGCGTCATCGAGAAAATGAAGGATTGCAGCATCGTGGAGTCGCCCGCGAAACTTGAAGGCAAGCGCCTGACGGTGGTTCTGGCCCCCCTCCCCAACGCTACCAAAGTGAAAGCCGCGGCTCCCGCCAAGCCCGCCGCCAGCCCCAAAGTCGAAGAAAATAAGTAGAAGGAAAAGCAGTCATGCCTAAGATGAAAACAAAAAAAGCCGCCGCAAAACGCTATCGCGTCAATAAGAACGGCAAAGTGAAAATCCAAAAGAGCGGCAAGCGCCACATTCTCACGAACAAGTCCCCCGGCAGCAAGCTCGGCAAGCGCAAGGCCGGCTTCGTGCATGAGTCCGACGTCATTCACGTCCGCCGCACGTTGCCCTACGCATTCTAAACATTTCCCCCCAGTCGATTCAGCTTTTAAGGAGTAGTAGTCATGGCAAGAGTTAAACGGGGCACTAAGAACCGCCGCCGCCACAAAAAGATTTTAGATCGCGCCGAAGGCTTCACGCATCGCCGCAAAAATACCATCCGTCGCGCCTCTGAGGCCGTCGATCGCGCCAGCGTTTACGCTTACCGCGGCCGCCATCACCGTAAGCGTGACATGCGCGCCCTGTGGATCACCCGCATTGGTGCCGCTCTCGCTGAGTACGGCATCAACTACAGCTCTTTCGTGGCACGTCTGAAGGCCGCCAAGATCGAGTTGGATCGCAAGATCCTCGCTGATCTCGCCGTGACCGATCCTGCCGCCTTCAAAGCAGTAGTACATCAAGCTGTAGCTGCTTAAAGCGCCGTGGCCGTCGATCTCCTCAGTCAGATCGAGAGTCTCGAAGGGCAAGCCTTGGCGGCGGTGCAAGCCGCTGACAGCCTTGCCGCGCTCACCGAGGTGGACAACACCTATCTTTCCAAGAAGGGGCAGCTCAGTCTGCTCCTTCGTGGTTTAAAAGATGTGTCCAACGACGAGCGCCCTCGCATCGGCGCCAAAGCCAATGAGGTGAAGGCCAAAGTTGAGGGCGCCATCCAGAGCCGTCGCACTGTATTTGAAGCCAAAGAGCTGGAAGCCCGCCTCGTCGGCGACCGCATCGACGTCACTCTGCCCGGCGTGCGGGGTCCCCAGGGGTCTCTGCATCCCGTGACCAAAATTCTCGCGGAGATGAACGAGATCTTTGCTCGGATCGGTTTTGATGTGGCCCATGGCCCTGAGGTGGATACGGAGTTCAACAACTTCGATGCCCTGAATATCCCCGCGGATCACCCAGCGCGGGACATGCAGGACACTTTCTACCTCCAAAACGGCAAGCTGCTGCGCACTCAGGCGTCCACCATGCAGATCCGTAGCATGCTGAAAGGGAAGCCGCCCCTGCGCATCATCTGCCCCGGCGCGGTGTATCGCTCAGACTACGACATCACCCATTCCCCCATGTTCCACCAAGTGGAGGGGCTCTACGTTGATAAGCAGGTGAGCTTCGCGGAGTTGAAGGGCTGTCTCGAATACTTCGCCCGTGAAATGTTTGGCGCCCAGACGAAAATCCGGTTGCGCCCCAGCTTCTTTCCCTTCGTGGAGCCCGGCGCCGAAGTGGACGTGACCTGCGTGCAGTGCAAAGGCAAGGGCTGCCGCGTTTGCAAAAATACGGGTTGGCTTGAAATTCTGGGGGCCGGCATGGTGCACCCCAATGTATTCAAGGCTGTGGGCTACGATCCCGCCGCGGTATCCGGCTTCGCTTTCGGTATCGGGGTAGAGCGTGTGGCCATGCTGAAGTACGGCATCCCTGACCTGCGTCTTTTGTTCGAGAACGACCTGCGTTTTCTCAGACAGTTCGGAGCGTGACCCATGAAAGTCAGCGTTCAATGGCTTAGCGATTTCATCGATATCACTCCGCTCAAGACGGATCTCAGTGGCGTGTTGGAAAAACTCACCCTCCGTGGTCTTGAGGTCGAGGCTATTCAGGACATGAGCGCGGGCCTTGCCAAAGTGGTCGTGGCCCAGGTGGTTGAGAAGAGCGCCCATCCCAACGCCACACGCTTGTCCGTATGCCAGGTGAATAACGGCAAAGAAACCCTGCAAATCGTCTGCGGCGCCCAGAACTTCAAAGCCGGCGATCGGGTCGCGCTTTCTCAGGTGGGCGCTGTGTTGCCCAATGGCCTTGAGATCAAAGTGGGCAAGATCCGCGATGTGGAATCTCACGGCATGCTTTGTTCAGAGTCCGAGCTTGGCTTCGCGGCGGAGTCCGAGGGCATTCTCATTCTGCCTGAAGCAGCCCCCGTGGGGACGCCGCTGGCCCAGTACCTGGGGCGGGAAGACACGGTGTTCACCCTCAACGTGACGCCTAACCGCGGCGATGCCCTCTCCATTCTCGGAGTGGCCCGGGAGTTAGCTTCCATTTTAGGCCAGCAAGTGAAAGCCCCCATGCCCAAGCTCGCCGAGCAATCCGTGGGTACCACCACGAAACTTCGCGTGCAGCTGGATGAGGGCAGTGGCTGCCTCCAATACCACGGTCGCTACATCGAGGGCGTGAAGGTGGGGCCCAGCCCCGGGTGGATGACACGGCGCCTTGAGGCATGCGGCGTGCGCGCCATCAATAACGTGGTGGACGTCACCAACTACGTGCTCCTGGAACTCGGCGTGCCTCTCCATGCCTTTGACTACGATTTTTTGAGTGCAGGGGTGGGAGCAGTGAAAACCATCCGCGCACGTCTTGCCCATGCAGGGGACAAGCTTCCCTTGCTCGATGGCACCGAGGCCAAGCTCGTGGACAGCGATCTCGTCATTGCTGATTCAGAGAAACCCATCGCATTGGCAGGTGTCATGGGGGGCGCTAACTCCGAGGTGGGTGAATCCACCACCAGGCTCGCGCTGGAAGCCGCGGAGTTCCACTACGCAACCGTGCGTGGGGCTGCCCGTCGCCACGGCAAGCACACCGAAGCTTCTCACCGCTACGAGCGTCGTATTGATCCACTGATGGTCGCCCGGGCCTCTGATCGTGCCGCTGCGTTGCTCGCCGAAGTGTGTGGTGGCAAAGTCTTCCAAGGTCGTGTCAGTGCCTTCGCCAAGGGCCACGAAGAGCTGATACGGAGCTTGAAAGACCACTCTGTGAAAATTCCCGTCTCCGTGGAGCGTTTCAATACCTTCGTGGGTGCCGCCTTCCGACCCGAAGAGATCGCTCAGGCCCTGAAAGCAGCAGGCTTTCCCTGCGAAGGCTCCGCCCAAGGCAACATCGTTGTGAGCCCCGCGAGCTACCGACCCGATGTGGTTGCCAACGAAGACTTCTTCGAAGAGGCATTGCGAGTCATCGGCTATGACCGCGTGGTTTCGCGCATGCCGCGGCTTTCCGACAATCCCGCGGTGGCTCAAGCCCATGGCTCCCCCATCGTGGCTCGCGGTCGCTCTCTCCAGAAGATTCGCCAGGCCCTTGCCACCCAGGGGTTTAGTGAGTGCGTGAACTACGGCTTCACGTCCCGGGCCCGGGCGGAGGATTGGCTCCCCGATGCCACCCTCGCGGTGAAGCTCGTGACGCTCCGCAATCCGCTCAACGAAGAGTTCACCACCATGAAGCCCACGCTTTTAGGCGGCCTCTTCGAGAACATGGTTACCGGCCTGCGTCACCAGCAGAAGGACCTGCGTCTTTTTGAGATGCGCCCCGTTTTCCTCACCGATGATAAATCGGAAACCGGCGTCCAGGAAGAATGGCGCCTCGCTGTGCTCATGACCGGTCGGGCCGCGGTCAGTGGGCTTGCTGCCCAGGATCGTGCCGCTGACTTCTTTGATTTGAAGGGCGTATTGGAGTCCCTCCTCGATATTCTTGGCGCCCGTGGACTGAGGGTGCGGGAGCTTCGTGAGGCGAGCCCTGGCCGTTACCCGCAGTTCCATCCCTTTCAGGCCGTGGAGTTAGCCCTGGGCCCTGGGCCTTGTGGCGTTTTGGGGCGTGTTCACCCCGCCAGAGAGGCCGCGGTGAAAGCGCGACATCCGGTGCTGGCCTTTGAAGTGTCCCTGGATCGACTCTTGGATATATCCAAAGGCGAGCGCAAATACTCGCCCCTACCTGCCTTCCCCCGGGTGGAGCGAGACTTCTCCTTTGTGGTCCCGGATGCCACTTCCGCGGCCACAGTGGTCAATGCCGTGCAGAAGTTGGGTAAACCCCTCGTAGAGGCTGTGCAGGTCATTGATGTCTTTGCTGGCGGCTCAGTGCCCCCTGGGCATCGTTCCTTGACCTTTGCGGTGACTCTGGGAGCCCCAGACCGCACTCTGGAAGAGCAAGACATCAATGCGGCGAGTCAAAAGCTCGTCGCTGGCCTGCAAAAAGAGCTGGGGCTGCTGCTTCGCACTGAATAAAACGCTCCCCACTGAAAGAATCTGAAAATTTCTTTTGGTTTCGGGCCCATGTTCTTTTATCCTATTGATATCAGGGCTTATTTGACCAAGAGGGTCTATGACCAAAGCAGATATCATCGAAGCGCTTCATCAAAAGATCGGGTACTCCAAGAAGGAAGCTGCAGACCTGGTGGAATTGATCTTCGACACGATCAAAGACACACTGGCCCGTGGCGAAAAAATCAAAATCAGCGGGTTCGGCAACTTCGTAGTCCGCGACAAAAAAGAGCGGATCGGTCGCAACCCACAAACCGGCGAGGCCATTAAGATTTCCGCTCGCCGCGTGCTGACCTTCAAGCCATCACAAGTGTTGCGGGAGGATGTGAACATCATCACCGAAGGCACTTCCGGCAAAAAAGAATAAAAGGCAGGCACCGCCCATGGATCTGGAGCGGATGGTTCGCATCCCGGATAAAATGTTTTTCAATATCGCGGACGCCGCTCGCCTCTCCGGCGTGAAGAGCCACGTATTGCGTTATTGGGAAACGCAGTTTCCCCAGTTGAGCCCTGAAAAGGACGGCGGTGGTCGCCGCCAGTATACGCGGACTCAAATTGAAACGGTTTTGTTGATCAAGGACCTGCTTTACGTCCGGCGTTTTTCCATCGAGGGGGCCCGCAAGCACATGGGGCAGTTGAAGCGCCACGGGGAGCTCAAACAGGCATTGGTCCCACGTGTCGCGCTGGATGAGCGGGCCGTGGATGCGCTGAGCCGGGCACGGGACCGCCTGATGGCATTGGAAAAACTCTGTCGAGCAAGTTCAGCGGGGTAGTTTTTTCCAGTAGTCCCTAGCGAGCTTCCTTGCGTTTTCCGCGCCTAATGCGAAAACGAGGCCGGGGCTTGTGACGTTGACTTCAAGGACGCGGGCGCCGATGAAATCCAGGGTCGCGAAGTGGACCCCTGCTTCGAGGAGCGCCCGTCCCACGGTGGTGGCGCGCTTTTTTTGTAAAGCCGTGAGGACGGCGGGCTTGAGATGAGGTTTCTCCTCGTCCCGGTCCCAGCCCATGATGGGGGCGTGGGCTTGGGGGATTTTTCGGAGGGCGCCACTGAGGGAGCCTTTCAGCAGGAACACCCGAGTTTCACCGGCGGCGATGCGGGCATCGAAGGCTTGGAGTACGGGCCAGGGGCCGTGCCGATCGATGAGCGCAGGCAACTCACCGGGGTCGGCAAGCAATGTCACGCCGCGGCTGGCGGCATCCGCCGCGGGTTTGAATACCGTGCGGCCCTGGGGGTCTTTGAGCCGAGCGTGCTCTGCTTGGAAGAGTGCGCTGTCTTGAGCCACCGTCGTGGGGATAGCCCAGCGATGGAAACGCAGCGGCGCATACTTCTCATTCCATGTGAGGAGCGCGTGGGGTGAGTTCCACAGGAAATTCCTGGGCACGAGGCCCGCAAGGAGGCTCCAGAAGCGCATTTGAAGCATGGTTACCGGCGGATCACAGCGCCAGTGGGCGCTGGAGTAGGAGAGCAGCGGTCGATCCAGGAGGGGAGGGCCTAAGGCCATGGCGCCGGGCAGCAAGGGCCGCGGGTTAGCTACTATAAAGCGATCGCCGCGCCAGGAAATTTGTTCCGGGGTGGCCCAGTGACAGACAATGCCCAGCTCCGCGGCGCCGCGGGCGAGGATCAATGTGGTTTCCGTCGTGGGTTCCAGCGTGTCCCAGGGGTCGGCGATGAAGAGCGCGGTCTTGCGGGCGCGGGACATGCCGGGAAAAGTAGCATCGAGTGGTGAAAGACTCAACAGCACTGATTGCGGAGCCGAACCGTGCGTTTTTCCGCGGCGGGGACGCACAGTAATTTTTTAAATAATTTCGATTTTTCTTGACGGGGGATCAGAGCGAAGTAGTGCCCCCGCCCAGAGTTCACCCATAATTTGCGCGGTAATACGCTCTGTGGCGTGCTGCTGATGCACATGATGCCTCGCACCTCGTCACTGAATTAAAAACTCTTGTCGCCGACGAACGGAGGGTGGGCGTCGCGGTTTTACATCACCTGCGTGAGGTGGAAGAACGACGGCTGTACCTCTCTCAATACCA
>CAYHWW010000050.1:0-18571 GCA_964360145.1 uncultured Oligoflexia bacterium | reverse complement strand
TGGCGATGGGGAACACATCTTCCCGGGCCAAGAGCACGGGCATTGTGGGCACTTCTGAGGCAAGTCTGCTGACGAGGCCCTGGGGTGCATCGGGGATGTCGCGAAGCAAGCGCCGGGCCCCCTGTCTTAAGTCGCTCAGTGAGTTCAAGATGAGGTCGGGGTCGCCGCTGCGGAAGTAATCCCCCATTTGCTCTGTGTTGAGCTCGCGTAAAATGAGGGCGGCACGCAAGCGCGCCACATCGGGGTCTGCGTGCACTGCTTGGTAGAACGCGGCCTCGCGTTGGCGGCGCACGCCCGCTGTTAGTGAGGCGGTCTCTGCCTCAAAAACTTGAAGCCTGCGACGAAGCGCAGCAAGGATCTCTTGCTCGTCCGCGGACGAGAGCGACTGGGCCTGGGCGGCGAGACGGGATCGCCATTGCGCAAGGTAGGTTGTCCACGCACTGGGGTTGAGTTCACGGCCATGGCTCACGGTAGTGCTCTCAATGGCAAAGGCAGTGCCCAGGTTTGTCGTCTCCCAAAGGCGTGTGCTGAGGCCAGGGACTGTGGCACTGACCTCGCGAAGCTGATTAAGAATCGTATCAAAAGAAGCGCGGCTGAAACGTTCAGGGCCGCCGTAGTAGGCTTGCAGGGCATTGAATTACTCGTCGATGAGGGCGGGGTTGCGCAAAAAACCGTCCAGATCCGGCGCCCGGGTCACGATGGCGTCGAGGTCCTGCAAGGTCACGGCGTGTTCAGTGCCCTCGCTCTGGGCCCAGAGCGAAGGGCAGGGCGCGAGCAAACACAGCAGAACGGCAAGGCGCAGCCCCGCCACTGCCTTCAACATGTCTCGGCAAATCCTGCCCACAGTCCCGATCAAGAGCCCTCCGCTCTGCTGGCTGTTTCGGAGGAAAGCCGAGGGAGGCTGAGGTGTATTTTGCGCTGAGCTTTTTTCACGGCTGACCGATTTAATTCATAAACAAAACAGATAGTTGCCGCCGTGTCTCTGGGCTGTTTTAATTTTTCCAAGGAAGGGCGGCAACCGTACCCCTATATGGCTCCGCAGTTTGATTGAGAAAATAATTTCACTATGTTAACTTAGTTAACGACACCTTTTGAGGTATTCGATGTCGGTGCAAAATATTTTAGAGGATTTAAGGCTGAATCGCTTTAGCCTCACGGATCACGCCTATTTGCGGATGTCGCAAAGAAACGTAGTTCGTGCAGATATTCGGTCGCTTGGACAAACCTGCATCGACTGGAAACTTCAAGCCAACGGTCGATTCAAGATCACCGGCACGGATACCGAGGGCGATGAACTGACCGTAGTTTGTGTTTATGACGGAGAGACCCTGGTTGTGACTTTGTTTTGAGGAGACGAATATGAAAACGCTGACCATCAAAAAATACTATGGCTTGGGCTACGTGACGGTGACGGGCATCCCCCTTCGCAAGACAAAACATGGGGACGTGGTCGATCTCGATACTGCGTTGATCGAAAGATTTGTCGCGAGAAGCCTTCTTCGCTTCAATGTACCCATCCGGGGTGTCGAGTTTAAGTTTTTAAGAAAAACATTAGGTCTTTCCCTTGGTCGCATCGGGGCCGAGCTTGGGATTTCGGCTCCCGCCATTTTGAAGTGGGAACGGGCCGACAAGAAAAGACTCGATCCCATCAATGAAGTCGCTGTCCGTGCGCTTATGGCTGAAAAATTAGGGGTAAAAATCCAGGGGAAATTCAGCGCATTACTGGGGGAAGAAAATACACCGGACAAGCTTGTTTTGGATGCTGGGGACGAAGCAGCCTAAACCCTAGCCAGCTTTTTAGGCAAACAGTGCCTGAAGCTCGGCCTCGGTGAAGGCGTATTCATCGTTGCAGAAGTCGCAGTGGACGCTGGCTCCGTGGTCCTTCTCGATCATGTCCTGGAGCTCCGTGGGGCCCAGGAGCGTCAGGGCTCTTTGCACGCGGTTCCGCGAACAAGTGCACAAAAAGTTAACGCCCTTTTCTTCCATGATCGTAAACGGCTGCTCGGCGAAAATCTGGGAGAGGAGGAGCACGGGGTTGGGATCGCGCCCCAGCTGGCTCGCCATGGTTTCCATCTCTAAAATATTGCGCTCGATTGCGGCGATGTCACTGTCTTGGGCCCCGGGCATCACTTCAAGCAAGAACCCACCGGCGGAGAGAATCTCGCCATTGTCAGCCACATTCACGGAAAGCCCCACGGCGGACGGGATTTGCTCCGACTGGGTTAAGTAAACAGTGAGGTCCTTGGCGAGAAAGCCCGTGGTGAGCTCAATGGTGCCGACGTAGGGCTCTTTCTTACCGGGGTTCAGCGTGACCACGGACAGCAACCCCTGGCCCCAGGGACCCCGATTTTCCACAGCGGCCGCGGCGGTGTCCCGGCAGGTGAGGAAGCCCCGCACGGAACCTTCGGCGGTGCCGTCAGCGACCACTTGCTTCAGGATCTGATCACCTTTGACTGAAATGCTGATGCGACCGCCGGACCGCTGGCGAGAGGCCAGCAATAACGCCGCCACCAAGGCTTCGCCCAGCGCCACCGCATGTTCCCCACTCAACTTGTGTCGTTGAGACGCCTCGCGAACAACGTTCTTCGCTGACAGGGCAGTGGCCTTCAGGGTCCCCCCCGTGCCGAGGATCTTCACCCAGCGGTCTTGAGTTCGCATGGATCCTGTCATGGGCGACCCACCTTCCTTCTGACATGATCGTACTTCAGAAGGATCTTATCGGTCCAACCCAGGCCCGCTTTTTTTGGCTTTATGGATAGTGATTCCGTCCATTTAATGTCGGGGTGTCCGCCTTCGATGATCTGAGCCAGCGCGAGCCGCGCCCGTTCCCAAGCGGCGGGGTCCGTGGGCCAGCTGATGTCCGTGCGCACCCAGGTGGGGTCCTTGGGGTCGTCGATATCGTATTCCCACAGGGCCTGGGGCACCATGGCCTTGAGGATTTTAGCCGCGGCGGCGGGGTTTTTGCGGACGGCGAGATCATAGTAATCCATATCCTGGATGCCCCGGCGCCAGTGTTTGAGGCGCAGGCTCGCCACGGGGCCAGCCACGTCATAGGATTCCTGGGGGAAAACCTTGTCGGTGCCGGGGTAGAACAGCACGCCGTCGCCGTTGGAGTGATTGCAGCCTGCTTCACCGACGACCACATCCTGGGTGGGGGGGCAGCCAAAGGTTTGGGCATTGGTCCACACGTCGGTGTTTCCGCGGCCGTTCTGGTAGTCGCGATAATAGGTGCTTTCCCAGAAGAACCAGCGGTGGACCCCCATCTTGCGCTGGGCCCAGGGCAGCTGTCTCAAGGCAACGCCATCATCTTCAGTGGCGAAGGAGCCATTGGCGGGGCGCTTGCCATTGTAGGCCACGAAGCGCTTATCCTCGGCTTTGCTTTTTACAAAACTCTTCTCCCACAGTCCCTTCGGGCCGGAAGTGAACCAGCTTCCAATCATGGTGAGGGAGGGGGCCTTCGCCACAGCGTCGGGCAGGGGGAGCGTTGCGAATGTATATAGTTTACGGCCTGGTCCCCGGTTGCTTCTCACCCAGCGGGCCCATTCCTCGGTTTTGCCGTGTTCCGTGGCCTCGTCGATGAGATAGAGAAAGCGCTCCGTCGTGGGATGGTTCGCGGTGAACCAGTGTTCCCACATGTCGGTATTGATCTGCATGGCCTTTTCTCCGCCGCTCTTCCAGGCCCAGGTCCCGTAGGTACCAATGCTGTAGATGCCGTTACCCACGCCTTCGCCGGGACCGCGATAGCCATGGGCAGGGGTGAAAAGACTGCCATCCAGGCGGGGGATCCAGGCGGGTCTCGGGCGCCCCGTGGGAACCGCTGAGACGCCGGGGTCGGCGTCGATGAGGGAAATGCGATGGCGGTGGGCCATTTGAAAATGCCTGTCCCTGATGCGTTGGAGCGCGGCATCATCACCGCCGGAAAGGCCATCGGCATCCTTGCCGAGGTAGCGCCGCGCCAAATCGTCATAGCCCAGGAACACCATGGTGCGGGTGCTCGCCGCGTCGGGCAGGGTAAAGGGACGCACGTCAAGGCTGAGTGGCACTTTGCGGGTGACTTCGGAGCCCTCAATGATCTCGATTTGAGCCGTGTGGAGCCCGGCAGGGGTATCCTTGGGAATGTAGATGTCCACCCAGAGGCTTTGGCTGCGCCTGGGCGGGATGGAGAATCCGTCCTTGGCCGCCATCTCTAGCGGCACGGCGATCTCAGGGTAGAATTTGTCATGGTCCGGCCGGTCTTCCCAGGTGCCACGCCCGATGCCATTGGCGGTATGTGAACGCCGGAACCGAGCCGGTACGTGGCGCTCGTCATAGGTTTCATAAGAGAGACGAGAGAGGCCGCGGATCTGAAGATAACGGACGAGAAAAAGCTCGATGTCGCGGCTGTCCCACTGGCCCGTGAGGGGGGTGAAACGGGCTTTGACCCCGGCAACCGGCGTATTTCCCGCCTCCAGCACCATGTTGAAGGCGATGATTTCGTTTTTAGCGCCGAAGAGGCGCACCGTCTTTCCATCCCAACAGGGATTGGTTACATCCAGGCCGTGGGAGGCGCGGGTTTCGTCCCGGGTGACTTTATCGCCGCCATCGTTAGCCCAGAGGGCTTTGATGCCCTCGGCATGCGCTGGGGGAGCTCCAAGCCATGGGGCGGCAAGCAGGGTCAGCGAGAAAAGGAGGGTAGAGGCTCGTCCCATGCGTGAGTCATAACCCACGAGTTTAGACTCAGGCACCTTTTTCTTGCGTGAACAGCACCCTCGTTGCTATGAGGCTCTCTCTGAATAAAGCTGATTGAACCACGAGGATCCCCCGCCTGTGCGAATTCCGCGATTCCGCGTAAAAATGAGCCGTAAAGGCCGCCTGGCATCCGTACTGGAAACAGCGCGGATTCTGCCTGTTTTTAGAGCGGTTGGGCCGGGCAGCCTCATCATTTTCGCCTTTCATCGCGTGGCGCCGAAGGGGGCATTTTGCCCCCGCTTCGATGATTCAATGTTCTCCATTGATGATGTCAAGTTCCGTGAGCATCTGATCACCATGAAGCGGTATGCGGACCCCGTGTCGGAAACCGAGTTGCTGGCGGCATTGAAGGGGCGCGGGACCCTGCCGCGCCGCGGGTTCATGATTACCTTTGACGATGGCTACAAGGACAATGCCACCATCGCTGCTCCCATCCTGAAAGACCTGGGCATACCCGCCACCTTCTTCGTGGCCACCCAGGCCATTGAAAACCGCATGCTGGGCTGGTGGGATCACATTTACTGGGCCATTAAGCTCGCCACGCGCCAGCAGTTCACGGTTCGTGGCGTGGGGTACGATCTTTCATTGGGCTTGAGTACAACCGCTGAAAAGTTCACGGCTCTCTACAAGTCCACGCCCTTGGAGCAAGTCGATGGTTTGCTGGAAGAGCTCTTTCAGGCCTGCGGCGCTCCCAGGCCTCGGCTGGAAGACATGGATCCAGAGCTCATGAGTTGGGACGATTTACGCTCGCTGGTGAGTCAGGGGTTCTCCGTGGGGTCTCATACCCATAGCCATCCCGTGTTGTCTCGCATCCCGCCGGAGGCTCAGGCGGAAGAGTTTCGGCGTTCCAAGGCCCTCATCGAAAGTCGCCTCGGTACCACCGTGCACACCATCGCTTACCCCGTGGGTGGTTACGAGCATTTCAATATCGAATCCAAAGGGATAGCGCAGGAGTGCGGCTATGAGGCGGCTTTCTCCTTTTTGACTGGGGCCAATGATGCTGCCCGCCTCGACCCCTTCGATTTGAAGCGCGTGGACCAGCCCCTGGATCTGCCATCCTATGCGGGCGTATTTTCAATGCCCTGGCTTTTCGCCAAACGCACCTGCCATGCTGATAAACCTGCTGCCTATGAGATGACCCATGAATAAACTATTTGCTCGTTTCGTCGCCACTGCCGCATTGGCCGTCTTATCCGCGTGTTCCTCCGCCCCAACTCGACAGGTCGTTGATCAGCGCGACATGCTGAAGGAATACCAGGAGGAGAGGGCCGTCCAGGAGAAGACTAAAGTTGTTTCACCTGGTTTCCGCCTGCGTATCCGCCATAGTGCGGATTCCGAGATCTCTGGTGAGTTCCGCGTGGACTTCCGGGGCTTCCTCTCGCTGCCTTATAAGGTGAAAATGCAGGCCGCAGGCCAGGAACTTGATGAGTTGGCGGATAAAATCGAGAAGGCCTACGCCTCCTATTTCAAGGTAAAAAACTCCGTATCCATCGAGGTCGTATCCCGCGAGTTCCTGGTGGAAGTGCGTGGGCTCGTTCAGAAACCTGGGATCTACAGCGTGAAGCTCGATACCAGCCTGGAGGAGCTCATGGCAATGAGCGGCGGATTGGTTCAGGGTGCCCCCTCTAGCAATGGGGCAGCTGAAGGGAAGACTCAGGCCGCGGGGCGACCGGAGTACGTGCGCATCGTCACACCCGAGCTGATGACCAAAGATCACAAGCCGGCGGTGCGTTGGGTGCGCATCAATGACTACTTCCTCAAGTATGACGTGCGGAACGAGATTCTCTGGCGTGGCGGTGAGCAGCTTTTCTTCCAGATGAGCGCTGACGCGGCCGCTGGTTCAGGCAGTCAGACCATCCAAATCATGGGCGATGTCCATCGTCCGGGCGAATACCCGTTGCAGCAAGGCCTGGACATCAGCTGGTACATTGGCCAGGCGGGGGGGCCCTTGCCCACGGGGGATATGTCGAACATCGTCGTGATCCATAAGACGAGGGACGAGGTAGAGACAATTAATTTTGTTGACTCCACCAGTCGGCCATTATTGATGCAGCCCGGCGACGTCATCTTAGTTAAATCGACTCAATTTAAGCCTTCAACTTTGGAACGCATGGGGCCATTTTTCGTATCGCTCACCAGCCTCATGGCGACCATCGCCATCGCTATTCTGGCATTGTGAGCATTGTGAGCAGATCGAAATGAGAGTATAGGATTCCGATGTCCAACCTTCGTGATGTGCCTTCAGTGATGCCGTCTGTCTCTGGCGCGCTGGCTACCACCCCTCAAATCATCGAAGACAGCAGGGCGAACCGCTTCATCGGTCGCTTCCTTGCCGCGGCGCATGCGCGTAATGCCCAGCGCATTGCTTTGCTTCCCTGGGATGACGAAGAGTCCGCCCGCGCTGTTGGCTCCATTCTCGCTGCCACGGTGTCTCTTCAGCTTGGTCAAACCTGCGCCCTTGTCGTCGCGGAGGGCATTCGGGTGCATCGCCAATCCATGGGTGCTTTTGATGTCCTCACCGTGCCAGACGTCGAGGTGCCAGCGCAAGCCGCCGTGGCGGAGGCCATCGCTGAGGCCAGCCGCGCCTATCCCGTGCAGTTCTTCGTGGGGCCTGCTGTCAGTGAGTGGGCGGATGCCGCCCCGCAGAAAGCGCTCATGGCCTCGCGCTGTCATGCTGCGGTCATCGTTGCGCCGGAAGAGGGCCTGCCCCGTCACGCAATGAAGGTGATCGATTCCCTGCGCAAGGCCGCGAACATCCAGATATTTGGCGTTTTGCCCTACGCTCGTGGAGGCCACCGTGGGTGACTTCGTGATCCGTCCCATGGATGTGTTTGATATTTTACGTCGCCATAAGGCGGTGATGGCGGCGTCCTTCACCATCGCTTTCAGCGCTGTCATCATCCTGTATGTGCTGGCGCCTCGCAGCTACCGCTCGGAAGCCATCATTCATATCGGTGTGTCTTATTTCCAAAATCCGCTCATTGGCGATCTCATCTCCCAAACCCATGATCCAGGGGAACTGCGTGCGGAGCGCGAGAAGATTCTCAAGTCCGCCCTCGGTGTTGAGTTCGCCGAGCGCCTCGGCGAGAAATACAAGATTTTCCAGACGACGAAAGGGGATGCTCTATACCCCGTGGAAATTGAGCTTTTCCTGAAGAACCTGGACATTGCGCCGGTGACCGCCACCCAGTTTTCCCTCAAATACAAGGGTCGGAACCCCGACGTGGTGGACAGCATCATCCATGAGGCCATCGATGCTGTGCGCACCTCCATGTATGAGCGCAGAGTGCGCATGTTGGAGGAGTTCTTCGCGGTATTGCAGGATGAGATCGCCAACACCAAAGGGGGGGCGCCTTTGCCGGGCACTAACGCTTTGACCCCGGGCGGGGACAAGCGAGTGGCCGCGGAGAAAGTCCAGATCGTGGCTCAGATCAACGTGCTCGAAAAGCGCCTCACGGATCTGCAGCATGCTTATAGCGAGAACCATCCCAGCGTGCAGGCCATGAAAAACGAAATCGCTGAGCTCAAGGACGCCGAACGTGGCGGCGGTCTCTCGGCCCATCTCACGAAGAAGCGTCGTATTTTCCGCAACGGCAGCAGCGGCAGCGAGACTGTCAATATTCGTGAAGACCTCCGCAAGCAGGAGCACCTTTTGAGCATCTCGCTGGAGATCGAGAAAAAGGATCCCACGATGTCGAGCTACGTCACCTTGGTGAAGGAGCCTCTCTTTCCCAAGACCCCGGTGTTCCCCAAGTTGAAACTCTTCCTCCTTACGGCGCTCATCATGGGCATCATGGCTGCCGTGGTATCAGTCGCCATGGCGGAGTTCTGGTCCCGGGCCCAGATGTCACCCAAAAAACTCGCAAAAGAGATGGGTCTCGAGCTCTTCGGCGTCGTGCGTCTACCGAGTTAGGTCCTAAGGTGGGGGCGTGAACAGCATGATTGATTATGAGATGCTGCCCTTCGTGGAGACCTGTCTGGTCTTGCAGAGCATTTTCCTCAACGTGCTGTGGATTGTGCTGATGATGGGATGGCTCTCCGCCAGTGACCGCTTCCCCAAGGATACGCTGGGTGGTGGAACCCCGAGCTCATTCCATTGGATGGCCTCCATTGGCGCATTCAGCATTGTCTTGTTTGTTTCCGTGTATTTCTTCGAGCCCATTTACTGGTTCCTGGGCTTTGCTCTGGCGATGGGAACGTTTCTTTCCGTGCTGAATCCCGCCTTCGCGCTTTGTTTTATGATGTCCATGATCCTCATGCGCCCTTGGGAAATCATGGTGAACAATGAGCTCATGCTCGAGGTTCCCCGCTTCTCCATGTTCTTCGCGGCAGCATGGGCGGCTTTCTATATTTTCGTGATGGATCGCCTGAGTCTGCGCTTCCATCGGGTGCTCTTGGTGCTCTTCGCCTACGCTGCTTGGTTGTTGGCGACCTCCGTGGTGACCCCCGATCCCGCGGAGACAGTGAGGGGGTTCAGCGATACAATCGTGCGGGCCGTCGTGCTGTTTTATCTCATCTACACTCTCATTCGCGATGAGTTCTCCGTTTGGGCCTTCAAGGTTACTTTGGTTACCATCCTTGCTTGCGTGGGGCTCATCGCCATCGTGTTCTGGGCCGAAGGGTACACGGATGGGGGGCGCATCATCGCCTTTGGCATCTTCAAGAACACCAATGACGTCGCCGCCGTCATGACGTTATTGCTGCCTTTGGCGGCCACTCCGTTCTTCCGCAAGTCTCGGTTGTTGGAGAAGGTCATCGCCGCCGTCCCCGTGCTCATCGCCCTCGGCGTCATGGGGCTTGCTCAGTCCCGCGGGGCGATCATGTCGTTGGGGGCCGCGGCCGGTGTATGGGCCTTCCTCCGCATCAAGAGAAAGGCCCTGGCCGCAGTGCTCATCTTCGGCATCCTCATGGGCGGTTATGCTGCCACCAAAGTGTTCAACCGGGAGGCTGGTGATCTGGAGGGCTCCTCGGAGAGTCGCAAGAGTTTCATGATCTCTGGCATCCGCATGGCCATCTTCAATCCTGTTTTTGGCGTCGGCTTTGGTCAGTTCCCCAGTAATTATGAGCGCTACGCCACGGAGATCACGCACGAGTTCGGCAAGCGCACGGCCCATTCCTCCTGGATTCTCGCGCTCGCTGAGTCAGGGTGGGTGGGTCTCGCATTGTTCATGGCATTTTTCATCCTGGGGGCGGTGGTCTGCGGCATTCAGGCCGCGCCGCGGGATCCCACGTGGCTTTTGGCCGCCGCTTCCTACGGCGTATCCATGACGTTCCTCTCCCATACGTATGTCCTATTCCCTTACATCCTCGTGGCTGGCGCGCTGGTGGCTTCCAAGGCCCGAGTCGCGCCACGACATTCCCTGCCGCGGAGAGAGGACTGACCGGTGACACTATCAGTGGTGCATGTGTGGCAGGGCGCTTACCCCTGGGAAGTGCGTGTCGGTAAGTTGAATCGCGCTCTTTTGGCCGCGGGGGGCAAGGTCACCGTGGTTGCTCGGGCCCGTGGCGATGAGCCCGCCGAGGAAATCATTGATGGCGTGCGCATTATCAGAGTGGGGGCGGGGCTGCCATCCGTGGCATCGCTGCCCGTGCCGGGAAACATGCTTTGGGTGGCCGCCATCCGTAAAGCCATCCGCCAAAGCGGCGCTTCCGTGCTTCTGGTGCGGGATATCCCCTTGGCTTTGCCCGGAGCAATGGCGGCGATGGCAACGGGAGCGCGACTTGTTCTCGATATGGCCGAGCATTACCCCGCGGCCATGCGCTCCTGGAAGAAATACAGTGAGAACCCCGTGCTGCGTTTCTTAGTCCATGACCTCCGCCTCCCAGATGCCGTGGAGCGTCGCGCCCTCAAGGCCGCCGATGGCATCATAGTTGTCTGCGATGAAATGAAGGCGCGCCTTGAAGCCTTAGGCGTGGATGGTGGTCGTATCGTCGTGGTGCGGAATACACCGGAGCTGCCGCTTCCCCAGGCGGGCGTTCGCCGCCACCCCTGGGCCGACGGCACGTTTGTTTTTGGCTATCACGGCATTCTCTGCGCTGACCGGCGCTTGGATGCCGTGATGGAGGGGTTCGCGATGGCGCTTCGTGAGGAACCAGGGCTGCGCCTTCTCCTTGCGGGGGGAGGGGAGGTAGAGGAAGATCTGCGTGCCCTTGCCCATCGCCTCAGTCTCGGTGACGCGGTAACGTTCACCGGGCGCTATTCACCGGAGAGCCTCCCTGGTCTCTATGCGGCGGCGGATGCGGGCATTGTGTCCTTGGAAGACAATGAATTTACGCGCCACACCCTTGCGAACAAGTTTTTCGACTACGCAGCCCGGGGCATGCCCTTCCTCTACAGTGATTTACCGCCGCTAGCCCGTCTCATGAGCGACATGAAATGCGCACTGAGTTTCACTCCTCAGTCCCCGCGGGATATTGCCACCGCCATGGTGCGCTTGGCCCGCATGGCCAAAGAAGACGGGGTCGCATTTGAGGCCATGGGTGAGCGGGGAAGGCGGCGGGTGGAAGAGGCCTACAACTGGGAGAGTGATGGCCGCTCGGCGGTGGAGTTTCTGAGTAGGTCATAGTGCCCCCGGAGGTCTGCGAGCCAGGCCTTCCTGGAAAAGCGCTCCGCAACGCGGCTTTGAAGCCGTGTTGCCCAATCGGTGGCAGGCGCGGGGTTTTGAAGAATGCCGCCCAAAGTGGCCGCTAGCTCGGTTGAGGTGATCTCGGCGGGCAGCAGCCAACCGCTTTCACCGTGCACGATGAGATCTTTGACGCCATCAACGGCAGTGGCGGCTACGGGTACCGCGGCCCACCCCGCTTCAATGAGGTTGATGGGAAGGCCTTCGGCGGAAGAGAGGGAGAGGAGGAGGTCAAGGCCTGCCATTTCAGCGGATACGTCGGGGCGGTACCCCATGAAGTGGACGTGCTGGCCGAGCCCCAGCTGGGATGCCTGGGTCTTGAGTTTTGTCTCCAGGGGGCCTGAGCCGAAGAGTAAAACGTGGAGTTTCGCGCCGGGTTGGGCTTTGAGCAGCACGGCGAGGGACTCCAACAGGATGCTGTGGCGTTTCTCCGGCGCGAGGCGGCCCACCACGCCCCAGAGCATCTCACTTTCGTCAAAGGAGGGTCGTGTGAGTGCCTGGGCCCAATTTGCCCGTGCCAGCGTGCGAGCCTGGGTCTTGGCTGTCCCGGTGAGTAGCGGGCGATCCGTCCCATTGAGATGGGTGGCGAGGCGGGAGGAGGGGACGCCTCGGGTCTTCAGCAGTTGAGCGTCGGAGGAGCAGACCGCAAGGCACCGGGCTTGGCGTGGGATAATCAATTTTTCGTAAACGGTCTCAAATAGTTTCAATTTATTTGAGGTGTCGTTGGCCCGCACGCCATGGTGGGTCGTGATGAGGGCGCCGGGGCACCGCCCCAGGCGGGCTGCCGCCAGCGCATAGAGCCCCGCCTTGGGTCCGTGGGTATGAATGATGGACGGGGCAAGCTGCCCCAGCAGGCGCGAGAGCGTGAAGCAGGCAAAGACGTCCATTCTGCCCCGCGTGGGGATTTCGTGGACCTCGAAACCCAGATTTGTGGCGTAAGAAGCCACAGTTTGAGCTCCCACGGAGTTGCGCGTTTCTTGCAAAAGCACGACGCGGATGTCCAGCCCTGAACCGGCCAGGTTGGGTAAAACCAGGGTTTCAGGGCCGCTGACCAGGGTGGAGTTGAAGACGTGGAGAATGGGACCGAAGCGGCGGGCCATGAGGGTTATCACTAGTACATAACTAGAAATCGTTTGTAAATCGTTTACTAGAGAGGCTATAGGGGGAGCTTCACCATGATGTACCGCTACCGTCGTCCATTACGAAAAGATCTGTTACTTTTCTTGGCTATAGCCCTGGGGTGGGTGCTCCTCGGCTGGTACTTCAGGGGGGATCTCGCCCTGAAGGCCTTCTCCTCGTCCTTGAGCCTCGCCATCCTGTTCTGGGCGGGCTCTTCCGCATTCCTCACGGTCCTAGCGCTTTACTGGCTCGACTTTTTCAGGCCGTTTACGCTGAATCGTTTCTTGCCGGACTTCCTCACGTTATGGTGCCTCATTCCCCTGGCGGGGCTCGCATGTAAGCCTCTTGCCATTGTGCTGTTTGGAACGGGGTTTCTGAGGTCTCGGGAAATCATGCTCGGCGCGGCGGTACCCGCCCTGTTCGCTGCCTGCCTCGAAAGCATCGAGCAACTCGCCACTCGGGCGTTGCCCGTGAAGAGCATAGTGTACCTCGCGCTCACCGATGGGGAAAAAGAGCGCTTCCTCGAAAGTTTCCGTTCCGGTGGATGGGAAAGATACTTCCGGTTCCTCTCTCCCAATGAGTTCAATGGCGCCCTGGTTACGGGGGGGCGTCTGGACTATGTGATTCTCTCCCGCAGCGCTACGAAGAATTTTCTCGTGCACCAGAACATCCTGCGAGCCCACATGCGTGGCGTGACCGTGCTTGATTACCAAACAGTGATGAGCCACATGCGGGGCCACATCAGCATCAATGACACTGACATCTGGACTTTCCTGGCGGGGTCCCAGCGCCGGGGCACTTTCGACCAGGTCTACGGTGTCATGAAATTTTACCTCGAGCCTGTTCTCGCGGGATTTCTCATTCTGGTGCTTTCACCCATTTTTCTCATAGTGGCGGCGCTCATCAAGGCGACAAGCCGGGGCCCGGTGTTCTTCAGTCAGAGGCGCACGGGCATGTTGGGTGAAGACTTCGACCTCTACAAACTTCGCACCATGCGAATGGATGCGGAGAGCAATGGCCCCCAATGGGCGGGTAAGAACGATAACCGTGTCACCACCATTGGTCGGATTTTGCGCAAGACCCGCTTGGACGAGCTGCCGCAGCTCTGGAACGTCATGCGCGGTGAGATCGGCTTTGTTGGCCCCCGGCCCGAGCGGCCGGAGTTCTATCGGATCATTGAGAAGGAATGCCCCCACTTCAATCTCCGTCTCCTGGTCCGTCCGGGAATTACGGGCTGGGCGCAGCTCCTTGGCGGCTATGCATCCACAATCGAAGAGTCGGAGCGCAAGTTGGAGTACGACCTCTACTACATGCGCTATATGAGCCCCCGCACGGACTTCATTGTGTGGGGAAAAACCATCATGACGTTGCTCCGCGGCAACAGCGGAAGATAGGTCGGCCATGGCTGACAACGGCGGTCAATACCTGTTGCTCCTATGGGCTGCCGCCGCGGCAGTGGCTGCATTCACCGTGCTGTTCCCGCTTTTGGCGGCGCTCATGGCGCCATTTTCGCGGCGACGCGCCCCCGTGCAGCCTGCCGCGGGCTTGTTGGATATCGCCATTATCATCCCCGCGTTCAAAGAGGCAGGCACGCTACCGTTGACTCTCTCTTCTATTTCCATGGCCATCGATGAGTTGCGCACGGTTCATCCCGAAGCCACGATTTCCATCACAGTGGGACTTGATGGTGCCGACCCCGCGACAAGGGCGGCTTGCGGCGGTTTTCCGGTGTCTGTGGTGGAATTCACGGAAAATCTCGGCAAATGGAATGTCCTGCGTCAGCTCGCCCCCGCGGCCAATGCCCGGTGGGTGGCGCTTACGGATGCAGGGACCCTATGGCCCAGGACCTTACTCGTCTCTCTCTGGGCGGAAATGCAGGGCGGTCGCTATGGGGGCCTTGCGCCCGGTTACGTTCAGCCCTCCGCGGGTTTTGCTGAGCGCAGTCATTGGGCGGTGGAGCGGGGTTTGAAACTCCTCGAAAACCATTCAGGTGGCCCGGTGAGCGTTCATGGCGCCGCTGTTTTTTACCGCGCTGATGTTTTGACGGAGGCCTTTCGAGAGTTGGGGCCGGGGCCATGGTTCAATGACGATATCGTGTTGCCTTTGATCATTCGCGCCTCCGGCCATCGCATTCGCTATTTTGGCGCCACGGCAGCGGTCAGTGATGCGGGGATCGGTGAGGCAGACCGCGAAGGTCGGCGTCGCACTCGCATGGTGGAGGGTAACCTCCAGTGGATCAGTGCTCTCTGGCTGCGAGTGGCCCGTCGGAATCCCGTAGTGGCCCTTCTCGCCGCGAGGCGGGGGCTGCGACCCTTCTGGATTTATGTGGCGGCAATTCCCCTGGGGGCAGCGCTGTGGGCTGGCCCTTGGCCCTTGGCATTGCTCATGACTTGTGTCAGTGGCGCCCTTGTGCTCCACCCCCGAGCTCAAGCCGCCGCACTGGCCTCTTTGAAGGCACCACTTCAAGCCACGGCTCAGAGAAGGGGAGTCCTCTGGTCATGAACATCAGCATGGAACTCAACGGCAGGAACTTGCAGGTGCGGGATGCCATCGATGATGAGGCCCGTGCCTTTGAGGCTGACCTCTTGGCCCAAGGTGCCGAGCTCCTCTTGCCACAAAGTTGTGAGTGGTTGCAGGCCTGCGGCCGTGATTTCCGTCTCTTCCAGTTTACGGGGCGCCGAGGCCAGCCCGCGGGGCAGGTGGCTGTTCAGCTCCACCGGCCCCGTCGCGCATCCTGGTACGTGCATGGCGTGATCCCCAGTCTGGGTCGGGCATTTGTTGATGTCGCGGAAGAGCGCTGGGCTCTTCTCACCATCCCTCGGATTTTGCGTGAGACCCAGGGTCTTTCCCGTCTCCGTCTCCACCTCTACCACCAGCATGATTCCCATCTCGTTCGTGCGGATGAGCTCGTGCGTGGCGTGGGCTTCTCCCTTTGTGCTCCACTCTCTTACGAAAAGACTCTCTATTACGATCTCAGCCCCAGCACCGATGAGTTGTTGGCGCGGATGGACAAGAAAACACGGGCCAAGATCCGGCATCGTACCCGTGAAGAAGTGGAGATCGTCCCCTTGAGTGATCCACGATGGATTCCCTCCATGCAGACCTGCCTGGATGCTGCATTCAGCAGGCATGGTGGTGGCGGCGGCCCCGCTTTTGACTTCGAACCCTACTTCTCCATGGCTGGTAGCCAACCTCACCGTGCGCTGATTTTAGGCCTCTTCTTGAAGGGGAGGCCAGAGGAGCTCTTGGCCTATTCCCTCGATGTGCGTCATGGCAACTTGGTTGAGGCTGTATCTTCCGGGTCCATGCCCGATCCCCAGTTGCGCAAGCTCCACTTCAACTACTTCCTCCTGTGGGACAAGGTATTGTGGGCCAAGCAGCATGGCGCGAATTCCCTGGACTTGGGTGGTGTCACCGAAGGCGGTGATGGTGACCTGCTTGCGCCCATCTCCGCGTTCAAGCGTCATTTCACCCAGGATGTGCGTCTCGTGAGCCGCGAGTATGTCATGACTACCCGCCCTGGGGTGGACGGGCTGTTCCGCGGACTCAATCTGCTGAAGGAGGTCCTGTCGTCATGACCATCAACAGGTCTTTGGGGCTTCTTTTCGTCTCCTTTGTGTTTTTCTGCTCGCCGCTCTTGTTTGTGGGCAACCCCGGAAACCCTGCATATCCGCAGTTGAAAACCGCGGGGGCTGTGCCTGATATTTCCATCATTGGGGACTCCCGGGCCCATGTGGGCATGGCCCCACGGCAGCTACTCGCGGAGCTCACCGACCAGGGAGTGCCCGGGCTCACGGCTCAGAACTTTGCAGTGGACGGCACTGATGTCCTCCATCACTGGAGCTTTGCTAGCAGTGCTCTGCTCAGCGGCCCGCGTCGGCCGCGGGTACTCATCTGGGCAGCTAATCCCCTTCAGTTTGATGACAGCCGTCGCAACAACCGCCTGGAGTACCTGAAGCTCGCGGATGCGCTGCCTTTGCTGCGGATGCGTGCGCCGCTGGAGCTCGTCCTCGATGTGGTCACCATGGGCCTCTTCCGCCCCTGGGCCCGGCGTCCGCTCTTTAAAACCTTTGTTTCTGATTATTCAGAGCGCTTGGGGATTCGCACGTTACCTCTTCAGACCCGCGTGATGGGCCTGACCTACGAGCAAGAAGAGCTGTCCCGCACTTACACGGATAGGGGTGATGGCTGGGTTCCCTTCAAGGTGCTTCAGTGGAAAGATCGTTTCCATCGGGGCGCACTAGGTTATGAGCGCGAGTATGCTGGGCTTAAGCTCGGAAGCTGGCACTTCGCCCTCGTGCGGGATTTCGCTCGCCGCTGTGCTCGGAACGGCGTGAAGCTCATTGTGGTTGAGACCCCCGTGTCGCCTTGGTTCCAGAGTCATTTGGCGCTGCTTCCCGTCCATCAAGAGTGGCGGCGGCGCATGGCTGATGAGCTGGAAAAAGAGGGGGCGCTCTTCCTCAATCATGCCGCGCTCATGGAAGAAGCAGGCGACGAGGCCTTTGGCGATCCTGGTCACATGCCCGAGGACCTGGCGCTGCGTTACACGAAACGTCTCGGGGGAGTTCTGCTAGACGGCGGTGCATTGGGGCTGGCGCCTGCGCAAACGGCATTGACGGGGGAGCTATGATTTTCAACTCCCTCACCTTCGCCTACTTCTTCGCCATTTTGCTTATGGTTAACGCGCTGCTGCCGCTGCGTTTTCGCAACGGTTGGATTTTGGCTGGTGGCGTTGTTTTCTACATGAGTTGGAGTCCGGTCTACATTTTGCTCCTGTTGGTCACCGCCGCCGTGGACTACGTCATCGCCATCCGCATGGCGGATCTGCCGTCGAAAGAGCAACGAAAGCCCTGGCTCATTGCGAGTCTTGTTTTCAGCTTGGGTAGCCTGGCCTTTTTCAAGTACACCACCATGGCACTGGGCACTGTGACGGATCTGTCTTCCTGGTTGGGGTTGGGGTGGCGTCCGCCCCACTTCGAAGTGGCGCTGCCTCTGGGTATTTCATTCTATACCTTCGAGACCGTGAGCTATGCGGTGGATGTTTACCGTGGGGACCTCCAACCCAAGCGAAGTTTCTTCCAGTATCTGAGCTTTCTCATGTTCTTCCCCAAGCTCATTGCCGGGCCCATCGTACGCGCCAGCGAGCTCCTGCACCAAATCCCCAGAGATCGCCTTTGCACCCCCGCGGCGTTCCAGGAGGGCTTGAACCTCCTCTTGATCGGTTTTGGCAAGAAGGTGCTGCTCGCCGACAATTTCGCTCCTTTTGTGGAACGCGTTTTTGCTCACCCCTCGGAGCATAACCGTTGGATGAATATCGTCGCGGTTTACGGATACTCCATGCAGGTCTACTTCGATTTTTCCGCCTACAGCGATATGGCCCGAGGGTGCGCCCGCTGGATGGGCTATGAGCTTCCTGAAAACTTCGACAAGCCATATCTTGCCACCAGCATCACGGATTTTTGGCGCCGGTGGCACAAGACGCTCTCTCGTTGGCTTCGTGACTATTTCTACATTCCCATGGGGGGCAATGGTGGCGGGCGATTGCTCACCTATCGCAATTTGTTCCTCACCATGCTGGTTGGCGGGCTTTGGCATGGTGCAAACTGGACCTTCGTGGCCTGGGGCGCGTTGAACGGCTCCTTTCTCGTCATAGAGAAGGCCTGGCACGACATGCGCGGCGTCAAGGTGAAGCGCACCGACCAGATGAGCTGGAGCGAGGCCCTCTTGCGGGGCTTCATCGTGTTCAACCTCATTACTTTCACTCGGATCTTCTTTCGTTCTCCGGACTTCAAAACCGCCATTGAAGTATTGCGAGCCATAGGGAGCCCCGTGGTGCGTACCGCCGACATCCATCCCGGCCTCGTGCTCATCCCGTTGGCGACGGTGGCGTACATGTTAGCAAGCCCATTGCGGCGGCGGATTCTGGCCTGGAAGCCCACGGTGGGGCAGGCAGTGGCCTATGGTGCGGTGGCGGCACTCATGGTTTATTTCGGTGCCAGCAACGCTGAGTTCATCTACTTCCAATTCTGAGGTCCCCATGACTGCCTTGAAAATCCTTCTGATCGATGACGAACTAGAGAGCTGCGAATTTCTCCAAAATG
>CAYHWW010000049.1:0-19109 GCA_964360145.1 uncultured Oligoflexia bacterium | reverse complement strand
CGCATTGATTTGCACGTGAGTGATCCCGCACTTCAAGCAGGACATAATTCAAGAAGCCCATAGCGAAATCACGATTTACCGAGAGGCCATTGGCCAGGGTCACTGCACCAGAGCTGCCCCGGAGCACCTGGGCCGTTTGCCGCTCGATACTGAACCTCTGTTTGTAAAAATTCCGCACGTACAGCGACTGATAATATCGCCTGCGGTCTTGGGGCGCGAGGTGAGGATAAAGCGAGGGCATATCCCCACCCCAGACCATGATATCTATGACTTTATCGAGGGTGAGATTGATGGCCAGCGGGTCCGCGCTGGTGTCTCCCCGCCGCGGGGGGCGCTCACGAGTTTCCGCCTTTCCCTCTTGTGGCAGAGTGCGCGCCTGGGAAGTGTCGGCTGCTTGGGGCGCCACCGATGCCACGTCAATCCACACTAGGCCATCCCCCGGTGAAGAGGGGGCGGGGCGCCGTGTGGGCCCTGCCTCCACCACGCTTCGGCCACGGCGCTGATGCTGGGCCTCCCGTGCATCCACGCGCTGTTGCTCAGCTAGGGACCGCAGCTCAGGATCGGGGCCAATGCGCAGGCGGCCATTGAGGATGGCCTCTTCCATGAACCGACTCACCCTTTGACGATGGGCTACGGTGAGGGCGGGGTCATGGAGGAACGAGCTCAGAGTGCCTTCATCCATGAGGGAAGCCAGGGTCAGAATCAGATCGGGGCTTGCGGTGAGCGTTTCAATAGTAGCGTAGTTCGCCGCTGTGGCGGCTTGAAGCTCGGGGAAGCTGTGTTGGCAAAGCCCCTCCTGAAGTCTGGCGAACTGCCGCCCGCTACCGACATCGAAGATAGTGACAACACTCTGCGCGTACAGGCGACGAACCTCGGGTTGCATTCCCAGAAACAGGGAACGCTCACCCGAAAAACCCCGCGCATACGACAAACAGTAATTATTTAATTCCTCGGTTGTCCTGAGGCGTACCGCGAAATCCGAGTTAAAATCGGGCTCGAGTAAACTTTGCATCGACGGCAGCATGAGATCATTGAGAAGCTGAGGAGCCCTTGCAACAACCCTCTCATGGAGCCAGGCATTGAAATTCTCCAATCGCTGCAAATACTCGTTACGTGTCTCAGCGGCAAGAATAGTATTCGCCCGTGCGCTGAGGTCAGCATCTGAAATTCCAAGATTAAATGCTTGATTCAGGGGCGCGGCAATCTCCGCTAACTTTGTCCTGAATTGCTGAGCCCTCGCATCTAACTCAATCCTTAGCCCAACGGCAAACTGATCACGAGGGACCTGCCTACAGGGGAGGTCCCCCATACGATCAATGCATGCGCTACGCCCACCACGCTCATCTCTATGCTCGCTAATATGAACGGTTTCCACCAGCCCACCGCCCAGTGGAATCTGATACTGCCTCCACCCATTGCCCTCATTGCGCTCCACTGGCCGCCCCACGGGGCTCGTCGTTGTACTCGATGGTGCAGGCCGACGGGCTTCATCATCTGACACTCGACTCTCTTGGGACGATCTATTCACGGTCGCATGTTCAGGTATGGGCCCGTCCATGAAATTCATTTCACAGCCAATGCGGGGCCATACCACGTTGTCTGCGTTGCCGATGCCCATGGCCTGGCCCCACTCGATGATACGGCCCCAGGCGCCGCGGCGACGGCCGCTGGTTGCCACGACATCCGTGGCACCAGTGAGGCGACCCACCTCACCACTGGCGCGTGTTTCCGCGGCACTGTTTACGCCACCAATGACGGGGTCAATGCCTTCCATGGTACCTGCCAGCAATGGCAGGGGTGAATCGCGGTTCGCACCACAGTTCACACCCTCATCAATGAGAAAGTCCGTGAGATCGCCGCTGGGCGCATGGTCTTGACGGGCCAGGAAGCCCCAGAGCAATGCGCCGCTCTGATAGAGGGGAGTTCTCACGATGCCGTAGCGTTTGTTCTGCATGACGTCCAACACGGAGCGGGGTGCACCGCCATAGAGCGTGGGCGCCACGTGATCATGATAGACCTGAATGGACACCACCGCGTTGGGATCACAATGAAAGCGGGCCATGACGCCGGTGAGCATCTGGGTCTGACCCTGACAGTTGGTGCCGCTGCCATCGAGAGCCGGGAGGATGGTGGTGTTGGCCTTGGTATAGTTCGAAAGATACTGATCTGTGGCCAGCTGGGCCGCCTCGTTCATGAACTGGGCACAGCGCGCCGGGGGCACGCCCCGAGCTGCTTGCACTCTTTGGTCGATGGCGAGCGCGGTCACGCGCCAACGCCGTACCATGCGCTCATACCGCGGTTGCGGCAGGTTTTTTTTTCGGGCCTCAAACTCCAGGAGAAAGGCATTGAGGTCAAACTCCGGCGGAATCCTCCCGCCCTGCTGGCGCGCTCGGGTGAGCTGGCGCTGGGCCTCGGCGTAGAGCGCTGCCAGGGTGCGCGGCGTCGGCACCGGGGCGTTGAGCAGTTGATTGATGCGGCGTGCTTCTTGAGCCTGGGCCGCGGTGGCAGTGTTGGCGGCATTCACTTGGGCCTGGGCCTTTTGCAATGCTTCCCGCTGAGCATTTTCAGCATCCTCAAGAGCTGAAGCCGCGCCGGTGGTGTTCGACGAGTGCAGGAGTTCCTCCATGCGTGAGCGCAGATCATCTAAAGTCCAAGGGCGCGGCTCAGCATCGGTGGAGGATGCTTGGCCCACGGGACTTTTGCTTTGCGATGATGCGGCGGCGGTGGCTGTGAGTGGCGTGAGCGCCGCTGATGGCGCATCCGTGCTCCGCACTTGGGCTAAGGCTTGAGCCTGCGCCTGCTGCACGCGCTCGCTCAGGGTGGCCATGGCCCGCCTCGCACGGCGCTGCCGCTCTAGCACGGCCCGATTATGGGCAGCGCGACGGCTTTGCGCGGCTTGCACGGAGTTGGTGCCGCTGCTATCCGCAAGCGGTGCGGCTTCTTGACGCAACAGCGGCTCCATGGCCCGCGCCATGGCTGCCCTATCCTGTTCTTCCGCACTGGGCCCATCCTCTTCTGCCGCCGATGCCGCACCGGCGGGCGCCTTCTTCTCACCCACCAACTCATCGAGCACAACGCCACCGACACCATGGGCCACAATGCTGCCTCCGAAACCCAAAGCGAACCCCGCGCCTCCGAGGACGGCAGCTGCAGGGGCTGCGATCACTGCGCCCCCAGCGGCGATGAGCACGGCTCCAGCCTCACCCGCTAACTTCACACTTTCGGCATGGCGAGAGAGACCGCCTTCAACGCGATGGAGTAAAGCTGTGATGCTAATGCGATCGTCTGATCCGGTACCGCCTACGCCGCCACGGGCACGGCACTCGGTGCGAACACGAGGGTCAAAGATGCGTGCGCAGGTTGCTTCATTGCCTTCGAATTCCGCACGGGCCTGGGCCGTGCGCCCCGCCAGTTCCTGGGCTCGTATGCGTGTAAATCTGGTGCGGGCGGTTTCGAGCTGAGCATCGAGACGCCGGCGTTCATCACGGGCGTGAATGATCACATCACCCACGGATTCCACAACGTCGCTCACCCGCGGGATGGCACGAAGCTGCTCGCGGATGGTAGCCAGACGACGCTCTTCCGCACGCACCCGGGCATAGAAATCCTGGGCGTGGAGCATGGGGCTGTGTACTGAAAGAGCACAGACCATCACAAGCAGCACTATGCGGATTTGACTCAGCAAAACACTCGCCCCCTCATGGGGCTTTTCGTCTATGAGAGGTGTAACCTTAAGGGCGGCAAGGCGCTCCGCCCCCGTTTCAACAACTTCTCGACGGGAAACCGCAGGGCACAGGCTAACTCCACATGAACCGGTGATGCCGCACCGTCGGCCCGGCCTAAAGTCGCCGCCACAGCCGCCATGTTGCGAATGCCCCGTAGACTGGCCTCAGGCCGCAATCGCGCCACAGCTTCCCACTGGGCAGGATTTTCCACTAGCGTCGGGCCGCTAACGGGCAACAGCGCCATGGTTTTGCCAACCAGATGATCCAACATCGAGCGAGCCTCCCCGGACAGACCACGAAGAGCCCCCTCGCCCTGGCCCGTCAGCACCAAAAGAGAAAACCGATCCAAGATGGGCCCGGAGAGCTTGCGCTGATATGCGGAGAGCGCGCTATCACCGCAGATGCAGAGTGAGTTTTCACCAAGCCACATGCCACAAGAACAGAGATTCGTTGTGGCAACCAACTGGAACCGCGCCGGCAAGAGCGCTCGATGACGAGCGCGTTGCAAGCGAATGAGCCCTTCTTCCAATGGTTGCCTGAGGCATTCGATGGTGTCCCGGCGACATTCAAGCAGCTCATCCATGACAAGCATACCGCCATGGGCACGGGACATCTCACCGGGAACCACCTGCCCGTTCGCCGTGATGGCACCTTCAAGGGCGGCTTTCGTGGCGCTGGACTGCAAGTGCATCACAGGTTTGCGATCTTCCGATCGAGGCAGCGTAAGCCCTAGGGCCCGGCACACGGGGCCTAACTCCGCCGCGGCTCGCGGCCCCAGACAACCAATGGCCGGGGCCATGGCACGGGCCACCATGGATTTACCCGTCCCTTGAGGGCCTGCAAGCAGCAAGTGACGTCCCGGGTCCGCTAACACCACGAGTGCCGCGAGTTTCGCGAGGGGCTCCCCGCGCACGGACTGCAGAACGCTCAAGTCAGGGCCACTTCTATTCTTATCAAAGGATGCATTCACAGAGCCCTCAACTCGTGGACGCTCCACTTTCAGCGCGGCTACAAAAGATTCCCAGAGCTGCCTCAAAGATGATGCCGTGACGACCTCAATGGCCGGATCACACTCACCCCCTGCCCAAGCCAGGTAGTCTTCCCAGTCTTGAGCGTGACAAAGCACAAAGCGCACACCACTGCGCTGCTGCTCCATGAACCAAGATAGAATGGCAGCTCCCAACCCCGTGGGACGCAAAGCGCCGCTGAGCGATACTTCACCGAAGGCGAACACCGTCGGCACCGGGCCATCGGCCTGGGCCGCGAGCACCCCGAGAGCCATGGGCAACTCGAAATGGGCGCCCCACTTGGGAACATCCGCGGGCGTGAGGCTCACTGTGACTTTTTTCTGGGGCCAGGGGAAACCCGCATTGGTCACCGCGGCCCGCACGCGATCGCGGCTTTCCTGGGTAACAGAGCTTGCCATGCCCACCAGGGCAAAGGAGGGAAGCTGGTTGGAGAGGTCCACCTCCAACTCCACGGGACTGACATGCATGCCGGACAACGAACAACAGTTTAGTTTTGATACCATGGCGCGGTACCCTTACAGATTTCGTGCCAGGGCTCAGGCGCTGTTTTTCAAAAGGGCGTCCCGCGCCTTTTGCAGCAAAATCGTAATCTCATGGGCGCGGTCCATGTACTCGCTGCCCCAGGAACTAAACCGGTCCGGGTGGTATTTCTTTACCAGTGCGCGGTAAGCCATCTCAACCACTTGGTGCTTCGCATCCGAGGGTACGCCAAGAACGGCATGAGGCGGCGTCGCCGCGGTCCAAGATGGTAGCGCCGACGTCAAAGCGGGGGATGGGGGCGCGCCGTTTCGCCCTTGGCCTCCTCCACGAAATGAGGCCGCGGCCCGCGCACTCTCATCGTTTTTCATGATCTCGGCGATGCGGGCCCGGGCCCTCGCCATGTCGTCGTCATGGAGGCTTCCTTCCGCTGGTTTGTTCCGTCGAAAGTACAAATAGAGCGCACCGGCGATGACTGCCAAAACGAAAATCTGAGATAGGGCAAACGCGCCGCGGGCTCCCATGGGGTTGGCTCTATTCTAGCAAGGGTCCGGCCCATGGCTCAAAAACTTTCCCAAAATTGGGGGCTTCTTTTTTTAGCCCTTGCCGCCCTTTGTCGCAGCCTGTGCCAAACTTTTGTGCGCACACCGCCCTCGGCCCCCTGGCCATTGCCCCAGGCGCTGCGGCGATGGCGGCAAGATTTTCTCTCCATCAATCACGGGCTAGACCCCACGGGGCTCGTCAGTTCGATTTTCCTCGGTGAGGACAAGGCCTGCCCCCGCCCCGTGCTTGATCTCTTCCGCTCCATGGGCCTTTCTCACATGCTCGCAGCCAGCGGATTCAACTGCTGGATCGTAAGCCAGATGCTCCGCCTGGCCGCCCGCCCCATGGCCCGCGCCCTCGGTGGCAAGGTGAACCGTTGGGATGCCATCGCCAGTGTGGCCGGAGCTGGGCTTTTCTGGTGCTGGTCAGACCAATCCCCACCCGTCACCCGGGCACTGCTCACCACCCTTATTTCAGCGACGGCCACGACCCTTGGTGTCCGCATCCCACTGCCCCGGCTCGTCATCCTTCAATACTGTGGCAGCCTCGTCTTAGACCCCAGGCTTTTTCGCCACGCGGGGTTTCAGCTCACTCATGCCTGCCTTTTAGGGTTGCTCGCCGGGGAACATTACACCCGCAAGTGGTTTCCAGCCCTCCCTCGATGGGTGGCCCCCTCCCTGGGAGGGTCCCTCGGCGCGACCCTTGCCGCCCTGCCCATTACCTGGGCTTTCTTCGCGGAGCTCAATTTCAACGGCGTGCTGCTCACTCCGTTGATCTCCCCCGTGGTGGCCGCGGGCCTCATGCCTCTGGCGCTCATGCAAATGTTCGTGCTGCTTCTGCCTCACCCGTGGGGCGACTCCATCGCTCAGTGCCTGGGCCAGCTCAATTCAATCATCGCATGGTTCCTGCTCAGGGTTTTAGAGCTCGCGCAGGCGGTTCTTCCCTCGTTGCGATACGCGCCCTATTGGGATTAAATCACCCCGTGAGCCCCTTCCCGCACATCGCCATCCTCCATGAAGACCGTGAATTTGTCGTCATCGACAAACCTCCCGTGCTGGACAGCCAGGCCTCTCGCCCCGACCGCCCTTCCGTGGCCCAGTGGCTGGAAGATCGCTGCGGCTTCGCGGGCCTCGTCCATCGCTTGGACTTCAACACCACGGGGGCCATGATACTCGCCAAGTCTTCTGGGGCCGCCGCTCGGGCGACAAAGGCCCTGCAGCAGGGCCTCATCCAGCGCAGTTACTACGGCATCGCCTTAGGCCGCATCCCGGCGGATGAGGGCGTCATCAACCGCCCCATCGAAGGCAAAGAGTGCGAGACCCATTTCCACGTGCTGGAGCGCTTCGCCAACGCCACGGCGCTAGAGCTCAAGCTCGGCACGGGCCGTAAACATCAGATCCGCCGCCATCTCTCGGAAGAAGGCCATCCCCTCCTCGGAGAGCTGCTCTACAAGCGCAAAGGCTCCGACCGCCTCCATGATCGTCCCGCCCTCCACTCCTGGCGGCTGCGGTGGGATCAGCTCAAGATCGAGGCGCCCCTACCTGAGGATCTCCAACGGCTTGCTCAGAGATTGCGCAAGAGCCAGGCGGACTTCGTCTCATAGTCGAAATCCTCCGCCGTGGCACCCTTCTCCCATTGGAGGTCTGCCTCTCCGGCCCAGCTTGCCACATCGTTCTCAAAGTCCTCACGGAGCCAGCCCATGTCATTGCAGGAGATCAGAATGGCGCCAGCCGAGGTGCTGAGCAATGCCACGGCGTCCCGCACCATCCCCGCCAGATCCTCTCTCACCCGAAAAACTTTGCCATCCGCCCGCGAAAACGTCGGCGCATCAACAATAATAAAGCCCGGGCGCTGCTCTTCAGAGGTTTCACCCCGGTGAGCCTTGGCCACCTGACGTCGCAGATAATCCGTAGCGTCGGCCTTCAAGCGCTTGGACAACGACGCGGTGTTGTTCAGTTCGTGGTTCTGCCCTTCCCAGGTCAGATAAGCCTTGCTGCAATCCACGCTGGTGGTGGGGCAACCCTTGCGTGCGGCCAGAACGGAAAACGCGCCGGTATAGCTGAAAAGATTGAGCAGCGGCGCAGTCCCGCGCTTTTCAATGAGCTGAAGTAAACGACCTCGATTTACCCTTTGATCCATGAATACGCCAGGGTTGAGAACTCCGTCCATGCGCAGCTCCAGGCGACTACCCCATTCCCGAGTCACAAGAGAGGCTCCCCTCAATGCCTCATCAATGAAAACCGCGGGAAGCGACTCGGAGCCCTTCGGGGTTTTCACGGCGCCGGACACGACGCCGACGGTCTCACCCCAAGTCTTCTTGAAATCCTCAGCCTTGCGTCGAGCGAGAGCGGGCCAATCACGACTTGCCTCATCGAAGCCCAGGAAGAGCGCCCAGCTGCCCCCTTCTAATTGATAGGCATCGCCCCACACCCCCGAGGAGCTCACGGCCCGAAAACAGGTGGTGCCCTCGCCACGCAAGCGCTGGAGAAATAAAGCATCGGCCTTCATGGTAAGAACCCTTTCACGGAAAATAGCGCGGGCAACCCCTGGCGCTCAACTTCTGCAATGACTGAAAAATCTAAAGCCATGGCACGGAGGGCAATGGCCGCGGCGGGCAATGCCAACGCTGTCACGGTCTTCCCTCCATAAAGCTCATCCCCGCAGATGGGAGCGTAGTGCTTCGCTAAAGCCACTCGCAGCTGATGGGAGCGGCCCGTCAGGGGCATCAATTCCCAGCGAGCCAGTGGAACATCGCCACACTCCACCCGCCCCAGCAACCGAGCCCGAGTCACAGCCTCTTGACCATGCTCCGCCTCGTAGGCGCGCTTCTTACCTCTGAGAATTTTCATGGCCCATTCCACTTGGTCGCCGTCAACCTTGCGCCCCCCCACCCAGGGGGTGAACGCTTCATAGGTCTTCTTCACATCACGACCCTCGAACCAGCCACAGGCTGCTTTGTGGGGGCCGGCGGCACGGGCAAAAAGAACCAGACCGGAAACCTCCCGGTCCAGGCGATGAACGGGCCAAAGCCGACCCCAACGTTCCTGGAGAGCGGTTCCCAGCACAGGGGTGGCTGCAGCACCCCTGCCAGGCACAGTGAGCCAACCCGCGGGCTTATCCACCACGAGCCAATTTTCGCCTTCATGAACGATCCGATCAGGCGTAAGGTCAAGACTCATATGTTGTTTGCACTTGGCGATGGCCCGAAGGCCTCACCTCGCTCCTCTCCCGCGGAGCAGGACGCTATCACAGATCTCCTCACCCGCAAGGTCCGCACGATCTCCGCGGAGGTTATCCCTCCCCGCAATGGCGCGGAAACCGAGCAGATCCTGCGCCAGATCGATACGCTGAAGGCCGAGGACGTAGACTTCATCAGTGTCACTAAGGGCGCTGGAGGAAGCCTCCGCGGCGGCACGCTGCCCATCGCTCAGCTCATCCGCCAAAGGGGCATCCGCAGCCTTGCCCACTTCACATGCCGTGACTACAGCATTGCTGAAGTGGAAAACGCTCTCGTGGACCACCACTACTTTGGCGTGCGAAACATCTTGGCATTACGTGGCGACCCCCCTGATGGCCAAACCGATAACTTTGATCACTCCCCCGGGCGCCACACCTATGCTTACGAGCTTGTGGGTCAAATAGCCGCCATGAATCGGGGCGAATACTTGCTACGCCCCGGCTTCGATAAAGGCGTGGAAGGCCTGTCCCACCGCCCTGGCACCAAAACGGATTTCTGCATCGGAGTCGCGGCCTACCCTGAGGATGAACCTCTTGAGCGAGCGGTAGAGCACTTCCGCCTTAAGGTGGAGAGTGGTGCTCACTTCGGCATCACCCAGATGCTTTACTCCGTGGAAGCCTACAGCCGTTTCATCGAAGCATCTCATAAGGCAGGGGCTCGAATCCCGGTATTGCCCGGCCTGCGGGTCATCACTACGCTGGCCACCGCGGAACGCATGATGAAGAAATTCCACGTGAAGGTGCCCCGGAAACTCATGGATGCCCTGGCACAATGCAAAACAAAAGAAGAGGGCATTGAACGTGGCCTTGAGTTCACCATCGCGCTCTGTGAACAGATGCTGAAGGCCGGCGCCCCTGGCATTCATGTTTTCATCATGAATGATGCGGGTACCGCTGCCCGCCTCATGCAAGCACTACGTTAGTCATCGTTTGTGGCGGAAAAATAGGGTGGGCAGACGCCCCATCCATGGGGCTCTATCCGGGCGGGCGCTTCCAGCTGCCCGGAGCTGCCCACCCTGTTTTTTCTGCCACAAACGATGGCTAACGCCGCTTCAACGAAAGGAAAAATACGGGGAGCTGGTCTTTCCGAAAGAGCGCCTCGAAAAGCGTGGTCTGTCCCCAGAAAAGAGGGGGATCGTCCTTGAAGTGCTCCCGGAGAGTCGCCTCTTCAGGCCAGAAGTCGTAGCTCCGCGCCGCCACTTCAAAGTCCGCGCAGGCTCGTTCACTGCGCTGGGGAAGGTCTTTGTTTTCCAGGGTGCGATGAAGGACCTGCCTGTTGCGGCGGCTCTTGCCTTCACCGAGGGGCAAGATCGCCCGAGCCCCGGCATCATCATCAAAATCCATGCCCATCACCGCCAGCATCCACTGAAAATACCCGGGGTGATCGGTCTTGATGTGCAGGTGACCTCCGGGCTTCAGGAGCTTTGCCGCGGACTTTAAGAATGGCTCTTGGAAGAGACGATGCTTCTGTTGAGCGGTCTTTGGCCAAGGATCAGGAAAGAACAGCCAGATCTCGTCAAGCTCGCCAGGGGAGAATATGGTCTCGCAATCCTGGGCCCGGGCACGAAGAAATGCGGTGTTTTTGTTACCGAGCTTCTCGGACTTCTCGCATCCCTTGAAGACGAGTTTGTACTTCCAGTCGAGGCCGATAAAGGCACTCAGGGGATGGGAGGCGGCAAGAGCGGAAAGAAACGCCCCATTGGAACTGCCGATCTCTAAAATGGTGCGTGCAGGCTCACGCTGCATGCGCCCCGCGAAGAAGACTTTCCAGCGCCCTTTGTTCTCAGGCAGACGCGGACCCGCCCATGCCACGTCCCGGTATTTATCCAGGAGCGCTACATAGGGATTATACTTATGAAATGGCGCTGATTCGTTCATTAAGAGACTTGTGAGCCTGCGGGACGCGCGGAAAGTCGCACGTCCCGCAGCGGGGTTATCACAAGCTCAAGCAAGAATGAAGCGCGGTCGCGGTCGTGAAATGCGCAATTAGCCCAGTAACTTCAAAGCCATCATGGAGTTGTTGTTGGCCTGAGACAGCACGGCGACGCCGGACTGAGTCAAGATGTTGTACTTCGCCAGCTCTGAAGATTCGGCCGCCATATCCGCATCACGGATGCGGCTATTGGCTGCGGACAAGTTCTCATCAGCCACGTTCAAGTTATTGATCGTGGAGGTGAGGCGGTTCTGCAAGGCACCCAAACCTGCGCGGTTCGAGTTGACCATGTTGATGGCCACATCGAGGACGTCCAGATTGGTTTGCGCGTCCACTTTGCTCTTCACATTGAGACCGATGAGGCCCAGCTTCGCAGCCGTGGCATCACTCATCCCGCTGTCGTAGATCATGCGGTCTTGCAGGGGGTTATTGCTGGTGCCCACTTGGATTTCAAGTTGGCCGCCCTTGCCATTCAGCAGGTTGAGGCCGTTGAAGCGCGTCACTTCGGCGATACGCTGAACTTCCTCCACCATGTTCTGGAATTCCTTATCCGTGAAGCCGCGTTCCGTGTCACCCACGGTATCGCTGGCTGCCTGGATGGAGAGTTCCCTCAAGCGCACGAGGATGTTGGAAACCTCGTTCATTCCGCCTTCCGCGGTCTGAATCATGGACACGCCGTCGTTGGCGTTCCTGCCCGCTTGGCGCATGCTCCTGATTTCCGCTTTCAATTTCTCGCTGATGGCGAGACCGGCGGCGTCATCCGCTGCTTTGTTAATGCGCTGGCCGCTTGAGAGCCGCTCCAGCGTTTTTTCTAATCCAGCCTTCTGAAGAGCCAGCACCCGCTGGGAATTCAACGAAGGCACGTTCGTATTAATCCTAAATCCCATGACCATCTCCTATTTTAGCTTGTCGCCTTATCCTTAAAGCGGTCACGAGCATCCATGCCTTGTAACTTCACCCGTGATATAGATCGGTGAGTCAGCGTCAAAATTTTATGGGTGTGATTCACTCTGTGTGATGAAGTAGGCAGTTCCATCACAAGGGAATCACAGGCATTTTGACTAAATTAGACAGGTTTAATCTTGGGTAAAATCAGGGTCATACACTACTGCAACCAGCTGAGCCTCGGCGGTACCGAGCGCACCATGGAGATTTTTTGCCGATCTTTGAATCGCGAAAAGTTCGATGTATGGGCCTTGGCGAAGAAACATCGACCGGATTTTGGCGCCTGGTTGCGCGTGAATTTGGGCTTATTGGTGGGCCATCCCAAAGCCGTGGCCAAGAAAAAACTCTGGGACTCCTTCTTCCTGCGTCAGCCCCGCCTGGAGGCGGCCTTGGGCAAAAACCACGTCATAGTAGCCACAAATGATGGAGACCTCGAACGGCTCATCCTCTCCATTGGTCCCCACATCCTCCATATCCATTACTCGGGCCGGGCGGAAGCACCCCTCACCTCTGATGCAGTCGCGAAGTCCGTGCCGGTCATCGTAACCACAAACCAGTTCGAAATCGAAAATACGTCACCCCATCATGCCTCCGTAAAGCGCATGTACTTCGTCAGCCGCTGGATGCTGGGGAACAAGGCCCATTGGGCAAAGAACGACTCCCGGGCCCAGGTCATGTACAACCTGACGGATCCACCGGAGGCCAGCGATGACCTGCGCACGGAGCTGGGCATACCCCTGGACGCCTTCGTCATCGGTCGCGTGGGCCGGGCTGACCCCGGCATCCATGATCCCATCAGTGTGCAGGCCGTGGCTCGCATGCAGGATCACCGCACTTGGTTTGTGGCGCTCAATCCCCCTCACAACATGATTGAAGAGGCTCGAACACTCGGCATCAAGCATTTCCTCGCCGTGCCCGCCACCGCGGATTCGGTGCGGCTCTCGCGCTACTACAATACCATTGACGTATTGGCCCATGCCCGCCGGGACGGCGAGACCTTCGGCTGCAACATCGCCGAGGCCATGATCCACCGTAAGCCAGTGGTCACGCACCTCACCGATGAAATGAACGCCCAGGGCGAGACCGCGGGGGGTGGCGGCATCGTGTGCGCCAAAGGGGACGTGGATGCCTATGCCGCGGCCCTAAAGCGCCTCCGGGACGACGGCTCCTACCGCGCAAAGCTTGCCGCGGCGGCCAAAGAGCGCGCGGACAAGGAATTCGCCGCAGCAGGCCTGGTGCAACGCCTTGAGGCCGACTACCTCGGCCTCCTCAGAGCTTCTGGAATCGAAGTTTGAGATTGCTGGGATAGCTGAAGCGACCCCGTGCTTCGATGTCCAGCTCTACTCCTGAGGGTTCTGCGGCGAGTGCCGCCAGTGCCTGCCCCAGGCCCTTTAAACGCCCAGGGGACAGCAGGAGGGAGGCCACCCACTCCTTCTCCGAAGGATGGGCCACCATGGCACGATCGCTGCCTGTGGTGGCTTTAGCGTACAGGGACCAAAGCTCCGCCACAGGGAACTGAGCACCGCTGAAATCAGGGAGCTCCACGCGGATCTCTGATGCGCCTTCCGCGGCTGTGATGAAGAGTGCAGCCAGGGACTGACAAGCCTCACCCTCAAGCTTGAGCGTAAGCAGCACATGGGGGCCTGCTCGAGCCACCATGAGGGCAGCACCTAGTTTTTTCAGATCCGCGGAACCCATGGCTCAGGAATACGACAAGGCGCATCCCGAAGCCACAAAAAGCAAAGGGGCGGCGGCCTTGCGACCGTCGCCCCTGAACTGTGTGGTTGTGGAACTCAAACAAAGACTAGAAAGCCGACAACGAAGCCCATGGCCCCTTATCGGCTTTCCGCCTATTACATGTCGAAGTCGCCGCCGCCCATGCCACCCATGCCGCCCATGCCAGCACCGCCGCCCTGATGACCGCCGCCAGAAGACCGCTTGGGCTTCTCGACGATGAGGGTTTCGGTGGTGAGCATGAGAGCAGCCACGGACGCAGCGTTCTGGAGAGCGCAGCGAGCGACCTTGGTGGGATCGATGACGCCAGCCTTCACGAGATCTTCGTAGGTCTCAGTGAGGGCGTTGAAGCCCCAGCTGGGAGAGGGGTTGCTGGTGACCTTGTCGATCACAACGGAACCTTCCCAACCGGCGTTGGCGGCGATCATGCGCATCGGTTCTTCGCAAGCGCGACGGAGGATAGTAACTCCGGCTTGTTGCTCAGGGGTGGCGAGCTTGAGGCCGTCCAGCGAGCGGGAAGCACGCAGGAGAGCTGTACCGCCGCCAGACACGATGCCTTCTTCCACGGCAGCGCGGGTTGCGTTCAGGGCGTCTTCCACCCGTTGCTTCTTCTCTTTCATCTCGACTTCGGTGGCAGCACCGACGTTGATGACAGCCACGCCGCCCACGAGTTTAGCGAGGCGCTCTTGGAGCTTCTCGCGATCGTAGTCGGAGGTGGTTTCATCCACTTGAGCGCGGAGCGTCTTCACGCGGGCTTCCACGTCGGACTTCTTGCCAGCGCCGTCCACGACGGTGGTGTTGTCCTTGTCGATGGTGATCTTCTTGGCTTGGCCGAGGTCTTCGAGACGGGTGGTCTCGAGCTTCATGCCCAGGTCTTCGCTGATGACCTTGCCGCCGGTGAGGGTGGCAATGTCCTGCAACATTTCCTTGCGGCGATCGCCGAAGCCAGGAGCTTTCACGGCAGCCACGTGGATGGTGCCACGGAGCTTGTTCACCACGAGAGTGGCAAGGGCTTCGCCTTCCACTTCTTCAGCGATGATCAAGAGGGGCTTGGCGCGTTGAACAACCTTCTCCAGCAAGGGGAGCAGATCCTTCATGCTGCTGACCTTCTTGTCGTAGATCAGGATGTAAGCGCTCTCGAGCACGACTTCCATACGCTCGGGATTGGTGACGAAGTAGGGAGAGAGGTAGCCGCGGTCAAACTGCATGCCTTCGACGACGTCGAGGGTGGTTTCCGCGGTCTTGCTCTCTTCAACGGTGATGACGCCATCGTTGCCGACCTTCTTCATGGCTTCGCCGATGATGTTGCCGATGGTGGCATCGTTATTGGCGGAGACGGTGGCCACTTGGGCAATCTCAGTCTCGGTCTTGCAGGGCTTGGAGAAGCCCTTGAGGGCCTCGATGACCTTCTCAACGGCCTTGTCCACGCCGCGCTTCACTTCCATGGGGTTGTGACCTGCGGCAACGATCTTGGCGCCTTCGCGGTAGATCGCTTGGGCGAGCACGGTGGCGGTGGTGGTGCCATCGCCCGCGTCGTCGTTGGTCTTGGAAGCGACTTCCTTAACCATTTGAGCGCCCATGTTCTCGAACTTATTCTCGAGTTCGATCTCCCTAGCGACGGTGACGCCGTCCTTGGTGATGTTGGGGGCGCCGAAGGCCTTCTCGATGACCACATTGCGGCCCTTGGGGCCCAGGGTCACCTTCACGGCGTCAGCGAGGATGTTTACGCCGTTCAGAATGGAAGAACGGGCATGTTCAGAAAAACGAAGTTCTTTTGCAGACATTGATAATGCTCCTTTGAATCCTGGAAATTATTGTACGACGCCGAGAACGTCTTCTTCACGCATGATGAGGAAGTCGTCGCCATCGATCTTGATTTCAGTGCCGGCATATTTGCCGAAGAGAATGCGGTCGCCTGTTTTTACTTCGAGAACGACAAGCTTGCCTGCCTCATCGCGGCGGCCACTGCCCACGGCGATGATCTCGCCTTGAGCGGGTTTTTCTTTGGCATTATCGGGAATGATGATGCCACCCTTGGTGCGCTCTTCTTCGTTAGCACGCTTCACAATAATACGGTCATGCAGAGGTCTTACTTGCATTTGGCTGTCTCCTTTATCGAGTGTAGACGGCGATTTACGGCCCCTGGGGCCCATCCGTCAAACTTTAATCTTGCTCGCAACATGGGACCGCGCCCTCAGGTGTCAAGGTTGAGGCCCTACTTTCTAAAATTAAATAAATTATTGACCAATTAAGTCGGAAATGATAAATGCACCCTGACCATCCTTGTTGGATGTCACTGGAGAACGGGTATGCCCCAACTGATTGCCTCCGCCCTTGCTATTTTTGTCCTTATGTTTCAATCCCTTGCAAGTGCATCTCCCCTGCCGAGGGGGTCGATCTTTCCTGCGACGGAAGAGGACGGCACCCCCCACGTCATCCACGTGAAGAAAACCCGCGTTTCCCAAGAAGAGGAACGAGTCATTGAGTCCGACCACGCAGACGAATACCTGGAAAGCCTTGCGGGCACCGCGGCGATCAACAAGGCAAAACCTGAATCTACGGATTCCCTCGCTGCCCTCAAGGTTGAAGTGGAGGGCCTCAAGGCCCAGCTCCAAGGCATGCAGGCGACCCCACAAAAAAACCCTGATATTGCCGTCAAAAAAATGCGTACCGCCGGTGAGCGCGTCCCCCCTGAGCACAGGCGCGAGATGGCCCGCCGCATTAGCGCCGCCTCTCAGATCCTTAAAAAATACGGTATTGCCTACGATTACCGCACCATGACGGTGAAAGACTTTATGCGAGTAGAGGCCCTTTTAAGCAAAGCGACTGAACAAAAAAACCAAGAAGAATCAGCGCCTTCGGAAGCTCTCAGCGACAATTAATGATTGCCATGACGCAATCTGCCCAGTAATAAAGGTGCACTTCACCGACCCTACCGTGCCTGCCCGGGTAGCTCAGTCGGTAGAGCAGCGCATTGAAAATGCGCGTGTCGGCGGTTCGATTCCGTCCCCGGGCACCACTTTTGCGGCACCTTTTCCGTGCTGGCTTCGTTGTCGTTCGTCGCCCGCTCCACGCGGCGTACCGAAGTACGCCTTGGTCGCCGGGCTCCTCCTCCGCCTCGCCAGCCCGAAAAATGAGCTCGCAAAATCACGAAAGTCGGTCGAGTCCAACTGTGTTCCTTAAATCAAAAAGATAGATGCCCCGCCTCAGACTCAAGCGGCTCTCTTGCATTTTGGGGTACCATGGGAGGTGAAACATCATGCTCCTATCCTGGATTGCCTCCGCCTATCTCAAGTTCGTCTGCCTCACTTCCCGCACAGTGTTGCGGAATGTGGGGGACGTGCCCTCATTGCAGCTGCTCCGTGAAGGGCGCCCTGGCATTTTCACATTCTGGCAGGACAGGCTTCTCCTCGTCCTCCAGACCATAAGCTGTGGGCCCATTGCCCTCATGCTCAACACCCATGATCGTAAAGACTGGCTCGGCAGTCTCTGCCGAGCCTTTGGGCCTGAGGTTTTCGAGATTTCACTCAGCAATGGAGGGCGCCACTCCCTGGTTTGCCTCATTGATCGACTGAAGAGCGGCAGGCCCGTAGCACTGTCCGCGGACGGCAATACGGGTCCCAGAGAAGAGTCCAAGGCCGGCCCCTTCATCCTGGCCAGAGAAACGGGAGCGCCACTTTTCCCCGTGGACGCCAAAGCCCGCTGGACTATTACCCTGAAGCGCGGGGACGAGAGACTGCTACTGCCTCTCCCCTTCAATCGCATTGAGGTCACCTTTGGGGCGCCGGTGCCCCTCTCCCGCCATCAGGAGCTCTCGGATCTGAAGGAAGTAAAAAAACTCCTCAAGCAAAGCCTGGATCGACTGACTCAAGGCTAAGGTAAGGGCCCTATTTCTTTACAGGAGCGTTGCCTGTGGTCATGGGCGCGCTCCAGCGCTCAAACTCTTGCTTTGTGGTCTCGTCGATAATCCGATTACGCTTGATGAGGTCGTTGACCTCACGCACACGCTGGGCCAGGCCCTTCACCATGACCATCACCCAGGGTGGCAGCTTTTTGATTTCATGCTCAAGCTTCGCGGCTTCGAGCTTCAATACGATGACGTCAGTGACGGCATCCGCCGTTGCGGAACGGGGTTTCCCGTCAAAAAAAGCCATTTCGCCCACAAAGCCACCAGAGTGCACAAGGGCTAGGGGCCAGATGGCGCCATCGGGGCCTTGGCGATACACTCGCACAATGCCCTTTTGGATGATGAAGAGATCCTTGCTGCTTTCCCCTTCTTGGAAAAGCACGTCGCCCTTTTTGAGCTCTACGATGAGATCGTCCACGAATCCCCCTGTTGGCGGGGTTAGGCCTCTTCGACCTTCACCTGCCCCATCAAGTATTCAATAACTTTCTCTTCTTTCAAACGATATTTCAGACGACGCAGCGCATCTTCGCTGCGGCCATAGAATTCCCGAACCTGTTCAAGGGTGGAGCTGATGTTTTTGGCGAGACCTTCATACTCACGGTCCAGGTCCGCATCAATCACTTCCAGCTTGGCTTGCTCAGCGACTTTTTCAAGAAGGAGGAACACCCGCACGCGCTCCACCGCGGACCCACGCATCTCCGCGGTGCGACGGTCCACTTCGGCTTGCAACATTTTGTCGGTGAAACCCTGTTTACGCATGCGGTTGGCGAAATCATCAACCATGCTCTTGAGCTCGGTGTCCACAAGGGCGGTGGGGACCTCAAAGCTGTGATGTTCCAAGAGGCCCCTCATGAGGGACTCGCGGGTGCGGGAACGGGCATCGTTCGTTTTTTCTTCAGACAAACTTTTTTGGACCTTCTCCCTCAAGTCCGCGATGCTCTCGCTTTGGAAACGCTTGGCGAACTCGTCATCCAAGGCAGGTAGTTGCACCTTCTTGATCTCGTGGAGGGTCACCTCGAACTCCACGGGCTTGCCAGCGACCATCTCATCGGGGAACTCTTCGGAAAAGGTCACCGTAACACTCTTGGTTTGGCCAGGACGCATACCCACCAGGGCCTCTTCGAGCTCATCGAGGAAGCGCTTGGCGCCAACCTTCACCACCTGGCGCTCGCCCTTCAGCTTGTCGTGGGTTTGGCCGTTCAGACGACCGAGGAAGGTCATCTCCACGGTGTCCCCGTCCGTCACGGCGCGCTCATAGGAGGAGTCGCCTTCGGATGAAGTCACTTCCGCGTGGTTCTGACGGAGGTTTTCGATGGTTTTTTCCACTTCGTCGGCGCCCAGAACGGCAGTATGGCGCTGCACCTTCACTTTGCCCAGGTTGGCGAGCTTGATCTCGGGGAACACTTCGACGTTGGCCACGTAGGTGAGTTTCTTCGCATCCTCCAAGTCAGGATTTTGAATATCGCTGATGAGGGGCGCACCCACGGGGAGGAGGTTCTGGTCCCTCACGGCTTTCCAGAAGCTATCGCTGACAACCTGCTTCACGACGTCCGCTTTGACGTCTTTCAGGTAATACTTTT
>CAYHWW010000048.1:0-19309 GCA_964360145.1 uncultured Oligoflexia bacterium | reverse complement strand
TGCCAAACAACGCCCTTCCCCTTCGCCCGCAAACAGGGCAAGCGCGACTTCAAGCAGCTCCTGGACAAGCTCCCCCGGCAACACGTCGTGGAGTTTTTCTTCCACGAGCTCTCCGCCCCCAAGAAAGAAAAAGAGCCGGAGCGCATCACACCCCTTTTGGGCACATATCTCATCCACACCGAACAGAATAAAAACCTGAGAAGCCTCTACCAAGGCCTAGCCTGGGCCACCCACGTGGAACTGAGCGAGATCTGTAAGCTCCTCGCGAAAACAAGGGCCGCGAAGCCTCGATGATCAAGGCGCACTCAGGACGGCTGTTTAGGCATCAGACTGAAGTTTATCCAGGCGCAGGGGTGTTCCTAGCGTGCGCTTACGGCGGATGCCCAGGGGGGCAGGCTGCCGAGGAGGTCAGTGGGGTTCAGGCTCCGGCGTTCGATGTTGTTCCACTCCGCGGGCATGAAATATGTGTTCCACTGCTCCAGGGTCATGCCCTCGCCTTCGCTGGGAAACTGGCTGGCGTCGCAATCGGCATTGGGGCCGAAGGTGTAGGAACTGCAAATCGCGCCGGTGAGGGAAGCGCGGTTCCGGACGAAGCGGCTGACCCAGACGGACAACTCGAGGGGTTGAAGCAGGTCCATGGCGGGATCGATGACGTAAACTGTCGAGCCCACGCGCACTACGGGGGCAACGTGGTAGTTCCAGGGCAGGCCGCCCTCATAACCATCACGCCATTCGGGCATGGCCAGCATGGAGCCGCCGAAGACGAAGAGCTGAGTCACGGGCCAGCCGTCGTGTTCCAGGATGGTTTTCGTCATGTGAACGGAGCGCACGAAGCAGCCATCGTTGGGCCAAAGCCAAGTGGTGCGTCGAATAAAGTCAGCGTGGGCGGGATCGACGATGCTGCGGGTGTCTCGCACATCTTCAAAAAGGGCCTCGACGGTCTCGAGATCCTCCACCTCTGTGGCCTTGGAGAAATCGATGGCATCGAAGGCCGACTTTATGTTCCAGGGTGAGTTTTCGCTGTCGGGCGCGGCACCATGCAGCGGCTCGTTTTCGAGAGAAAGTGGTGAGATCCAATCAGCGAACGCCGAGGGGACGGCAAGACAGAGCGCGAATGAAATAAGGATGATTTTTTTCATGGCGAGAGAATTTCTGAAATGTGCAACGCTGTCAATTTAAATGGCTCACCGGGTTTTCGAGTGTACTTTTTGTTGATTTCGGGGCCTTGGTAGCACGCACGCGGGGACCCTCTGGTGCTGCACATCATAAATATTTTTCGAGTCCCTTGACAGGGGTCTGGCGCGGTTTCGTGATGGTGCCCCGGAAATGCCCAGGAGTCGCCCTGTTTTTCACCATAGAGCACGCGATCTAGATAGCTTGAGCATCGTCTCTCGTTTTTAAAAGCCTGCGCCTATAAGCCCATTCCGTGCGTTTTCTAGCGTGTCGAAAACCGATGGTATAAAGAGCCCATGAATATAAAATCTCAAGCCATCATCACAGAGTTGAAACAAGCAGTAGCCGAAGAGCGCCGCATCACCACTCGAATTCTCAAGTTACTGCGGCAAGTGCAAGACGGTCGCTACTATCTCGGTCTGGGTTATTCCTCCTTGTTTGACTTCACGGTACGAGAGCTGGGCTACGCCCAGGATGCGGCGGCCCGCCGCATCGGCGCCATGCGCTTAATCGCGGACGTGCCCCAGATCGAAGAGAAAATTGAGACCGGTGCACTGTCGCTGTCCGTGGTGACCGAGGCCACTAAGTTCCTTCGCGCCGAGAAAAAGGTGGGCGTGACGCGCACCGCCGAAGAAAAACGTGAGCTGGTGCTTAGCCTCGAAGGCCTGTCGAAGCGGGAGGCGGAGCGCTCTCTTCTACAAAAGGCTTCTCCCGCGGCATTCCAGGAGCTGCAAAAAATCGAGCGAACTCGGGCGGTGACTCCAGACCTCACCCGCCTCACCATCACGCTGACTCAAGAACAGCAGGCGAAGATCGAGAAACTCAGATCACTCCTCAGTCATCGCAATAAAGGAGGCACCGTCGCTGGGCTCCTCGACTTACTTTGCGAAGAGGCCTTGGAGCGCCACGACCCCGTGCGTATTGAAACGCGGCGTCTGAAGAAACAGAGTCAAAGCGCAGGGCCGGTACGTCCGGTCGTAATCAAAAAGGATGTCGTCGGAGAAAAGAAAATAGTGGTGCCGTCCTCTCGCCATATCCCCGCTGCGGTGAAGCGCACGGTTTGGCTCCGCGATAAGGGCCGCTGCACATTCAAAGACTGCGGCGCGACGCGATTTTTGCATTTCGACCACGCCCAGCCCTTCGCCCTTGGCGGTGGGCACAACGTGGAGAACCTCCACCTCCTTTGTTCCGCGCACCACGGGCGAGCCACTGAAGAAGTCTTCGGCCCCCGTGCGCCGGAGGCTCTAAAACCAACGAAAATTACTCACTCCAAAGCCCGATGAACCATTTAAAGATATGGAGCGCTCACAGAGCGCCGGAGACGCGACGCATCGTCCGCCAAGCTTCACTTTAGTTCACGTACCGTGAACTGATTGTTGACGGGAGCGCATTGCGTGCACAATTAGTAAAGTTTACTATCAGTGGAGAGGTGCCTATGACTCGTCTCGTGCTCGCGGCTGTTTTATTTTCCGGTGTGGCGATTCATGATGGCTTTGCGCAGAATGTGCAGCGAAACTTGCGGGGTTACACAATACAAGAAGAGAACGGGGCGGTCTTTGCAGTTCCTCCCAGGGGGCGTTCGCTACCTAAGTTGCGGTATGTCTGTCGGTTTAGCTGCGGTGGGGTCGGCATTGTCGCTTATTCGGGAACCAACCTCCAGGTACGTGATCCCAGCGCTTGGGTCAGCAACGACGGCTTTTGCGGTTTTCCTCATGCAAGGCTGAACATGTATTGCAACAGCGATGATGCTGGTCCGTACTGCAATGTGAGCGCTGGGCTCAGACGCATGGAAAGATACAGAACCGGCAGCCATACTGAGGGACCACTTCATCTTTGGTATTACGACTATGCTTCTCGCGAGAGTGATGCTGTTGCAGTGGACTGTGCGGGCACTGAACTGCAGATTAGTTCAAGTGGTGTCAACGGGACCTGCGTTCGACAGAATAGTAGCCTTGCCCTGGAGTGCCGCTTTGTACCACAAAGCCTAGCTTCAGCCCGCCGTTCACCATGGACCGTTAACCCCCCAGTGAGGGGTGGCAAACCTGATCAGATCATCGCACAAGGTACCGCCGCCGCTGGCCGCGGCGACAGCGCTCGGGCCAAGTCGAGCGACGGCGCCAAAGTATCGGCGCCCGTAGAGCCCGCGGCTCCGCAAGGCAATGCCGCACCCGCCACCGAATAACGCCTGGAATGGCTGCATTCGAGCACTTTTCGTGTGTTCACAAACTGTGAACTGATTGTTCACGGAATTACATTGTACGAACAATAAATATCATTTATAGTCCGCGCCATGGCTGTTTCCGCCCACCCCAGCATCTTTACCTACAGCGATCCCCGCCAGTTCATGGTGGATCGCTTCGCCGCTTTCAAGAGCGAAGAGCCGGGGCTTTCCGTGCGGGCCTGGGCGTCAGAGATGGGGCTGAAGTCCCACTCTGTCCTCACAATGTTCATGAAGGGCAGCCGCCCCATGCGCCCCCGCCATGTACCATCGTTGGCACGGGGCTTGAGGCTCTCCCCCCAAGAGACGTTATTTCTTCAGGCCCTTGTTCAGTTCAAATGCGCCCGCGGTGAGGGCGACCGCACGGTGGCCGCTGGCGTTTTGAATGAGCTTAACCCGCAGCCCTTAGTGCCCCACCGAGAGCTGGAGGAGTTTCATCTCGTCTCTCATTGGGTGCATATGCTTCTCATGGCAGCCCTTGAGTTGAAGCGCCCACCTCGCACCGCCCGCGAGTTCCATCAATCCCTTGGCGCCCCCTTTCGCGCTGAGATTACCGTGAATCAAATCGCCGTGGCGCTGGATCGCCTCGTTACCCTTGAGTTAGCCGTGCGTAAGAAGGACGGCACCTACGGCCCAGGGCCCCTGGCGGTGACCACGAAGAACGACCGCATGAACAACGGTGCTCGCCAATACTATCGCCAGGTGCTGGCCCTTGCAGAAAAATCCATTGAGGGCGTGGCCATGGAGCGCCGCGAATTTCAGTGTTTTACGCTGGCCGTGCCGCGCTCGGCCCTGCCCAAAGCGAAAGACATGTTGCGGCGGTTCCGTCGCCAACTCACTCGTGAGCTTGCCACCGCCCCCGGCGAAGAAGTCATTCAAATTTGTTTAAACCTGTTTCAAGTTACAGACAATTTTAAGGAGAAGTCATGAAAACCAAAACCCCCTTCGTTCTCGTGGCGCTGTTTTGCGCAACACTTTGCACCCCCAACAACGCTCTGGCCCAGGGCCGCGACAACGGACCGGGTAGTGGTGGCGACCCCTTGGCTGCTGAGATTTATGATTACGGCATGGAAGGTCTTCGCTACCTGCGTGATCACGACGATGTGTTGCCATCCATTGATCGTAACGAGTTTGAGCGCACCATACTCGCCTTGCAGCGCATCGATTTTGAAGGCGGTACGTTGCTTGATTGCGTGATTTCTACCACCGATGCGGCGGGCACCTTCACCCGCACGCTGCGGCGAGTGGATTGCAACTATGCCGCAACCCACAGTGTGCGTGTGGCGCGCGACGCTTTTGCGAACGCCACTCAAGGGGGGCGTGTCCGTCTCGCGCTTCACATTTTTCTCGGCCTCCATGGCATCTCGGACATGGGTTACCGCGTGTCCGGCCCCATCATGCGGGGCATGATGGCGGATCGCGCCGCGCGGGCTCAGCCCACATTCCCCTTGGTGGGTGAGGCAAACACTGCTGCGGGGCGTTGGATGGTGACGGGTCATCCAGAGAGGGATTATTGTGCTCGTGGCAATCGACCTCTGGGTGAGTGCCTTACTGACGTGACTCATTTCATGGTCGGAGGTACGACGCTGGGCGCGGGTGGTGGCTTTACCACTGCGGGGACCGGCTTCGGCGGTGGCATCGCCAGCGGTTACTTTGCTGGCAGTCCTGCCTTAATGAATAATATTTTCCCGTTTGTGACGGGCTCAGCGGATCTGCGGGTGGCCGTGGCCCAGGCGAAGGATCGCCCTGTTTATCAAGTGCGTTTCGAGGGAGCTGCTAACTTCGCTCCCTTGGCTGGCTTCTGGGTGGCCGTGGAAGCCAACCAGTTTGGTTCCATCAGCGAGGAAGTGATGAGACTGGGATGGAGCGGTATCAATATTCCCATTCATTTGAATGACCAGGGGGATTTTGTGCTCATCCGCTTTGGTGTCGGCGCGAGCTTTGTGGGCGCAACAATGGGAGACGGCCACCGCGTGGGCGGTGATGACGCTGGTACCAATGTGGGCGGTGCCCTGACGGCCCTGCTGCGTGTCGGTGCATTCTTTGTGGATGTACGAGCCTCTGGTGATCAGGGTGACGTCACAGGCGTCACAGACAGCGATGGCCACAATCTCCGTGCCACGCGGGTGAGCGGAGAAATAGCCATGAGCTATCTCATGAGTCTGATCTTCCCCAATGACGCCATCCGCGTGGATGCTCAGCATGTGCGCTATTTCTCTGATGCGTGGACCACTTCAGGTGGCGAGGTATCCGCCACGGTGCTCAGCGCTTATTACGAGCTTCGGTTTTAAAGAGAGCGGAAAGCCAGGATAAAAGCCGGGGCCGGTATTCCGCCCCTCGTGTCGTGAATGCGTCAATGTGATGGCCGTCGGGGATTTCCCAAAAGGTTTTGGGTTCCCTGGCGGCGTCGAAAAGCTTGCGCCCGTGGTGCAGGGGCACCACGTCGTCGGCGGTGCCATGGACGAAGAGTAGTGGCGTTGGCGCGAGTTCCGCCATGTGCGCCTCCGGCCCGTAGCCATTGGAGACCAGGAGGTATGCGAGCCACTGGAAGGGCCAGGTGAGGAAGGTGGAGCGGAGTTTTTCCGCGGCGATGCGATGGTAGTCGCCAAAGCTTGAATCGATGATGACGGCACGGAGGCAGCGGGGTTTGAAGTCGTGGAGGGCGCGCAGGGCCACGGCCCCCCCCAGGCTCTGGGCGAAGACCACTAGGCCGGGGCTGGCGCCGCTGTGGCAGCGTGCTTGTCCCCACCGCAGGGCCGCCACGGCGTCTTGGTTCAAGCCTGGTTGGGAGGGCTCCCCCGAGGACGCGCCGTAGCCGCGGTAGTCCACGGTAAGCACTTCGTAACCCTCCCGCGCAAGCCAGGCCGAGGCTTGGTAGAACGTGGAGATGTTCTCAGCGTTGCCATGGAAATGGATCACTGTTGCCCGGGGTGATCCTCTGAATGTCGTCCCAAGCGACATTCGACGGGGGGGGTGGGGGGGGCGAGGGCCTTGAATGTCGCTTAGGGCGACATTCACAGGTTGTGGGGGGAACAACCACGCCCCCAGCTCAACGCCGTCCTCCGTGCGCAACGCCACTTCGTCATAGGCGTAACCCTCGTCCCGGGGCTCCATAATGCGGTCCCGGGATGGCGCATAGAAGACGTGGGTGCAGGCACTGGTGACCACGACAAGAACGAAGCCTGCGAGGCGCGCGGTGTTTTTCATCAGAAGTAATAGGCCAGTGCCGTGGCCACTTCCCTGGTGGTGAGGTGGGCGGACAACTCCGTGCGCACTTCAAAATTCCGCAGCGGTGCCAAGACCTGGGTGAACTTCAGCTGCCAGTAGCGCGCGGCCCACATGTCCCGCAATGCGAGGTCGTTGCCGCCCAGGGGGAGCCACGCATAGGACGCCTCCGCCTGCATGCGCCAGAACCGCGCCACATCGAAATATGCGCCCGCGGCCACCTGGGGGCCTAAACGAAATCCATGGCGATGGCGGCCAGAGACTTGGGCCACGCCTTCGCCAAAAAAATAGGGCGTGAGCACCAGCGTCCGCGAAAGCACACTAAGCTCACTGCCCCGGAGGGAACCGCCGCCGAAGTATTCCCACGACTGGCCCAGCCCCGCGCGCACATAGCCCTGGTTACACAAACCGCAGTCGATGTCCCTGCGGGTTTCGAGGCCGAAGCCCCCGCGCCAGGTCCTGCTCCCCATGAGGTTGCCCCGGGGCGAGAGCGATGCGGAGTTGAAATCGAAGCTCTCCACGCGGAGGCGCTCGCGGCCCTGCTCGGCAAGGTGGTTGCCCCGCTCATAGCGCAGGCGCACCCGCGGAGACTCGATCTCCATGTTGTGATCGTAGCCATCCGCTCGGGCGGGCAAATCGTGCAATGCGGTGCGGATGTCCATCATCCAGAAGCCGCCAGAGTGGCTCGCGGCTCCGCTCCCCAGCGCAACCCGAAAAATATCATGGCCCCCATCAGGCCGCTCCGTCAGCGGGCGGCCATCGGGTTCAGGGGCGGGGCCCGGGATGCGGCTTCGTGCGATGAGGGCTTCCCGTTGAAATGCTTTTTGGCTCTCGTTCAGCGTGCCCTTGGTTTTTTTCAAGTAGTCCACATACTCACCGGCGAGCTCCAATGTGGCGGCGCGCAGGGGCGTCGAAAGATTCTGGAGCGGCGCGATGTTCTCTGCTTTCAGGGCATCATATGCGGCGTCCCGGGCCCCGGCCTCAAGCCCTCGAAAACGCCGTTGGATGCGGCTCACGATGGAAGGGCGGTAGCGCACATCCCGCACCAGCCCCTTTTCTTGGGCGATGATCCGGACCACTTCCGTGGGGATGACGTAGGGCAGGCCAATGTCAGAGAAGCGCAGGGATGGCCGTGCGTATTCCAGTGCCGTCAGGATCTCAAAAGAGCAGTTGCGGCGAAAAAAATAGTATCGGGCGGAGAACAACCCCAGCTCCCAGAGATGGGTGACGAAGCGGTCCACTTCATCAGGCGTGAGATCCAGGTCGTACTCCCACAGGTCTCGCTGCTCGCCCTGGGAGTATTCTTGCACCTTGGCGTGGAAGGGCGAAAGCGAGTAGGAGCCGGGGAATCCGCCGAAAATGCCCGTGATGGCGTAGTTGAAGCCCACGTCTTTTTGCACGGCGGCGGCGTAGTTGACGCCGTAGTCGAGGAGCGCCCGCGGGTCGTTGGCGAGCACGCCCTCGCCCTTGGTGCCACTGCCGGCGGGGCGGTGGGAGTTGAGGCGCAGAAAGGTGTGGCCGAAGGTGGAGGCGGGGTTGCCCAGGTATGCGGTGGCGTACACGAGGGTCACCGACGCCGTGTCCAGGCGCCGCCGCCATTCATGGTAGCGCCTGCACGGGAATTCTTTCGCCGCGGGCCCGAGATGTTTCCGCAAAAAGGCGTAGCGGGCGGGGAACACGCACTGAGGGTGGCGCTCTTCCGCTGGCACGGTATCGAGGGGTTGATCTAAATAAGCCACGAAGCCGTGGCGGCTTTCGGGGTTATAAAATGATTCTATTGATGCCACGAGCTCCGCCTTCGGGTCATAGAGCCCTCGGCTGTCCGGCGTGAGGACGAAGGCGCCATGGTCGGCGTCCGAGCGCCAGCCCAGGCGCAGCGTATTGCGGTAGTGGAGGAGCTTTTGCCACTCCACGGTGCGATGGAGGTTGAGGCCCATGGCCTTGGCATGAAGGGCGGAGGTGCTGCTTGGGGTAGCGGCATGGGCTGTGCTCAACAGGATGCTCGCAAAGAGGGAAATCATTGAGCTAAATGTTATGCTACCGACGTTGAGCTAAGGCAACGAATGTTGCCTTGCGATGGCTCCTTGACCTGCAATGACTACTGGGAAGGCAACATTTGTTGCCTTCAGGGGAGCCGCAGCGAGGGCGGCACATGCTCGTGGCGTGGCGTGCGTCGGATGAGCTCCACCAGCGCGCCCGTGGCGAGGCCACGGGGCACAAGGCCCGCGTTCGCCCGCCACTCGGGGTTCCATATCTTCGAGAGGTAGCGTCCGCCGCCATCGCATAAAACCGTGACGATGGTCTGGCCGGGGCCGCCCTCCAGCGCCTGTTGCACGGCGCCCACCACATTCAACGCCGCGGAAGATCCCATAAATAAACCTTCAACCCGCAAGAGGTGTTCCAGCATCTCCATCATGGCGGGGTCGGTAACCTTGAAGCACTCGTCGATCCGGGCCGCCGCGAAGTTTTTCGTGAGGCGCCCCTGGCCGATGCCCTCCGTCACGGAGTCGCCATCGTCGAACTCAAGCTTGCCGTGTTTGACGTGGCAGTGGATCACTGTGCAGTAGGGGTCGGAGACGACCACGCGCACGCCGGAGTTTTTCTCTTTCAGAAACCGCGACACGCCGGCCAGGGTCCCGCCGGTTCCCACCGCGGTGACGAAGGCGTTCACCTGTCCCTTGGTCTGGGCCCAGATCTCAGGCCCCGTGGTGCGGTAGTGTTGCTCGGCGTTCGCCATATTATCGAACTGGTCCGCCCAGAAGCCGCCCGGGGTTTCTTCCGCCAAGCGGCGCGCCACGTGGTTGAAATTCCCCTCATCGCTATAAGGTGCCGCGGGCACGGCGATCACCGTGGCGCCCAAGGCCCGCAGCAAGTCCATCTTCTCCCGGGCCTGGGTGTCGGGGATCACGATCTTGGCGCGATATCCACGGGTGTGGCCCACCATCGCAAGGCCAATGCCGGTGTTGCCCGCCGTGCCTTCCACGATGGTGCCGCCGGGTTTCAGGCGCCCGTCCTGCTCCGCCGCCTCGATGATGCCGAGAGCGGCCCGGTCTTTCACCGAGCCTCCAGGGTTCATGAACTCCGCTTTTCCAAAAATCTCGCAGCCCGTAGCCTCGGAAAGGGCGTCGAGGCGGATCAGGGGGGTGTTGCCGATGGCGGCCCGCAGGCCTGAGGTGGCGCTCATGGTGCGCCAGTATGGCATACTGGCTCCGCAAAAAAAACGGGCGCCCCCAACGAAAGGAGCGCCCGCTTCATGATGTGCGCCTAACCGCGATGCTCAGCGGCTAGCAGTGATCTTATGGCAGCCGGTCTTGAGGTTGGTCTCCGCGGCCATGTGATTGCGTAGGTTCTTCAGCATTTCAGCGCCGGTGGTCTCAGCGGTGGGGAAGATCTGGGTGTAATGGGTTTGAGCGAAGGAGCCGAAGGTCTTCACGTTCTCGCAGCCCATGAGGGCGGCAAGGCCCGCAACGGTTTCACCGCGGCCCGCGGCCATCTCTTGATAGAGGGCGTCGCGGTTCACGTTGGCGAAATACTCTTGCTCACGGTCCGCCTGCACGAGGCCGGAGGAAGTGCACTTCGAGGTGCCCGTGGTGATGCCGAAGGTCTGGCTGTAGGACGTGCCGTTGGTGGTCGCCGCGCAGACTTGGGCTAGTTTGCCTTTATTGCCACCCCAAACGAGGGAGCCGAGGCCGCAGCCGGCGTCGCCGTAATCGCCGGCGAAAGCAGCGGTGGACATGAGAGAAAGGGCAAATGCGGTGATGGCATACTTCATCTGTAAGATCTCCTTGAGTGTAAATAGCTGAAATTCATAAACGGCGGCTTTCTCTCATGATCACGCGTCATTGCAATGCCCGTCCACTACATTTAATTAATGCAATGCAATGTATTTGGTGGCGAGACGGGCCGGGTCGATGTTACGCCAAAACAACGCTATGAGTCATGTCCTCTCCCTCGTTTTCATCTCTTTTGGGGCAGCCTTTGCCGAGGCCGCCGACCTTGAAGGGATAACGCCTCAAAATGGTGGCAGCCTCTGTGCTCTATTTCTCGAAGCAGTGACCCCCGTCCGACGGGAAGGGGCGCTTATGAAGTTGAGGGTCCTGGCTCTGGAGGCCACCCCGCAGGTCACTCTTTTGAAATTCGGTGCGTGGACGGGTCACGGCCCTGAAGCATTCTTGGCCTATCAGCAAGAGCTTGCCGACGCTCTCAGCCGCTTTGATTCCCTGTTCGCCCCAGCCGTGCCCCTCGCGCTCTCTGTATCAACAATTCCAGTTGGCCGTGAGGCGGTGGCTTCCGTGACGAGGCTCGCCAACGCCCTGCGGCCCCTGTCCCTCAGTGACCCCGCCGTCGTGAGGGAGTGGGACCCCGCGGTTCTCGTGAATATCCAAGCCCTTGCATTGCCCACGGCAGCGAGCAATCCCCCTGTACTGGATGAAGTGAGGCAGTTGCGGGACAAAGTGCCAGTTTATGACAAGGCCTTGGGTGATTTGCGGCAGCTGGCGTTGCTCCCCGCCACTGAGGATTTTTCCAAGGTCCTTCGCGCCGTTCTCTCCGCCGTAGGCAGCGCGGATCTCGCCGCTCGCGGTGCCCACCGTCGGCACAGGGAAGCCTGTGTGGAGAGCGCCACGGCGCCCCACTGTCTCGGCCAGGAGCTCATGGCGATCACCGCCACCATGCTCTCTGATCGCATTGCCTTCGCCGGGGCCGTGATTTTGCTGTCCCGTATGATGAAGAATGACATCGCCGGGCCCCAGCTTCTGGCTCTTGCCCGGGAGGCCGTGACGGGAGTTGACAGCGCTCGGCCCCACACACCATGGACTTCCGTGGCCCAGGCCCTTCATTTGAGCATGGTCAATCGCGCTCAGAGTCGCTTTGATTTCGAGGCCCTCCTCGGCCGCTCCGGCGCCGCGGGAGCGTTGATGACAGCGCTGCGCTTTTCCTCTCAGCGCTCAGGACAGGTCCTAACGCCTTGAAACTCTTGAGACACGCCTAGCCTTGCGGCGAGACTTTCCCCGTTCATGGACAATATTCGTACCCGCCCCATATTCTCTGTATGGCGCGTGATATTCTAGCCACAGATATGGTGCCTTCGTTGCCCGAGAGCGACACAGACGCCGACGTCGCGGTCCAGGAGGGTCCGCCCGATGTTGCAGTTCCTCGCAAATACAAAGTCATTATGCACAACGATGACTACACGAGCATGGACTTCGTCGTGGATGTCTTGAAGCGCTTCTTCGCGAAGACAGAGGAAGAAGCAGTCCAAATCATGCTCGCAGTGCACGAGCAAGGAAGAGGGGTATGCGGTGTCTACACCTTCGAGATAGCCGAGACCAAGGTCGCGCAGGTGCATGAATACGCCCGCTACAGCGGGTGTCCACTGAAATGTAGCATGGAGCCAGTATGATCGGAAAAGCCACGGAAGAAGTCATTGGCAGAGCTATGAATTTCGCTGCGAAGATGCAGCATGAGTATTTCACCATCGAGCATATTTTCTTCAGTCTGCTGGACAATGGCGCGGTGGAGGAAGCTTTGGAGTCTTGCGGCGGGAAGCCCGGGCACTTCAAACGCGATCTGGAGAAGCATCTCGAGGCCAATGTGCCGCGGGTCCACAACGCGAGCTCGCCACCGGTGGCCACCCTGGGCGTGCAGCGCCTCATCCAACGGGCGCTCTTTCAGGTTCAGTCGTCAGGTAAAGAAGAGATCCAACCCCTGGACCTTCTCGTGGCGCTTTTCCAAGCCAAGGAGAGCGAAGCGCTTCATCTCCTCACTAAATACGGTGTCTCCCGCCTCGACGTGCTGAGCTTCATCAGCCATGGCGCCAACACGCGGGCTTTGGACAAGGCCATGCCCCACGACCTTGAGGAGAGCGGCCCCAGCCCAGGGGCCGGAGGCCCCAGCGGCGAAGCGCAGCAGAAGGAAAGTTCCGCCACGGATTTCATCACCAATTTGAATGAGCGTGCCAAGCAGGGAAAGATCGACCCCCTCATCGGCCGGGCCAGCGAGATGGAACGCGTGGTGCAGGTGCTCTGCCGGAGGCGGAAAAATAACCCGCTCCTGGTGGGGGAAGCTGGCGTGGGGAAAACAGCATTGGCCGAAGGCCTCGCCCTCCGCATCGTGAACGGCGAGATTCCCTCGCTGCTGAAAGACTGCATCGTCTACTCGCTCGATGTGGGCAGCATGCTGGCGGGCACTAAGTTCCGCGGGGATTTCGAGGGGCGCGTGAAGGCCCTGATCTCCGTGATGAAAAAGAAGCCCAACACCATTCTCTTCATCGACGAGGTGCACACCATCGTGGGCGCGGGCTCGGTGGCCGGCGGCTCCATGGACGGCGCTAATTTGCTCAAACCCCTGCTCACCCAAGGCGAAGTGAAGGTCATGGGTTCCACCACTTATAAAGAATACCGCACCATCTTCGAGAAGGACTCCGCGTTGGCGCGGCGGTTCCAGAAGGTGGACGTGCCTGAGCCCACTCAAGAAGAGGCTCTCGGCATCTTGAAGGGCTTGAAGTCCAAGTTCGAAGAGCACCACGGCGTGACGTACACCGCCGAGGCCCTCAGGGCCGCGGTGGAGCTCTCCGCTAAGCACATCAATGACCGGTTCTTGCCCGATAAGGCCATCGACGTCATCGATGAGGCCGGTGCGGTGGCGCGATTGGCGCGGTCGGTGAAGGGCAGTGGCAACAAGCCTAAGACCATCGATCGCAGGGCCATCGAAGAGCTCGTGGCGAAGATCGCGCGCGTTCCCGCCAAGACCGTGAGCGTCAGCCAGAAAGAGCGCCTCTCCGCCATCGAACGGGATTTGAAGATGGTGATTTTCGGTCAGGACGAGGCCATCGATGCCGTGGTGTCCGCCATCAGGCTTGCCCGCTCGGGCTTGCGCAGCGGCGAAAAACCCGTGGGTTCCTTCCTGTTCTGCGGTCCCACCGGCGTGGGTAAAACCGAGCTGTGTAAGCAGCTCGCCCGCAGCATGGGCGTGCCCCTCACGCGCCTCGATATGAGCGAGTACATGGAGAAGCACACGATCTCTCGCCTCATTGGCGCTCCTCCCGGGTATGTGGGCTTTGAACAAGAGGGCTTGCTCACGGAAGCAGTGATCAAGAACCCCCATTGCGTCATCCTGCTGGACGAAATTGAGAAGGCTCACCCCGATATATGGAATATCCTTTTGCAGGTCATGGACTACGGCACACTGACGGATAACAACGGACGCAAGGCGGATTTCCGCAACGCGGTCATCATCATGACGAGCAACGTGGGTTCCCGCGAAATCGACAAACCCTCCCTGGGGTTGTCGGGCAGCGATAGCGGCAAGGCGAGACCCAATAAAGAGGTGGAGCGTACGTTCACCCCTGAGTTCAGAAATCGCCTGGATGCCATCGTGTACTTCAATGCGCTGCAAAGCCATGTGGTCAACGAAGTCTTGGGCAAACTCATCGTGGAGCTGGAAACCCAGCTGCTCGCCAAGGACGTGGATATGGAAGTCCTGCCCGAGGCCCGGGAGTGGCTCGCGAAGCGCGGCTATGATCGCAACCTCGGCGCGAGGCCCATGGCGCGCTTACTCCAAGACAAGGTGAAGAAGCCCTTGGCTGGCGAAATCCTCTTTGGCAAGCTGGAGCACGGAGGCACCGTGAAGATCACGGTGCGCGATGACGAATTGCACTTCGTCTTCAAGCCGCGGCCCGCGACGCCCAAGCCTTCGGCAAAGGGTGGCAAGGGTTCGAAGAAAACCGCGGTCACCGTGGGGTCCGGGCGCGAGAAGTAGGCTGTTGGATTCTTTTGATTAACGTCCGGGACTATACTACTATTAACGTTATGGACGTTAATAGTAGAAATAGGCTTTTTTCCCAGGGCAAGATCGATCGTGAGGACCTTTGGCCCAAGATCGTGGAGTATGAAGGCCAATCGATGACGTTCCGTTTTCGTTTTGGCTTGGATGAACTGCCCAGGGAACCGGGCATCATCACCATTCGTGGTCCCCGCCAGTATGGCAAGTCAACGTGGTTGGAGTTAGCCCTTCGAGATACGCTGGAAGATTTTGGCAAAGGCAGCGCGTATTTCCTCAATGGGGATTACCTTGCGTCGCATGATGAGCTTGAAGCGGAGATCCTCCTCCTGCTCGATAGTTTTTCCGCGAAATCAGCGGTGCGCCGCTTGTTCATTGACGAAATTTCCGCGGTGAAGGGGTGGGAAAAAGTTTTAAAACGTCTCGCGGATCGAGGTGTTTTAAAGAACGTGCTGGTAGTGACCACGGGGTCCAGCGCCCAGGATCTGCGGCGGGGTACCGAGCGTCTCCCAGGTCGGAAAGGGCGTTTGCCCCGAACCGATTTTATATTCACGGGCATTTCATACAAGGACTTTTATGAACAAGCCCATCGTTCATTGGGGGACAAGACTTGGATCGCATACCTGCTTTCCGGTGGCTCCCCCATTGCAGCGAGGGAGCTGTGGCAGTTTGAGCGCGTGCCAGAGTACTTCTTCGAGATCATGCGAGACTGGGTATTGGGCGAGATGCTCACCAGCGGGAGGGCGAGGCCATTCGTGCTCTCCACGCTGCGGACCATCTTGCAGCAGGGCGGCTCCAGGCTTGGCTATTTGGGCTTGGCGAAGAAGGCAGGATTGTCCAATAACACCATCGCTGCCGAGTACGTTGAGAAACTCAGCGATCTCCTTTGCGTGGTCCCCGCCATGGCGTGGGATTTCGAGCGCGAGGTGCCTCTCCAGCGGAAACCATGCAAGTTTCACTTCATCAACCTCGCCGTGGCTTTAGCTTTTTCCTCGGAAGGTTTATCCTCGATCCACGATTTCGAGTCGCTTTCAGCGGCGCGGCAAGGGGTGTGGGTCGAGTGGCTCGTGGCCCAGGAGTTGGTGCGGCGGCAATGCATCCGTGGTGATGAGGACCCGCTCTCACTAGCCTACGCATTGGCGGGAGATGACCGGGAGATTGATTTTGTGACGGCGAGGAGACGGCTCTATGAGGTCAAGCGTGGTTCCGCCAGCGCGCCGGAGTTTGCGCCTTATCTAAAGCGCATTGGTGATAAAAAGCTGACAGTGGTCAGCCACTCGGAGTTCCAGTCGGAGCGGCTGCTGGGGCTCACTTTACACGACTTTCTGTGGGCGGATGATTTCCCGCATCCCTATCCAGGACAAGTGGAAGATCCAGACACCGGAAATGAGAAGGACGTTTTTCGTTAGCGCAGGGGGCAGGAGCGTGCCAGCTTCTGCTCTGCGTGGAGGAGTTTCAGAAACTCTTTTCGCGACAGCGTGTGGGCCCCGAGCGCTTCGAAGTGATCCGTCATGACCTGGATGTCGATCCAGCTGAGGCCCTGTTTCCGCAAGAGACCGACGAGGTGGAGAACGGCAAACTTTGAGGCGTTGTCCCGCCGGTGAAACATGCTTTCACCGGCGAAGACGCCGGCGACGCAGGTGCCGTAAAGCCCACCCACCAACTCATGGTGTTTGCCGTCGTCTGTCGGAGCCCAGACTTCCACGCTGTGGGCGTGGCCTTTCTTCCATAGAATCTTGTAGGCCTCTTTCATCTGTGGCGTGATCCAGGTGCCCTGGAGGCCGCTGGGTTCTTCAAGGTCGGGCCGCGGCTCGGCGCAGGCTTCGATGACTTCCGGGAAGCACTGATCCACGGTGAAGCGCCAACCTTCTTTTTCGGCCTTTTTCCGTGCCTTTGCAAGAGAGCGAGGCACATGCAATGCGCTGAACTCCAGGATGGCTCGTTCCGGCGGGCAGAACCACGCGAGGACGGGGTCTTTCACATCGGGCACATTCACGGGCCAGGGGAAGATCCCCTGGGAGTAGGCCTGGAGCAGCGTTTCTGTTTCCAGATCCCCCCCCACGCCAACGATGCCCTCGGGGCTTGCCTCGGCTTCGGGGTCTGGGAAGAAGAGAATGGGCAACGGCTCATCCGCCCAGGCGAGCGATGCGCTCCGCCAAGCAAGGATGGGTGTGGAGCACCATGCGTTCCCACAACGGCGGGTGAAACACGGCCTTATTCTGTTTCCCGAGTTTGCGGAAGGCCCGGGCCCCCGCGTTGGCATTGCCCGTGGCCCTCGCCGCGAAAGCGTCCGCACGGCGCTCCATGGCCCGCGACATCCAGCGTTCCAGCGGCGCGAAGAGGATGCCCCAGGCAGCAGTGCTCACGGCGATCCAGTGGAGCACAAGGGGGTTGAAGCTCTCCGGCGTGCCCGGCACCGGTGGGAAGGGGGCGGTGGCTTCGGTGCCGAGTGAGGAGAGCAGGATGTGGGTGAGTCCCCAGGATGCCGCGCCGAGGAGTGCCGCCACGGCGATGCCAGTCCAGATGTCGTGGTACTTGTGATGGGCAAGCTCGTGGGCGAGCACGAACTCCACTTCGTCGAGCTCGTAGTCTTTGAGCATGGTGTCGCCGATGAGAGCGCGGCGGGTGCGGCCCAAGCCCACCACGGCGGCGTTTGCCGCAGTGGTGCGTCGAGAGAAATTGATTTCGAATAAACCAAGGAGGGGCACGCCTTCCTTTTCCGCCAGACTTTTGAGACGTGTGGCGAGATCATCCCTGCTGGTGAGCTTCATCTTGAAAAAGAGAGGGATCAGAATCTGGGGGGCGATGCGGGCAAGGATGACGGCAAGCCCTGCTTGGAAAAAGGCCATGCCCACCCACCATGCGGCGCCGCCGCGCAAGAGGCAGAGCATGAGCACGGAGAGCACAAGGGAGCCCAGTGCCACCGCGAGGAGAAACCCCTTCACGGCATCCGTAAACCACTCATCCATGGTTTGTTTGCTCATGCCGAAGCGGTGTTCCAGCACGAACCCCCTCGCAAAAGAGAAGGGAAAGGATGCAAGGCCATGGAAAATGGCGATGACCGCGGCGAAGACAAAGGCTTGGGCCCACGGGGACTCAAAACCCAGGGTCACTTGGGCGCTGATGAAGGCGCTCTTCCCCTGGCCTTCGGTGCTGCCTTGGAGAAGCCACCAGGTGAGGCCGACCAACGTGAGGAGTTCAGCGGAGGCCAGCCCCCGCCTCCAGCGACGGAGGCGGGGGGCGTCAGGGTGTTGCCCTGGGTCAGTAGGAAGAGAAGCCCAGTGCTTCAGCATGGCTCTCGGTATCGAAGAAGATTCTGCGGCAGACATCTACCTGAGAGTATTCCGTGGGTTGATAAAGTTTGCGAGATCCAAAGTCGCCCACATGCTTATCTGGGGTACGATTCTGCATGCGCAGGCGGAACTCAAAGGGCTGCTCATCCATGAAGCTGTTGGGGTTGAATACGCCCAAACCTTCGCTGCGCGCCGCATCACAAGCTTCCAGGTAGGACTGGACGTTTTCGCGCTCCAGGTAGCCCGGGGCACAGGTCACGCCGCTGCAGTAGATGTAGGGGGTGGCCCAGCCGGAGCGCACCATGGCATAATTGACGTCGGTCCAGTCTGAGGCGAGGTAGATGCGCCCCAAAGTGCGGCGGTAGCGGTCCAGGCCGTGAACTTCCACGATGACCTCGGTGTAGGCAGGCACCATGGCTTCCAGGGCATCGGAAGCCTGCTGACCCCAGGGGGCCTGGCCCACCGGGCTTTGTCCTGCCACGGGCAGATGGAGTTCCGGTGTATCCATGCCGATCATGCGGATGCGCAGCTCTTCACCGTTGGCGCCATCGTCCGGTTGCACTCTCAATGTATCGCCGTCAGCCACCGCGTCGCCACGGCTATTGGGCACGGTGTGACCCCGGACATAAGTAACGGTTTGCGCGTGGACTTGAAAACACGCGGCGAGCACGAATACTGCCGTACAGAAAAAACTCTTGATCATGAGACCCCCGAGAGTGTGTGTGAAAACTATCCCCGGGGAAAAACTAACGGCGGTATTCGAGGCTGTCTACCTCGACTATGTCAGGATTCAATTTTTTCCATTTAACGCAGCGCACTTTATGCAACGCATAAAGTAAGTACTTTTTTCTTTTCCCCAACCGAGTCCAAGATTAGGCGAAGGGCTTTTGGCGTATGGCGAGGCGGAGGAGGAAGTTGGCGACCCAACCAAATTTCTGGCTAGGCGAAGGGCTTTTGTCGGGGAGCGAGGCGGAGGAGGAAGTGGCCGACCAAAGCGCACTTCTGTGCGCTGCGTGGAGGCCACGACGACGACAACGAAGCTCCCCGGCAAAAGACCGAGCCTACTAGTTGACGCCTAGGAGTTCGACTTCGAATATTAGAGTGGCATTGGGAGGAATGGCACCCTGAGCGCCCGCGGCGCCGTAACCGAGGTCAGCGGGGATCGTCAGCTTGCGCTTGCCGCCCACTTTCATGCCGGCGACCCCTTGGTCCCAGCCCTTGATGACGTGGCCCTTGCCCAGCGAGAACTCGAAGGGTTGGCCGCGGTCCACTGAAGAATCGAATTTTTTGCCGTCGGTGAGCCAGCCCGTGTAGTGCACTTTCACGGTTTTGCCAGCGATGGCCTCGGCGCCGGTGCCGGCCTTCAGTTCTTCTATTTTGAGGGATGTCACGGAGGCTCCTGTCTGTGGGGTTGAATCAGCGGCGGGAGCGGAGGCGCTCGTCGCTGCCGTGTCGTCGGTTTTTTTAGTGCAGGCAGCGGCGGTAACGAGCAGGGTGGCTGCGGCGCACGCGAGAAATTTCGTTTTGATGTTCATTGTGGTGTTGTCCTTTCTAAGAAATGTGCTTTTAGGTTAGAGCAACACAAGCCCCGCGACAACCAGCAAAACCCCCAGGGTGCGAA
>CAYHWW010000047.1:0-19518 GCA_964360145.1 uncultured Oligoflexia bacterium | reverse complement strand
CAATACTAGTGCACAAGCAATTGTGTGCAAAGGTAGCTCGATGCCCCCTTCTTATCAAAAACCCAAGGCTCTATTGAGTCTTGGGTTTTTGCTTTTTCATATGATGAAAATCATTGCAGAATGTCTAGATCCCCTGTTCTTTAGGACGAGGCACTGTTGACTACTAGACCTTTAAAAATCCTGGTTATCCGACTTAGCGCTTGGGGAGATGTGATCCTCACATTAGACGTTGTGCGCCGACTTGTGTCAGTACCGGGCAATGAAGTTCATGTACTGACTAAACAAAAGTTTTCAGCAGTCTATCGCCAGGAAGCTGGTCTTCAAGTTCATGAAGTACCTGATGAGGCCTCATTGCGGGAACTGCATGATGTCATTGGAAAATTGCGAGAAGAAGACTTTGACTATGTCATCGATCTCCACTCCAATCTGCGCTCACGCCTTATATGTGTTCTGCTAATGCGTACGGTGTTGCGAATACAAAAGCCCCGTCTGAGGGAAACTCTACTCTTTACCCTCAGAGGAATAGGGTGCCTGTTGTATCGTCGTCCCTACTCTCGGGCGTTGGTGGCCATTGCTTTAGTCAGCCCATCATCCGCTTTAAGTCCGTCCAGACGCGATGACTCTACACCAGGGTGCTGGGTTGCTCTCTGTGGCGAAACTGCGTGGTCGACAAAACAGTGGCCTCAGGAACGTTTCCTGGAAGTGGCGCGTCGTCTTAAGGCTCGGGATAGCGCCGTTAAAGTAGTGTGGTTGGGGCTGAATCAACAACAGCGGTTGGGCGCAGATGTCTGCGACGAGGATGCTCGTGGAGTTGCAGACTTGCAAAAGTTGCGCACGCTGCTCGGCCGCTGTCAGCTGCTCCTCTGCAATGATACAGGGATGATGCATCTAGCTGAGGACCAGGGGGTGCCTGTAGCTGCTATATTTGGTCCTACGACGATTGAGTTAGGTTTTGGACCGCGCCTGCCTCAGAGCAGAATTATTGAACGTAAGCTTTGGTGTCGTCCCTGCTCTAAAAATGGTAGTAGATGCCATAGGGTGATTCAAAAACAGGCATGCTTAAAAAGTGTTTCTGTGGATGATGTGGAGCGCATTGTGACCGAGATGCTGACAAAGCCGCGCTCCCATGGCAGTCTGACTGCGTTGTGAAAACATGGGTTTACAGCTGGGTCATCTATCCGCTGGTTCTGGCTCTGGCCTGGCTGTGGGGGCGGTTCAACCCCAAAGTGCGGCGTACCCTACGCCTGCGTGCCTGGAAGGCCCACTTGAGCTTGAGATTTCGAGCCGGCACGACCATGGAATATTGGATACACGTGGCAAGCGTCGGGGAGCTAGAATATGCGATCCCCCTCATTGAGGAACTCCAGCGTCGCGGCAAGGGCGTATTGGTAAGTTACTACTCCATTTCAGCAAAAACCCGTGTGGAGGCGCTGCCGGAGCAGTATCGAAACATTTGCCTCGTGGTGCCTTTGCCCCACGACGGATTAGGTCTTATGAAGGACTTTGTTCATCTTCTCCATCAGCAGGGTGTGCGTACTCTGCTATTGATGAAGTATGAGCTCTGGCCAGGCATGCTGTGGGAGTGCCAGGCCCGGCGTATCCGTGTTGTCCTGGTCAATGCCATTCGTCCAGGAGCCTTCCATCGGCGGTTGATTCACAAGATTTACGCCATTTATATGGGGTATGCCAGCGAAGCGGTGGGTCTCCACCATCCGCGGATTTCCATCATAGGGGACACACGGGTGGACCGCGTGTTGGAGCGTGTTGGTGGTGCAGCAGGAGTTTTGGAGCAAAAGCTGGGGCATGCTGCCGTTGAAATGAAAGCACAACCTCTTTTTGTCATCGGGAGCTTGTGGCCCACTGATTACGATGTGTTACGAGCCACGCTGCAAGAGACTGTAGTGATGAGAAAAAATTGGGGCATAGCCGTGGTGCCTCATGAAATCGACTCAGGTCTGGATCTGAAAGTGGCTCATGATCTGCTACGCATGGGCTATGCTGTAACCTACATGGATGCCGCCGGCAGCAGAGTGTTCCCAACTGAAGATACAGCAAGGTACCAAGGGCCCCGTGCATGGGTTGTGAACCGCACGGGTATCCTAGCGGAGCTTTATAGTTTAGCGGTATGTGCCTATGTGGGCGGTGGGTTCAATGAGAATGTCCACAGTGTATGGGAGCCTGCGCTTTCTGGGGCATGGACCGCCTGTGGGCCGAAGAGGGGTAAGTCCCCTGAGTCTTTTGAACTGGAGGCAGCCGGTGCCCTGACGGTTCTGCAGGACAGTACGCAGGCCTGGGGATGGCTTGAGCAGCGCATGGCCCAGGGACGAGCCAGTACGTTATTCACTGACGGACTATCTCGGAGGCATCGTGGTGCCGCAAAAAAAGTCATAGAAAAGTTGGAGGTAGGCGATGAGTTTAAGAGAGTTACCAGCGGTGCAGCTACGGTTGCGTCTAGGACAACATGATGCCCATTATGCAGGGAACCTCGTGGATGGGGCACGAATGCTTCAGCTCTTCGGTGATGCCGCCACGGAGTTACTGATCCGTCTCGATGGCAATGAAGGCTTGTTCCGAGCCTATGAGAGCGTTGAGTTCCTCCATCCAGTTTATGGAGGGGATTACATCGAAATAGAAGCGCGCATCCTCAGTGTGGGCAAGTCTTCACGCAAGATGGAGTTCATTGCTAGAAAAGTGATCGAAAACATGAAGCCTGACGATCCTGATTTTAAGGCAGCATCTAGTGGCCACGTACTCAATCCTCCCTTAGTTGTATGCAAGGCTGTCGGCACTTGTGTCACTCCCATAGCACTACAAAAGGGAGGACCTTAGGTGTGGCAATGGCGCGCCTCTTGGGTGGCAATTACGACGTTTTAGTATACGGCGCAGGCATCGCACCGACGATGTGCGCGGCACTTCTGTCCCAAAAAGGGCGATCCGTGCTCCTGATCTCGCCTGAGGGTACCAATGCTGAAGAACTTGAGCTTGAGGAAGGACCTGCTGTACCTGCGGTCCTCAGTGGCCTAAACGAAGGCTACCCTGTCTATCAGGCATTTCAAGAGTTGGGATTAATCGAGGGGCTGCCCTGGCGAAAGTGCGAGACCTTAGCCCAGGTGCTGACTCCTCATTTTCGCGTGAAGATGAACATTTCTGCTAATAGCGCATTTTCCGACGAGCTCAGAATCGAACTCTCCGGCCAGGAGAGGCTGGATCTGGAGAGATTATTGCGCGTCATCAATTATGAATCCCCTTTGCGTAATAGTGTTCGTGCCGTGATGTGCACAGACCCCTCACGTATTCGGCCTCGGCGCAAAGTCTTGGATGCCATGCGACGGCACTTGGGGACAGTGAGTAAAGAGATTACAGATACTCTTGTTACTCCCGTGGCTGCGTTTAACTCACATTCTGTGCCAGTGAATATGCCCCCGGAGGAGGCGGCCTTGGTGTTGGCCCTACAAGGGGAAGGCATATGGCGACTGGACCAGGGAGTTGGGGCCATCATCGAGCGCCTGATAAAATCCATCCATGCTAATGGCAGTGATGTATTGATCGGCACTGAAGTAGCCTCCATTGTTATGGAGCAAAAAAAGGTGTCCGGTCTCCTGCTCAGTAGTTTCGAGGGTGTGGTTAAGGGCAGTCAGGTGGTCATCGGGGAGGACTTGCGTGTGCTCTACGGTTCGATTCCCCTGTCGTTGCAAGACACAAACTACGTTTACGACCTCTCCCGGGTTGAAAATTCCCACATCGAACACACCGTGGTTTTCGAAATAAATGAAGACGCTTTACCAAGAGGAATGGCTGAAGATGTAGTGTACCTCAGCGATCCGACCTTACCCTTGGAAGGGGAGAATTATCTTACATTGCGATCAGTGAAGAGCGGGCGTGGCACCATTTACGTATTCGCTACTGTCCTTGTGCCAGAGCGGGTAGCTAAAACACAGCCCAAGTCCCTACGTCGGCTCTCCGCCATGATGCTACGAAAAATGGAAGAGATTATGCCCTTTGTGGAATACAACATCCGCCAGGTGTGGCCGGACTTCAGGCACGCAGCGGTTTCAGAGAGCGTGCGACGCCCAGGCAAGGCCCGATACTATGTGCGCGGTGGAAAACTACGCCAAGGCTTTAATGCAGTGTCCATCGCTACCCCCCACGATAATATGCATGCCTGTGGCGGGCTTATTTGGCCATCTCTTGGTTTGTATGGAGAGGCACTATCGGGACTACGTGCTGCTGAGGCAGTATTGAACCTAAGAATTTAGGGAGAATGCGATGATCGGAAGATACACGTTGCCGGAGATGTCAGCTCTTTGGAGCGACGAGAGTCGCTATGCGGCATGGCTTGAAGTGGAGCTTGCCGTACTTGAGGTTCTTGCGGGGAGGGGTGTGGTGCCTCAAGATGCTGTGCAAGCGATCAAGAAAAAGGCTTGTATTGATGTTCGCCGTATCGAGGAAATCGAAAAAACAACAAAACACGACGTCATTGCCTTTACGACGAGTATCGCTGAACAGTGTGGGGCCCCTGCACGTTACTTCCATTACGGCCTGACTAGTTCTGACGTTGTGGATACCGCCTGGGGATTATTGATGGTACGCGCGGGCAAGCTCCTCGTGGAGGAGGTGGAGGCTTTGCGTCATGCGTTGAAGAAGCAAGCGTTGCGCCATAGAAACCTTCATTGCATTGGTCGTACCCATGGAATGCACGCTGAACCCACCATCTTCGGTCTGAAGTTTCTTGGTTGGTATGCTGAGATGGGGCGTCAGCGCAGCCGCCTGAAGCGCGCCGTGCGTGCGATCTCCAGGGGCAAGCTTTCAGGTGCTGTCGGTGTTTATGGCGCTTTGCCACCGGATGTGGAGAGTGATGCTCTCAGTATTCTCAGCCTCAAACCTGAACTCGTCTCAACCCAAGTCGTGCCCCGCGATCGCCATGCGGAGTTTGTCTGTGCCATTGCCCAATTGGGCGGCAGCATGGAGCGCATTGCCGTTGAATTGCGTCATCTCCAGCGTTCAGAAGTCGATGAAGTCGAAGAGGACTTCACCAAGGGCCAGAAGGGTAGCTCGGCCATGCCGCACAAGAAGAACCCCATCTCCTCGGAGAACATCACCGGTGGGGCCCGTCTCCTGCGTGGTTACGCGGTGACTGCATTGGAGAACGTGGCGCTTTGGCATGAGCGTGACATTAGCCACTCATCCGCGGAGCGTGTGATTCTGCCCGATGCCACGACCCTTGCACACTACATGCTAGTCAGGCTGCGCAAGATCATCGCGGGACTGAATGTCAAAGTAGAATCCGTAAAAAAGAACCTGGATGCGTCCCAGGGCGTTTACTTCTCAGGCCAGGTTCTCCTGCAGCTGGTGGAGCGTGGTCTCAGCCGTGAAGAGGCGTATCGCCTTGTCCAGGCCTGTGCCCATAGAGCATTGGAAGAACGGCGTCCTTTGCAGGAGCTCATTTCTGAATCAGCAGAAATTGGGAAGGTTCTGCCTAGCAAAGAGCTCAATTCAGTTTTTGACCTCAATCGCCTGACTCGCCACGCCGACCAGATCTACGAGCGGGTACTAAAGGATGAGGCATTTTCTCGAAGATGAATCAGGTCAGTCCACGGTGGAATACGTGGTGTTCATGGTCGTCCTTATTTTTGCCTTGATCTTTGTATGGCACAACCTGAAAGACCGACTGGAGAACCTGTTCACCAATGTTATTGGCGACCGGCTCCTGCGTCGTACGCTCTTTGACCCCCGCCGCATGTACCAATTCAACCTTGGGCAATAAGAGAAAAACTGCGCCCCGGAAATAAGAAAAGTCAAACGAGTTGGCTATATGGGGGTCCTAGGGGTTCTAGGGTATAGGGGTAGTTAGTATAGCCAACCCGTTTGACAAGCTGCGTGAGCAGCAGAATGTCGTTTTATTGCGATGCGCCATGAACTGCAATAGAAATTCTTGTCCGGCATCAGGTTTTTTGAGGTCAGAATGGCTCCATGCCATGAAAAGAATACATGGTGGTGCATGAAGTTAACGATTGATGTAGCGCTTTGATATTGCACGAGAATACCTGACTAAGCCCGTATCCCACCCCGTGGGTGACGACACCTGTCCTAGGGGTGGACGGGGCATGACTTTATAACGTATTGATATTATTAAGTAATAATATCATATAAAATGGCATGGGTATTGCTCATGAGCCTTCTGCAATCCTACGGTTTGACATGAAGGATGAGGACCATGAATAAAAAGATTAATGCAGTGGCGTTGCTGACCCTCGCGGCAGTGACTTTCTTAGGAATTAAAGATCTTCGCGCTGAATTGGTGTTCGAAGATGAGTTGGAGCCTGCTGCTGCAGTGGAACAAAAAGTGTCCGGTGAAGACGCAGAGCTCAAGCAGCGTGAGGTTGAGATGAGCCGCTCCGAGCGTCTACGTCGCCATCGCATTCGTGCGGAGATGCGCAACGAAGATAAGCTTTCAGAAAAGCTCGAAGAACTGCGCTTGAAGGACGAATTGAAGCGCATGGACGCACTTTCCGGTGTGAATAAAGAAGAGCAAAAACCTGCCGAGCCCGTGATTGAGCAGCAAATAGGCACTCTCGCCGCGGCTCCATCCGCCACTATTGCTGTTCCTGCCAGCAACGCCCCCGTAGCTCCGGCCCCTGCTGTTGCTCCTCAAAGCGTGGCTGAAGTGAAGGAAGAAAAGAAAGAAGATGAAGATAAAATGCGCGTCGGCATCACCCCCCGCGGTGGTCTCGCCGGTATTATCAACTCTAACTTCGAAGTAAGTTCACGTTATAGCTTTGGCGTTGGTGTGTATGTGGACGTCATGAACCACCTCGGCTTCGAGGCTGGTTACACCAGAGCTCAGTACAGCATGGCCGCCGGCACCGCTTACGGTAATGTGTATTATGGTTACACCCAGCAACAACTGCTGATGTCCCAGAACGTCTTTGACATCGGCCCCCGCATCAATATCCTGGGCCGTAAGAGTCGCGTCCAGCCCTTCGTGGGCGTGGGCGTAGGCTACTACAGGAACAGTATCAACCTGGACCAAAATACCCTGAACTTCGTGCGCATGTATAACCCCGCCATGGCCAGCGACTTCACTGTCTCTGGCATGCTGGGCTACATCGGCGGCGGTGCGGAGATCAAGATCACCGATAACATCGGGTTGATGGGTCTCTTCCGCTACTATAATGTGCTCACGGCCCGTCAGTCCAACCCGCTGTCCAGCGCGGCATTCGTGAGTTCTAACAACCCCAATGCGCCCTCAGCAAGCAGCACCTACGGTGTTTATAGTGGTGTGCCAGGCGGTGACCCCCGTTTCAATGCGTCGCAGAATTTCGGTAAAGCCGACTTTTACACCCTGCAAGGTGGTCTCACCGTTTCCTTCTAATCCCTCGCCACGCTATCCAGAGAGCTTTGTCCTTTACACCTTCTCACCACCATTAGATCCTTGCTAGCCAGTCGAAACTGCCGACACAGCAAGGAGATCGGAAATGGGAAGAAGCGCTCTGGATAGTGGGCCTGAAGTTTGGGTCGTCGATGGTCTAAGAACACCTTTCGCGAAGTCAGGCGCCCAGTTGAAAGACATGAAGGCTCTTGCCCTCGGTGTCCCTCTCCTGCGCGACCTTATTTATCGCACGGGCATCAAACCTTCTGAAATCGATGAAGTGGTCATCGGCAACACGGGGAGCCCCGAAGACGCCGCCAACATCGCCCGCGTCATCGCTCTTGAGGCAGGCGTTCCCAAAGAGGTGCCCGCCTACACTGTGCATCGCAATTGCGCTTCCGCCATGGAAGCCGTGGCTCAGGGGTTCCTGAAGATTAAAGCTGGAGTTGCCGACGTTGTCGCCGTGGGGGGTACCGAGAGCATGTCCAACATGCCTCTCATCTTCGGCAAAGAGATGACCGGGTTGTTTAGTGACCTCATGCGTGCCAAGTCCGTGCCAGAGAAGCTTGTCGCTGCGTCCAAGTTCCGCCCTCAGTTTCTGAAGCCCATCATCGCCATTCAAGAGGGACTTACTGATCCCGTATGTGGCCTCAACATGGGCCAGACAGCTGAGCTCATCGGCCGTGAGGCCGGAGTGACCCGGGAGGATATGGATCGTTTTGCGCTGCGTTCCCACGAGCGGGCCATTCGGGCCACTGAGTCCGGGCGTTTAAAAAAAGAGATACTGCCCATTGCGCTTGCACCCAAGTACACCACATTCCTCACGGAAGACGTGGGTCCGCGCAAAGGTCTCAGTATGGAGGCCCTGGGCAAGTTGAAGCCCTTCTTTGATCGCCGCAACGGCGTGGTCACAGTGGGTAATTCGTGTCCCATTACGGACGGCGCATGTCTCCTCCTGCTCATGAGCGCGGAAAAGGCCAAGTCTCTTGGGATCACAAAGCCTTTGGGCAAGATCCGCTCCGTGGCCTTCGCGGCCTTGGAGCCCGAACGTATGGGCCTGGGGCCTGTGTACTCGACGCCCAAGGCGCTGGATCAGGCGGGCATCACCATGAAAGACGTGGGTCTCGTGGAGTTGAACGAGGCCTTCTCGGCCCAGGTGCTGGCCTGCCAGCGGGCTTTTGAATCCAAGAGATTTGCTCAGGAGAAGCTGGGCCGCAGTGAGGCCATCGGCGAGATCAGCGACGATATTTTGAACGTCAACGGTGGTGCCATTGCTCTGGGCCACCCCGTGGGGGCCACAGGCGCCCGCCTTGTGCTCACCGCATTGAAGGAAATGCAGGAACGGCCCCATGTGCAGTTCGCATTGGCAACATTGTGCATCGGTGGCGGCCAAGGTGGCAGCGTCATCGTGGAACGGGTTTAGGGGGATTTATGGAAGTCACGACCACAATTAAAGAAGGCAGGGGCAGCACTATTATGAGCGGCAGCGCCATCCGTATCGTCGACCATTCTTCAGTCGCCCCGGGGCTCTTTTCAATGAATCTCGATCTCCCTGGCGAGAAGGTCAATAAGTTCTCCACCGCCTTCACTCAAGAGATGAAGAATGTCCTGGATGGTCTCGCACGGCGTACAGACATCAAGTGTCTCGTGGTGCTCTCTGAAAAAGAGGGGATCTTCATCGCTGGCGCTGACATCGAACTCATCCGCGCCATGAAGACCAAGGAAGAGGGCTATCAGCTTGCTAAACAAGCTCAGGATGTCATTGCTCAGATCGAAAAGCTGAAGTTTCCCGTAATCGCTGCTGTGAACGGCGCTTGTTTGGGTGGGGGCATGGAGTTCGCTCTCTGCTGCTCGGCCATCGTGGCCTCTGACGGTCCCTCGGTGAAGATGGGCCTCCCTGAAGTCAATCTGGGTGTTCTGCCCGGTATGGGAGGTACCGTACGTTTGCCTCAGCGTGTGGGTCTGCAGTCTGCTCTGGACATGATTCTGAGTGGCAAACAGCTCAATGGCGAGCGGGCCCTGAAGGCGGGTCTTGCGGATGCCGCAATACCGTTCCAAGATTTCAATAAGAAGGCTTTAGAATGGGGTGCACGGGTTATTCGCGGGGAAAAACCCCGTCGGGCGCTCAAGAAAACACTAACCAATCGCCTGCTTGAGGATACCTTCGCTGGTCGCATGGTGATCTTCAGCCAGGCTCGTAAAATGGTCATGGCCCGGACCCGTGGTAATTATCCCGCGGCGTTGAAAATTATCGAAGTAATCCAAGCCAATGCGGGCGCCAATCGCCCCGCGGCTCTTGAACGGGAGCAGCGGGCCTTCGGCGAGCTTGCTGTTACCGCTGTTTCGAAGCGTCTGATTGAGCTCTTTTTCCTCACGGAAAAAGTGAAGAAGCTGACGGGTGTAGAGGGCTACAAGCTCCAGCCCGGCGACAAGGTGAGCCGTATGGGTCTCATGGGTGCTGGTGTCATGGGCGGTGGTATCGCCCAGCTTGCCGCGCAGAAGAATTATCCCGTGCGCATGAAGGACATTGATCACAAGGGCTTGGGTTTGGGGCTGACCAATGCCAAGAAACTCTTTGACGATCAGGTGAAGAAGAAGCGTCTCAAAAAAGCCGATGCCTCTTACAAGTTCAATCTCATCAGCCCCACCACGGACTATAGTGGATTCAACGCCGTGGATGTGGTCATCGAGGCCGTGGTCGAGAACATGGACATCAAGAAGCGGGTGATCAAGGAGTTGGAGCAGGTGCTGCCCGAACATGCTTTGATTGCCACGAACACGTCATCCCTTTCCGTGACAGAGATGGCCACGGCATCGAAGCGCCCGGAAAATGTAGTGGGTATGCACTTTTTCAATCCCGTACACAAGATGCCCTTGATTGAAGTGATCCGCGGTGAAAAAACCAATGACCGTGCGACTGCGATGATTTTCGATCTGTCAAAAAAGTGGGGCAAGATCCCCATTGTTGTCAAGGACGGCCCTGGATTCCTTGTGAACCGCCTGCTCATGCCCTATATCAATGAAGCGGTGTACATCATGGCGGAAGGGGTGCCCATCGAGGAGCTGGATGAGCATGTGCTGAATTTCGGCATGCCCATGGGCCCGGCTACTCTGATGGACGAAATCGGCATCGATGTGGGTGTGAAAGTGGCCCATATCCTTCATGATGCTTTTGGTGAGCGTGCTGCTCCCGCCCCGGTCATGGAAAATTTTGTGAAAGCTAAACTCCTGGGTAAAAAGGGAGGCAAGGGTTTCTACCTCTATGATGAGCGCGGCAAGAAGAAGGGCCTCAACCCCGAGATCTACAGCGTGCTTGGCGTGACGCCAAAATCTTCCACACGGGATCAAAAGGCTGACTGGATCCACCGCATGATGCTCCCCATGATCAACGAGGCGGCCCTCTGCTTGAGTGAGGGCATTGTCGCCACGGCGGAAGAGGTGGATCTGGGCATGATCATGGGGACAGGATTCCCACCTTTCCGTGGGGGGTTGCTGCGCTATGCGGACAGCCTCGGCATCGCCAAGATCCATCAAGAGTTGGAGCGCCTCTCCAAGAGTGTCAGCCCGCGGTACAAGCCGTCGGCTCCCATTGTGGAGAGGGCCCGCAAGAATCAGCCTTTTTACTCCTGAGTCAGCACAATGGCCCGTGATCGCTTTCCTCGCTTCGTCGGTGTGAGGTTTCTCACATCCCGGAGCCGTTCCTCCGTGCTCTCGGTCATCAGCGCGTTAAGTGTTTTAGGCGTGGCCGTGGGGGTGATGGCCATGGTCATCATTATTTCGGTGATGTCGGGCTTTGAATCCGAAATGAAGGCTCGGCTCTTCCAGGCGGAGCATCATCTGCGGATCGAAGATGAGCGTGGCATGGTGGCTGTGGACGAGGGGCTTGCTATCAAAGCCCGGGAAGCTTATTCCGGTATGCGTGAGCTCGAGCCCGTGCTGCAGGTGGAGGCAGTGTACCGATCGGGCAAGCGCATTGCTGGAGGAGTGATCAAAGGAGTGCGTGGAGCTGCGTGGGAGCGGGTGCGGGGTAAGGTCACGGAGTGGGCAGCACCGAGCTTCGTGAGGGAGGGCCAGGCCAGGTTGCTTCTCGGTGCGGAAATGGCCTTTGAGCTCGGAGTGGCCGTGGGTGACACGGTGACCCTCGTGTCACCAGTGGAAACGGATGGGCCCCTGGGCATGGCCCCACGCATGAAAACCTTCGTTGTCGAAGGCATCTACAAATCTGGCGTACCCGAACAAGAACTGCACGTAGGGTTTTCACCGGTGCATGATGTGGAGTCCTTTATTCGTAAGGCGGGGGTTGCGACCCACTACGAGGGCCTGGTTGCGCGACTTGAGGATGCGCCGGAAGCGGCCACAGCCGTAGCCGCGCGTTTCGGCGCAAGCTACCGTGTGCGCTCTTGGCAACAGCTTAACGAACATCTTTTCGCGTCGTTGCAGCTGGAGCGGGCGGCCATGTTCTGCATGGTGGGCTTCATCGTGTTGGTGGCGGCCTTCAACATCCTGAGCATGCTCGCCATGACCGTATTGGAGAAAAAAAAAGGTGTGTCCATCCTGCGTGCCATGGGTGCGACTCAGGAGCAGGTGCGGCGTATTTTTCTCTGGGAGTCCCTGACGATCGGTACCCTCGGCGCCAGCCTGGGGGCGACCTTGGGCTGTGTCGTGTGCTGGGTCCTGCGCAAATATCCCCTCATTGAACTGCCCGATTACTACTATGACCGCACCTTGCCTGTGTTGGTGCAACCCGTCACCGTGGCGGGCATCGTCATAGCTGCCATTAGCATAGTGCTTCTGGGGGGTATGGTCCCAGCGCGGAAGGCCATGGCAGTCACCCCGCTCGAAGGCATTCATTCATCTTAGGACTCGCGCATTCATCAAGGTACATTTAGAGATGTGAGACCCGTTATGGCGATTCTAGTGACAACTACCGCGGCATTGATCATTTTCGTGGCATTGATCCGTCCCCGCCCTTCAATTCCTTCCCACGAGCCCGTCATGGAGGCCCTCCATGCAGCGGTGCAGTCCGTGGGCGAACCTCGCCCCCGGCCTGTGATCGACCTCGCTGCGCTGGATCGCAATACCAATCGGGTTCTGCAGTCCTTGGGCACCCATCACCAGCTCCGTCTTGTCACTAAATCAATGCCATCTCCCCAATTCCTTCGGTACGTGGCGGAGCGGGCTCGTACTCATCGCATGATGGAGTTCCATGCGCCGTTCTTGCCTGAGCTGCTTGCCACCTTCCCGGAGGCCGACCTCGACATCATGTTCGGCAAACCCATGCCTGTTGCTCTGGCGGAATCTGTGGTTGCCCACCTCGCGCCACTAGACCGCCTCCGCGCCCTCAGGGTTACGCAGTGGCTGGTGGACAGTGATGAAGCTGTCGATGAGTATCTCGCCTGGGCGCGGCGGCTCCATGGCAGTGACCGCGGCACGCCGCCCTTGCGGCTGGCCCTCGAAATTGATGTGGGCCTCCATCGTGGCGGCTTTACGACGCCAGAAGCTGCCGCCTCCTCCGCACGACGCATTTTGGAGAGCAGCGTAGCCCAGGTTTCTGGCCTCATGGGCTACGACGGCCATGTGGGTTTCGCGCCCAGAGCTTTAGGCCCTCGGCGGAAAACCGTGAGTCGGGAGATGAGGGCCCTCGCCAGTCGGTACAATGAGTTCACTACAGCAGTGGTGGCAATGGGCATTCCCCAGCACAAGCTCACTCTGAACGGAGGAGGGAGCCGCACCTACATGCAGTACGGAGAGGGGGGCTTCGCACCGCAAGATATCGCCATTGGTTCGGCTTTTCTTCAGCCCACGGACTTCGATGGGCCTGAGCTTGAGAGTCACGAACCGGCCCTCTTTATTGCTGCCCCGGTAATCAAAGTCATCGATGAACCCGCCGTACCCTTCGTCGGCGCCTGGGCTGGTCGACTTTGGGCTGCTTACGATCCCAATATGGCTCGAGGTTTTTTTATTTACGGAGGTGGGTGGGCTTCCCGCAGCGCTTGGCCCCGGGGGCTGCGCACCCATGCCCTTTACGATCATGCCCCAAATCGTAACCTTCTCCCCAATCAGGATCTATATGTTGGATCAAAAAACTACGATATTAAGCGAGGAGACTTTCTGTTTTTTCGCCCCGAGGAGTCTGATCTTCTCTTTGATTTCGAAGAGATCCTTGCTGTGCGGGGGACAAAAGTAGAGGCGCGCTGGAGGCCCTTTACCCGACGGTTTTAGACTGCTCCCGGGGCCTCTGTTGTGGACTTTTACTGTCAACTGCGATCCAATGGCACAGGATGGGGACAGCTGAAGTGCGCTGTAGAATATTCCTGTTGAGTGGCCTTGTGGCACTAAGTCAGGGCGCCATGGCTGATTCCAAAATGGATTCGGCGGTGGCTCCGCGTGCCCTCAATGCGTTGGGTGAAGGACAGGATACCACCACCATCACGCCCAAGTTTCTGGCGGAACAATACCGCCGGGTGGTGGCTCGTAACAAGCCTGGCACCTCTTCTTTTTATCCTTCGCTGACTCTTCGCCTGACGACGGCCAAAGACTGGAAGGCACTGGGACTGGTGGTGGATGCGGAGGCCTTCGTCACTGTAAACCAAATTAAGAATCGCTACTTCAACCCCATGGAAGCCTACATGGGCAGTGGCAGCCGTCCCCAGCTTTTGAAGGTCCATGTGGGTCGCAAAAAAGAGGAGTGGAGTGAGCTTGATGACCGTTGGAAGCTGGGCATGTGGCAGCCGCGCTTCCGTTGGGACTACTTTGAACCTGAGCTGGTGGGTCTCACCGGCGTGTTTCTCGCAAGCCGCATTGGCAACCTGAAGCTTGCCGGCTATGCCTCGCCCCTCTTCTTGCCAGAGCAAGGGGCCCCTTTCGAGGTGGATAATGGCAAGTTCAGTTCCATCCACCCGTTTTTTACTCCGCCGCCGGACACCATGAAGGTTTTCGGGGAGACCACGTCCCTGCGCTATGACGTGGTGATCCCACCTCTTTCCAAGATCATCTTCAACCCCGGAGGCGCGTTTTTAGCGCGCTACGACTTCAGTAACGGCTTCCACGTCAAAGGCTCCTACGCCTATACGCCGATGAATCAACTGGCCATCGGTTACCAGGCCTACCTCTATCTGCCCACGAATCAGGTTCAGGTGACTCTCCACCCTCGGGTGATTTACCGCCATGTGGCGGCTCTCGATACGGGTTGGCGAAACGACCGCTTTGCGGCGGCTTTGTCCTTTCTCACGGATCACCCCCTCCAGAGCGGGGTACCCACGGACATGACCACCCAGAACTTTTCTTCGGGCTACATGTTGAGTCCAGCAGTGAGTGCTCGCATCAATAATGATGCTCAGAATGCCCATACCGTGGAGTTCTCAACCCTGCAGTCCTGGGGCGGGGTGAAGGATGATACGGGGCCGCTAGCTGCATCAGGCCAGCAGATTTTGGAATCCCGTTACCAGTACCGCAATGCTGTTCAACTGCGGTGGCGCCTTCCCCTCATCTCCGGTGAGACCAGGCGGTTCTACGGCATGTCGCGCTTCGTCTACGATTTTTCCGTGCAGGGGGCTATACTGTCCCCTGAAGTGCGTTTTGATGCGGGCAACCGGCTCTTCCTCACCCTAGGTGCGGATGTGATGGGGGCCGGAAAGAGGCGGGCCACGGATGGCGGGGCTGATTTCTTCAGTCTGTACCGAACCAATGATCGACTGCGGGGGAGCATTGCCTATGCTTTCTAGGGGGATTCTTGTTGGTTCCATGCTGCTCATGGCTGCCCTTCAGGGGGGGTGTAGCCTCATCGACGATGAACCCGCCGCTGGTGGACTGGAGTCCGTGGGCCCACGCCAGCCCGATTGCTTGACGTCTCTGCCCAATCAGTTGGGCAAGTTCTTTGAAGGGGAACTTCAGGATGACGCGCAGATCGAAGGTCTCTGGGAGTGCGCCGCCCAGGGCATGGAAACCTTCATGCTCCTGACCCGGGGATCTGAGAACGGTATTTACGCGCCTTCCGAGGTGCAGAGTTTCTTGAACCGCTATTTCACAAAGGAACAGTGGGTGACCGACCCCCTGGTGCAGGCGGCCATGAAGCTCAAAGTCGCTTTCTTGGGCGGCGGCGTGAGTGGTATTCCCAGGGTCGAGGTGGAGCGCTTGGTTACCTTCCTGCGGCTGGTGAAGCGCTATGCTCCCGGCATCAAGGTACTCATGCCCCTTTCCGGCACACGCACGTCCCGCCTCTCTGAGGACGAACTTCAGCGCGGCATCGATGCCATGCGAGGGGCCACGGCGGCGTTCGGTGCTTTTTTCCAAGAGCATGGAGGGGCCTACAGCTTTGCCGATGCGGAGCAGCTCTTCGCGGCATTAGAAGGTGGCTACGAGGGGTTGCGCAAACCGGGCAGCGGGGTCAAGCTCATCCGCGAGCAGATGCCCGTCCTGCGCCACTTGAAGCGCATTTTTCTGAATTCCGATGAGGGCGGCATCGCTCAAGGCGAGTGGGCGAGGTTCTTGAATTTCGGTGCCCGCATCCATGCCATTTACTTTGAGTTCCAGTATCAGCACAGTCGGCGCCAAACGGATGATTGGTTCACCGAGTCAGGGCTCGGTCAGATTGAGCAAATTGCAGGCCGGGCCGTTGATCTTCTGACGGATGCCGCGGCAGCCCATCCCCAGGGCGTCGTGCAGCCCCGGTACATGGAAGCCCTTGTGGACACGCTGGCACGCATGAAGACCGACCGGGGCCTCGATTCCGTCGAGATGGTGGACGCAGTCTCCGACATCGTGGCTCTGATGATGGTAGCTAAACAGGCCTTTTTCGGTGGCCCTGTCTATGAGTGGGACTTGAATCATGCAATTTTGTTGAAGGGGTTCATGGCCACGGTGAAGCACCCGGTGTGGATCGCCTACAATAACTTCATTAAACGTAAAGATGAAGTGCCCGGCATGGCGCAACCCGAGTTTGAGCGTTTGATGTCTGAGGTGACCCAGTCCGTGGATGCGGTGTCGCGGGCGTTGGTTGCTCTGCGTGGGGCGCGCAACCACGCTGAGACGCTGGAGACCATGCGCGCTCTCTTGGCTCGGGTGAACACGCTCTTTAAAACTGAGGATGAGCGCGCACTCATTCACGAAACCGTGGGTTTTCTCTTTCAAGCGAAGGCGGTTTTGGTGGGGCCACCTCGGAACCGCATCGAGACCCCTGATTGGGGCGCTCTCATCAGTAACGCCGAGCCCTTGACTCGTGCTTATCTGCTTTCGTTGCGTGGAGAGGATGCCTCCGCACCCCAGGACGAACGCCAAATTCGCCGTTTCTGGCCCGTCATCGAGCGTGCCTACGAAAGCTTGTCCCGTGCCGCCCACGCCACCCCCGAGGGTATCCGTGCCTCCGACGTTCTGACTCTCATCGATCTCATTCCCCACCGCTTCATCGATGAGATCTTCCCGGACAAGCGGGATGTCCCCTGGTTGCGCGCCATGGTACCCGAGATTTTTGCCCTGAAGAGCGGCCTTGTGGGTGGCGTTGATGGTAATCTCACGGGGGCGGAGTTTGATGCCTTGTTCCGCATCGCCACTGCCTCTAAAGAGGCCATGCTCTCCCTTCTGCATTATTTCCCCTTTACGCTAGATGAGTTGAAGAGGTGGCCGGAGGCCCATGTTGAGGAATTGGCCTCCCAGTTGGATCTGGCCGGTCGACGAGTTGTGGGGGCCTTCACCGGCGTGACCCCCGGCTCCTATGAACTCAGTCGTGCCGCCCGTGTTTTGGATCTCCTGACCTGGCGTTTCGATGGCGACTCTTTCAGGAAAGCCAAAGACTACATTCCTCTCTTTGGTGCTTTCAAGGCCGTGTTCATACGACCCAGTCAGCAAAGGCTCGAGGGGAGGGACTGGGTGGATACCGTATCTCGCTCCACCCGGTGGGCCGCGGCTAGCATCCGCTTCATCCACCTCACCTCCAATTACCGTGGATTGAGCCACGGCCGTGATCTGGCGCGATTCTCAGAGCTCGTCATCACTGCATTCGACCTGCTTCGCGACGCCACTCTGTCCAGAGGCGGGCCTTCTATTTCCAGCTCCAGCATCCTTTTCGCCGACTGGGACCACCTCTTTGACGAGGCATACGCGTTCGCTGATCGCGAGAAAATTACAACGCCCCTCACCATTGCCACGACCAAGGCCTTCTTCAGGCCCGCGGTGCGTCGCATCCTGGGAGGGGTGCGCTGGGATGATACGGGTCGCAACGCCAATGGTCTCCGCACAGAAGCCTTGGACTACGCGCGGGACCGCTTCGAGCGGTGGAGCATGGGGGCCCAGTATTTGGATCGCACTTACAGGGACATCAGCGGCGACAATGAGGCCGTGTTCGAGTCCGATGGCTTTAGCCGCCGACAACTCCTCGATGTCTTCGCTCGTTTCAGGCGAGAGGCGGAAACCGCCTCGGGTACCCCTGCGGGTCGGCGCCAAATGCAGCTTTCAACCTTGGATCGCCTGCGGGATATCGTGAGCCAGCTGCGGCCCATGTACCTGGGCACCGACGATATCGTTGCCTTGACCTACGACCAGCGTCGGGAATTCCTCTACTCCTACGCCAACATGGCGGCCATGAATACCCACTGGGTGCTCATTTCTTCCTGGATCCACGGTTACTCAGAGAATAAGGATCGGGCCGTGAATTTAGTGGGCATCACGGAGGACGAGTTGCTGCACTTCGTGGTGGACAGCATGGACCTCATCAGGGAATTGAAGTTCGGTAATCCTTATCAGACGCCGGAAGCCCTGGCAGCTCAGCGCTTCTTCGAGAATAACCTCTTCACCTCCGTGGGCAATGGCGACAAGTTCTTCGGCCTCATCGAGGCTGTGGAGTATCTCTCCTTCCTCATGTCAGCCAACACCATGTCCACCAAGATCTATGACGAGCTCCTCGCCGTGTGTCCCAATCTGGACCTGGACTACGCAGATCGCCCCATGTTGCCCATGACCTGCTTCAGAGCTTATTTCTTCGAGCCCGCCAGGTTCCATGCGTTCTTCACTCGTTACGTTCCCTGGATGGCGTACTACTTCACCACCTTGAACGAGACCCAGCGCCGTAAATTCACCAAAGATTTGGAAGCCGCCGCCCGCCCCGTGGGGGCCACCGATGAAGTGCCCGTGGACTCCTCTCAAATGCAGAACTTCGCCATTCTGCCGTTTTACGTGGAGTCCATGTTCAAGCGCTTCGATGACAATCGCTCCGGCGTGCTGAGCGTGCCGGAGGCGTTGGAGGCCTATCCCCTGGTCTGTCCCTTGATCCTCAAGGTGTCTCTCAAAGCGGATGGCACGCCCCGGTTCAGTGCTGATTGCACGCCCGGCGAAACAGGCTTCGTCGAGGCAGTTTTCGGCTACTTGCTGAAAAATGGCTATCCCCCTCCTAGCACCTCCCGCAATCTGTGGGATGACATCGAGCAAACCCTGAACTTCCTCGGTTGGAACGCTGAGTGGTGGATGATCAAGAATGTGAGCGGCTTGCGCTTCACCGTGGATCGCGGACGGATCATGAGCATTGTGGGTTCACTGGCGGTGCAACAAGCGGTGCCCGCGCCTCCGCCGCCCCGGGCACCATCAGCGAGGTAGGATGCACTTCATTGCGCTCCTCGGAATAGTCTTTGGATCTTGTGGCCCATCACAGGCGGCTATTGTGGATCTTCACGCCCATCCCTTCATGAAAGAGGGATTGGGGTTCTTGTTCAATGGGGATTTCGCGACGAAGCTCAGGGCCCGAGACTGGACGTCCCGTTTGGATTCCAATCTCAATGAGGAGACCCTCGAAGCCGCCCATCCTGATTTGGGGCTCATGGTGGTCTCATTTTATGTGCATCCCATTCTCGGGGGCGATACCCGGGCTTCCCTCCGTGCCCAGTTAAAACAGGCCCACGAGTTCTCCGCCCGTTCCAGAAATTGGCGCATTGCTCGCACGCCCCAAGAAGGCATGGCTCTCCACAGGCAAGGCAAGGGGGTGCTGGTGCTCGCTCTTGAGGGGGCAGCGGGCATCCTGGACACGGAGGAGGACTTGGTGGAATTCGTGGATGTGGGGGGCATCCGCATCGTGACGTTCTTGCACCTCACTGATGATCATCTCGGGGGGGCGGCCTTCATGAGGGGCATCAAGGGTATGTTGACGCCACTGGCTTGGCTCACCC
>CAYHWW010000046.1:0-19967 GCA_964360145.1 uncultured Oligoflexia bacterium | reverse complement strand
CAACAGGGTGGGTCCATCCCATTGCCTTGGTCGCCGGGCTCCTCCTCCGCCTCGCCAGCCGACAAAATACCTTCGCCTAGCCACGGCCTAACGCCGGTGCTTTACTGCGGCCATGAGCGCCACTCCGTCCTACAAAGACCTCTTCTCCGGTCACGCCAGCGAGTACGCCCGCTACCGGCCCACCTATCCCGCCGCGCTCTTTGAGTGGCTCTCGGCCCAGGCGTCGGCCCGTGGCACGGCCTGGGACTGCGGTACGGGAAACGGCCAGGCGGCGGTGGCCCTCGCTGCATATTTTGAATCGGTGGTGGCCACGGATCCCTCTGAAAAACAAATTGCAAGCAGCACGATCCATCCCCGCGTGTGCTACAGCGTGGCCGCCGCCGAGGACTCGGGCCTCGCCTCCGGCAGCGTGGACCTCATCACCGTGGCCCAGGCTTTCCATTGGTTCCGCCACGACGCCTTTTTCACCGAAGCAAGGCGCGTGGGGTGCTCCGGTGCCGTACTTGCGTTCTGGTGCTACGAGCTGGCCCTCATCACACCGGAAATCGACGAAGCAGTGTTCTCTTTCTACCAAGGCGAGCTGGGACCCTACTGGGAGCTGCCGCGAAAGCTGGTGGAAACAGGTTACCGCACCATTCCCCTGCCCGCCTTCGCGGAAAAACTGCGCCGCATCTGGGGCCAGGGCGAAGCCCCACGCACCGTGCGCTGGCCCCTGGGCCTGCGGGCGGCCTTTATTATGAATACCCATAATAAAGGTTAATAGAAAATCGAAATAGAAATACTGAATCTACACGACGGGAATATTGCTCGATTTAAAATTCGTCCAAGCGAGTTTCAGGAGTGGAAAAGCCAGCAGTGAAGCTCGGGCAGCGACTGGCCAAGTCTCACGCGAGGAGCAAGTGTCCCCAGCATTCCCTAAAGCAAAGAAGCTAAAACTCAGTTCTTCAGCTGATCCAGCCGCGCACGGCCGCGATTTTACCCAGAGACTGACCTTTCACTTTCTTCAAGCGATCCTTCAGTACCTGGGCCCTAACGTACTTCCTTTTTATGAGCTCATCACAGAACTCGCGATCCTTCGGCCGCCCTGCTATCGCCTTTGAGATCCAGAGATCGTGGAGTTCCAGGCAATGAGCGGTGACGCCATTGGTTTCCGGCGAAGAGAATGGAACCAACCTTTGCCTCCAGCCGTCAGGCAGGATCGCAGTCTTTGGCTCGACCCCCTGGGCATAATAACCGTGGGTATCCTGAAAGAGCGAGGCCTCCCCGATGGAGCCATCGATCAAATCGGCCATCTTTCCGTCTTTGTCGTTCAGGGCGGCGATATCCGTTTCGATCGAACGATTGACCGCTGGGAACAAAACATCGATGGAAGCATGAACGGCTTGACTCCCAATCACCAGAACTTCACTCACCCCAAGGACAGCAGCGGCTGCCCGTACGGTGTGAGCGAACTGACTCCTATTCATCGATGCTCCTCTTTTCTGAATTTTTTGAGGACTTCAAGTCGCTCCCGTGCGCTCAAGACGCCTGCAAAGGGAGTGACTTGCCTCATGTCGCGCGCAAGCGGGCTCGAGTCCAAGCAGCAACTGATGAGATCGTCAACAGAGAGGCTCAACCACTGTTTCCAGTGATCGAAGAGGCTTTTGACGTCAGGGTGTTTCTTTGACATTGCTTTAAGATTGCGCCGGGCTCTTGCAAGTACGGTTTCGGGTTCAAATTTCAATTTTTCAATGACGGCACGGTGATAGGCAAGGCTCCGCAAATCCTCCCGCGTCAAAGGAGAGATAAAAGTGACGTCGACCTCAAGGCCAAGTGACTGTGCCAGCCTTTCGAGTGTCGCAAAGGTGGGTGACTTTGCACCGGCCTCATACGATGCAATAGTGGGCTGAGAAGTGCCCGCCATTGCGGCTAGCGCTTTTTGAGTCATACCGGCTTGAGACCGTAAACGGAGAATCGGATTCATCGAATCTAGATTATATATCCGATCGGATATAATGTCAAATTCGCCCACTGCCGCGCTCGTCGCAATGTGTAATCCATTTGATGCCTTGATCTAGTCCTGGGCTCGGGCTTATTTTGCAAACTGCTCTATGAAGCGGAAGAGCATGTTGACGTCAGTCAAAAACACCTGGGGCATCTGACTCGTGTCAGCGCCGTGCAGGAGCCACATGGCAGTGGCTGCCAGGGTCGACATCAGGGCGAACTTCTTAAAGCCGCTGGGACCGAAGTTTTGGTCGATGAGCTGGTCGAAGCTGTACTTATGGAAGCGCTCTTGGGCTCGGAGGAATGCCTCTTTCGTGGGTAGATCGGCATTCGTCAGGGTTTCCGTCGCGATCTTGATGAGCAGGGCTTCCAGCACGCGAGGGGTACCGCGGCCCTGGCGGTTGCCGTACGCCATGAGCTCCTCGATGATCTCGAGTTTTTCCAGCAGGGGCACCAGGCGATCTAAATCAATCTCTCTGGTTTGCGTAAAGTGAGCCAGCTCTTGTGTTGTGAATGTGTCATCCACGGGGACGGGGGCAAAGTCGAAGTCGGTGAGGAACGCATTGATCTGCTCCAGATAGAGTTGGATTCCAGCGAGGCCACTGGAGAAGTCCTCAAGCTCATGGAAGCCAAAGCTTTGATTCATCCGCGCTAGACTGAGAGCACGCCGAAAAAAATCTTTATCCTTCATGAGGAGGATGATCCTGCGGTCCAGCTTCTCCTTGATTTTGGCGCGGGAGACTTTGGGGATGAGGCGGGCGATTTCCCATTGAGCGCCCATGGCGGCGGATTCAGACCAGAAGCGAACGGAGGGGGTAATGGGCGTTTGCGCGAACCAGCTGAACATGTCCCAGGGTATGGCTTTCAGCATCAAGAGCCAGGGAAGGGGATGGAGATTGCGGTCCCGGGCATGCTGCATCTCATGGAGGGCCACCACGCGGTCCGCGAAGTCAGTGCTGTCGCCGCGCCAGGCGTTGACGTTGGGGGTCGCGATACGGTTAAAGATGGGGTTGTAGTGAGGGCCCATCATGATGAAGATGAGGCCGCCCAGGGTGCGGGCATAGAGGCCCGTTTGGGATTCCACGTCCCGGGCGGCACCGCGAAAGAAAAAGCGGCTGACGGGGTTCAGCGTGTGCTGACGCTCTTCCTGGAGGATTTGCAGCACTTCAGCGGCGCCTTGCTCTAGCTGGTTGGTGATGGAGTCATCGGAGCCAGTGTTGTCGATCAAAGTGGCCATGCGGTCATTGATGACCTGGATGCGCGCCTGGGCATCGGCGCTCAGGTCCCAGGGCTTGTTGGCGCTGAGGTAAGTTTCCGCGGGCTTTTGCAGGAGCGCCTTGCACAGATTACCCAAGGGGTTGGTGAGCACGAAATTGAAGAAGCTGCGAGGTGGGGGGGCGCCATGGGCACCCACCGCCGTGACGAAGAGGAGAACGCATAACAGTGACGATGGGATCAATTGCATGGGGGGGGCGCCTCAGGGAGAGGCGGCCAAATACGATGTATTTATAACGAAATCAAGGAATGAATCCCGGCAAATGGCCCGCCGCCGGGTCATGGCAGATGGAGAGCGCCGCCTGCACTGCGGCCTTGAAGTCCGCGTTGGTGGTGCCCACGTCGATGCGGGGGCGGAAGTGCTCCGCCCATTGGAATTCGGCGTAAGGAATAGGTGATTTTTGAAAGCAGCCCCGCTCCCGGGCAAAGCCCGCGAGGCTGCGATAGGGGTCGTCCACCAGCGCCAGCACGCTGGCGGGCAGCGTGCGGGGGTCTTGGGGGCCCTGGCCTGCCTCATCCAAAAGATACACCAGCCCCGCCCGCTCCATGCGGTCCCAAAAGTCGTCGACGCTGAGGTGGCTCCAGTCGTGGAGGAGCGTCAACACCACCTTGGAGTGGCCTGCTTCGAGCACCGCCCGGGCCAGGTGGTGGTGATCCGTGAGATAAAGCTGGCAGCGAGGGCCCAGCACCACGGGGACGGGGTTGCGGGCCAGATAAGCTTGGCGGTCGGCACGGCTCAAGGATTGAATGTGGTGGTGCTTCACAGTGACCCGGCGCAATCCCAACGCGAATTGGGTGGGGTGGAGCTGCTGGGCCCTCTCGATGCAGGCGCCATCACCCAAGCCCGCGGTGGCGCAGTCCGGCAGGTCATCGAAGTCACTGGCGAAAACCAGCGTCGAAAAAAACAAGAACACACCCATACCCATGGGATGGCCGTAACAAGGGAAAACGGGACTGTCTAGCGCCCGATGCAGACCTGGTTTCGGCCACCGTTTTTGGCTTGATACACGGCTTGGTCGGCTAGCTTGAAGAGCTTGGTGCTGGAGTCCACGTCGAGGCCCATTTCCGCCACGCCCACGGAGGCGGTTACCGGCAAGCGTTTGCCGTCATACATGAAATTCGTTTTTTCCAGCGCGGCGCGGATGCGCTCCGCGTGTTCCGCGGCGGCATCGGCCCCGGTTTCAGGCAGGAGGATGATGAACTCCTCGCCACCGAAGCGCCCGAACTTGCCCCTTTCAGGGAGCAGCTTGGTGCGCACGAGGTTCGCCATTTCTTTCAAGACCAGGTCGCCGGCGTCGTGACCGAAGCCATCATTGACCTTCTTGAAATGGTCCAGGTCGAGGATGATGATGGAGAGGTCCTGATGCAGCGCTTTGGCGCGTTTGAACTCGGTCTCCAGGAGCTCCATGATGTAGCGCTTGTTGAAGGCTTTGGTGAGGCCGTCGGTGTTGGCCTGCTCTTCAAGGGTGCCGATGATGAAGGCTTCCATGGCGCCCTTGGGCAGGTACTTCAAGATGGTGTTGCCCACCTTGATCATGTCTTCTTTTTGGAGGGTGTACTCGCCTTCGATTTTCTTATCGTTGATGAAAGTGCCGTTGGTGGAGCCCAGATCCTTGACGATGACCGCCTCGCCTCGCTTGATCACTTCAACGTGCTTGCGGGAAATATTGGTGTCATTGACGCTCAGCGAAACGCTGGGGTCCCGGCCGATGATCATGCTGTCGGCGTTGAGGAGGTAGCGTTTCCCCTGGGGCTGGCCGCGGACGATGATGAGGGATGCCTCCTCGCCCTTGGTCTTGCTGAGATCGATGCTGGCGGCCTGCTGGCCTGTGAGAGCAACTGTCTTGTCGTTTTCACTCATGGCGATCAACCCCTAGGAAAAGAGCTTAAGTCATCATGCTTTTTTTGCAAGCGGCGAGCCGTTCCCGGGTCAGCTTCTTGCCTTCTTCGACGCCTGGTTGGTCGAAGGGGTTCACGCCCATGGCATATCCGGTCACGGCGGTGAGGGTTTCCGCGAGGAAAAACAGTTGACCTAAAGCGTGGGCATTGAGTCGGGACATGGACAGGGTGAAATGTGGTTTTTTGGCTCCGCTCATGACCTGGCGCGTCGCATTGAACTCAGCGTCCATGAGCTGGTTCATTGTGACGCCCCTCAGTAATTCGATGGAGGGCAGGTCGGGGCCAGTCCACTTGATATCCATGACGTTGTCGAAGCCCTGTACTTCGATGAAACCCGTGACTTTATCTGGGGGGCCATCGCGGAGCAGTTGGAGGATGGAGTGTTGGTCCGTGACGCCCACGGAGGCCATGGGGGACAGCCCATGGCCGTTCTTGCCCAAGGATTCCGCCCAGAGCTGGGTGAACCAGGCTGAGAAGGTTTTCAGCCGTTGGGAGTAAGGCATGATCACCGTGATATTGTGCCGTTCATTTTTATAAAGCTCAGCCAAGCGATAGGCCAAATTCACAACGGCGGGGATGCGGCCCTCGGTGAGGTCGGCGAGCACCGCTTTGCGATAGTCCGCCGCGCCCTTCAGAAGCTGCGCGGGGTCCACGCCAGCCACGAAGGCAGGGAAGAGCCCCACGGCGGAGAGCACGGAGAAACGGCCCCCCAGATGGGGCGGTATGGAGAAGGTGGGCACCGCCCAGGTGTCGGCGAGTTTGCGCAGATCGCCGATCTTGGGGTCAGTGCAGAACACGAGGTGGTTGCGTGCGCGGTCTTTTCCCAGGGCCTTTTCAAGCCAAGCGTAGACCACGACGAAGGCCGCCATGGTTTCGAAGGTGCCGCCGGACTTGGTGACGACATGGACCAGGGCCCGCTCCGGTGAGCAGCTCTCGAGCAAGGCCTTCAACGAGTCAGGATCGATGTTGTCCACAAAGTGAAACTGGGGCGCATGGGGTGAACCCAAAGTGCGCACCACGGTTTCCGGGCCCAACCCTGAGCCGCCGATGCCGATGTGGATGAAAGTGTCGATTTCCGGGCACCGCCGGGCGATGAGCGGCTGGATTTCATCGATCTCTCGCTGCCAATCGGATTTCTGAGGCAGGTGAAAGAAGCCGGAGACGTCAGCGGCCATGTCCGCGGAGAAGCGTTCCAGGTCTTTCAAGATGGTGTCCTGGCTGGTGGTGGCCGGGGGGGTGTGGTCCAGGTTGATTTGAATGAGGCTCATAGCCGGATCAGCTCCTTGGCATAGGCGCGGCCAATGACCACGCGTTGCACTTGGTTGGTGCCTTCCACGATTTGCAGTACTTTCGCTTCCCGCATGTAGCGCTCCACGGGGTATTCCCGCGTGTAGCCCACGCCGCCGAGGATTTGCACCGCATCAGTGGTGATGGCCATGGCGGCATCCGTTGCGAAGAGCTTGGCGGTGGCCGCCTCGATGGTGAAGGGCAGGCCCGCGTCACGGAGGGATGCGGCTTTGTGCACAAGCAGTCGCGAGGCTTCGAGCTTGGCGTGCATGTCGGCCAACAAAAACTGAATGCCCTGGAACTCGGCGATGGCTTGGTCGAACTGCTTGCGCTCGCGAGCGTAGCGGGCCGAATAGTCGAGGGCCGCCCGGGCCACGCCCACGGCGGTGGCGGCGATGGTGATGCGACCGCTGTCCAGGGCGGTCATGGCGATGCGGAAGCCATCGCCTTCCTGGCCCACCAGGTTTTCGGCGGGCACTTTGACGTTTTCCAAAATCAGTTCACAGGTGGGCGAGATGTGCGCCCCCATTTTGTGTTCGAGCTTACCCACCTTGAAGCCCGCCATGCCCTTCTCAACGATGAAGGCGCTGATGCCCTTGGGGCCGGGGCCGCCGGTGCGAGCGAAGACGATGAGGCAGCTTGCCACGTTACCCTGGGTGCACCAGAGTTTGGTGCCGTTCAAAACATAGTGAGCGCCCTGCTTTACGGCTTTGGCGCGCAGCGCCCCCGCGTCCGACCCCGAGTGGCTTTCTGACAGGGCGAAGGCGCCGATGTGCTCGCCGCGGGCCAGGGGTGGGATGTGTTTTTTCTTCTGGGCGTCGGTGCCGAAGCGGCTCAAAATCACCTGGGGCAAACCGCTCACTGCCACGCTGATGGCGTAGGCCGTGGAGGCCGCGCCCATTTCTTCGAGGGCGATGGCGTAGTCCAGGTAACCAAGGCCCGCGCCGTCAAGGTCGGCGCTGGTGGGAATGCCACAAAGACCCAGGGCGCCCAGCTCTTTGATCACTTCCGGACGAAAGCGGCCGCTCTCTTCATCGGCGGCCACAATGGGGGCGATGTGCTGGGCGGTGGCCTTGCGGGCGAGGTCACGGAGCTGGGTCTGTTCTTCGGTGAAAGTGAAACTCATGATGGAGTTTTAGCAACGGAGCTCGGGTTACGCTAGTGCGGGTTGCGCAGCCGCGCCAACAATGGTGGATTCATACTGGCTTCAGATGAGAACCACGACCAATCTCCGCATCTTCATTTGCCTTCTCATTGCGTTGAATATTCTCATTCCGCTCTGTTTTCTCGCCATCCCCCCGGGATTGGGCCCCGAAGGTGACGCGCTGGATTATCGGCTGCCCCTCATCAACTGGGCGTTGAAGCACCATGCTTATCCCTTCTTCGACTGGACCTATGTGGATGATTTTCCGTCTCTAGCGGAAATCGCCATGGCTTTGGCTAAAATCGTGGTGCCCTGGGGCCCGCGGGTCATCGCGGCGCTGGGCTACTGCGGTTTTGTTTACGCCACTCACCGTGTGGCCACGTTTTTATTGCCGCCACTCCACGCATTGCTCGCCACTGCGTTGATGGCCACGGCCAATGTGCTCACCACCCAGGATAACCTCATCATGGTGGATAATTGCGCATCGGCCTTCACGCTCCTCGGGGGCTATTGGCTTTTGCGCAAGCGCCCGGTGGCAGCAGGCATCTTCACGGGTCTGGGGCTTGCCACTCGCTACACCCAGTTCCCATTTTTTGTCGCCACGGTGCTGGTGCTGCTGTTCCCCGTGGCACGGGATTGGTTGCGGAAGAAAAACATCCCCCAGACTGAGTGCCTCGACATCGTGAAATTCACGGGGGTCGCGGTGCTCGTGGTTTCACCCTGGTTGCTTCGTAATTTTCTCCACACGGGGAATCCCGTGTATCCCCTGGTGACGTCGCTGCTGGGGGGGCATTTTTTCAGCGAGGCGCGGCGTCAGGAAATCTTCGGCATGGTGGCAACCGCTGCGGGTTTTGGCACCAGCCCCTGGGCGTTCCTCATGCTGCCCTTTCGCTTCGCTTTCTATAAAAACGCCTTCGACTATTCCGTGGGGCCGCTGCCCCTCATCTTTTTGCCCTGGTGGATAGCGGGTAAGAAGCAGCAGCCCGCCTCCATGCTGTGGCTCGCATGGCTGGCGGCGTGGTTCTTCACCTCCCAGAACGCGCGCTTTCTTTTACCACCCCTGGCGCTCCTGTTGTGCTCGTCCATGGCGGCGGCCGCCACTCTTTTAGAGGGAGAGAGCCGCTTTCAGCGAAGGGCCCGCACGGCCTTCCTTCTGCTCTGTCTCGTCATGGCAGCGGGGGGCACGGCAAAGCACGTCATGAAGCACCAGCCCCATCCCTTGCTGGGCAGCCGCAACGCCGATGCCATCGCCTGGCTCAATGCCCACAGTGGCGAGGGCGCTGTGGCCCTCATTCAGCGCTCCAGCGACGCCCATCTTCTCACGGCGGATTGGATTTTCGTCTACCCCCACGTTTACAGCAACTCACGTTACGACTCCCGGGCGTTTCCGTCGGTGGAGCACTTGCTCCGTGACATGAAGGCCACCGCACGGGTGGCGTTTCTTTACGTACCCTCCGGGGCGCTGCCCTCTGGCTTGACGCCTGATGCGAAAAGCGGCCTGCGCTGGCGACTGGCCTTCACCGGGGCGTCAGGTGCGCGCATCTACAGGTTGGTCCCATGAAGCAAAAGGCACTCATCGTTTTTCTGCTCTCTTTTTCCGCCGTGGCGGCCTTCTTGAGCCAGATGATCAAGCTGAGCCGATGAACGTTACTAAGTAATCGTACTCAATTTCAGTCATTGACTGTGGTACAGAGCCCCCATGTCGTCAACCCAGTATGAGATCGCGGTTTCACCCCAAGGCTTTGCCAGCATCCGCCAGTGCTCCAGTGGCGAGGTCATGCACCCCTGTGGCGACCCCTACCAAGAGGCCATGAGCCTGTATGTCGAGCAGTCCCGGCTGGCGGAGCTCCTTGCCGACGAGGGTTTCCCGCTGGTGGTTTGGGACGTGGGTTTGGGCGCGGCCTGCAACGCCATGGCGGCGTTGCGCTGCGCGGAAGGCCTCGGCAACCGCGCCCGTGATTTTGAGCTGGTGAGTTTTGAAACTAATCTAGAACCATTGACTCTGGCCCGCTCCCGGCTTGATCTCTTTCCCCATGTGGATCACCCCGCTGCTGCTGCGCTGCTGGCCGACGGTAGTTGGGAAGGGGCGGCGGGCCTGCGCTGGAGCCTCTTGAAGGGCGATTTCCTGGAGCGCATGTTCGAGGCGCCATTGCCCGACGTGATATTCTACGACCCGTTTTCCTACAAAACCGAGGATGCGCCCCTGTGGACCGCGGATGCCTTTGCGGAGTTGGCTCAACGCCTCCAACGCGCCCCCAAGCCCGTGTGCATTTATACCTATACCAGGGCCACCCGCGTGCGGGCCCAGCTCCTCCAGGCAGGCTTCTACGTCGGCCACGGCGTCGGCACCGGTGCCAAGTCTGAAACCACCGTAGCCGTGGTCTTTGGTCGCCGGGGCGCCGCATGGAGTGCTGCGGAGAAGGCCGCATTTTGCGCCGGGCGTGGCGTGCAACTCTTGGGCGCGCAGTGGCTTGAGCGCTGGCAGCGCAGCCAGCTCCGTAGCGTGGACTTGGACGCGGCGGTGCGTGCCTCAGCGCAGTTCGCTGGCGGGCCCTAACATGCGCCGTTGTGTTCTCATCGCTGCGGCATTGTTGGCGAGCCCGTCTGCCCAGGCCCTCGAAGTACCGTGCCGCGAGATCCTCATGCCGACGTTGGCCGCCTTTCAGGCCCATACCGAGAGCCACATCCGGCGCGTCACCATCCTGGGCATGGAGATGCACCGTAAGTTCGCCGCGGATTTCCCCCTGGTGCAGGCCCATCTCCTGGCCGAGTTCCTTACGCTCCATGATCAGTCCAAAGTGAATCGCACGGCGCCCTTTCTGCGCAAACACGCCCTTGATGGGCGAGCGGAGCCCATCATTGCCACGCTCTTCCAGCACTCGGGCCATTGGGATCAATGGCCGGAAGCGGAGAAAAGCGCCCTGCGGAACCTGATGAATCGCGTGGATCATCAGGTAGCCCTGGCTTTTTTTCTGCGCAATGGCCTCATCCACGTTGATGGCAGCTTAAGCGAGGCGGCCCAGCAATACCTCCACATCGAGAAGGTCGTCGATAGCGTGGATACGGTGCTTTCCGTGGCCCGCGGCGAGGAGTTCGGTAAATTCCCTCGCATCGGCCTCGATCAGATGCACGTGAGCCAAGAGGGCGATTGGGTCTATGTGCGTTACCTGGCGCGCCACTACCGGCGTAGAGTCAAGGACAGGGGGGATCACTTGTTCCTGGGGCGCCAGGGTTTCGAACCTTAAAATACAAAAAGTTCAGCTCACAATGTCAGTCGCGGGACATCATCTCCGTGAATATTTCAAAAACCGCGTTGGCAATATGCAGGGGCTCGGAAATCACTTTGTAGTTCCCCGAGCCGAACATGCGTGCGAGGTTCCCCCGGTTTTCTTGCGTCACGGAGATGCCCTTGACGAACAGACCCTGGGACTTGATTTCAGAGATGGCTTTTCTCACGTCGCTGAGCCCGTGCTCCCCCTCGTAACGGTCATAGTCGGTGGGTTTGGCGTCGCTGAAAAGGAGAATGAGTTTTCGCCGGGCTTTGACTCCCTTCAGAATCTGATGGGAGTGCCTCAGCGCCGGGCCAATCCTCGTGTAACCGTCCGGCTTCACTGATTGCAGCCGTCGGCGGCATTGCTGCCATGGGTTTTCGAAGCGTTTTACCCATCTGTAGTTGCAGCGCAGCCTGGAGTTGCTGTTGAACGTGGCAATGGCGAACCGGTCATCAAAGCCCGCGAAGGCTTCGCTGATGATAGAGATGGATGATTTCATGACGTCGATGACTCGCCTGTTCGCGCTCCACGCGTCGGTGGAAAAACTCGAATCCATGAGGATCAAGATCGCCAAATTGCGCTCAAGCAGTCTTCTACCCATGTAGATGCGCTGATCCACGGGGCCCTCTCCATGAATTTGCGATCGCCACCGCACGGTGGCATCAAGGTCGAATTCAGCACCATCTTTTTGGCGGGGCTTCCATCGCGACTCATTGAGAAATGATGAGAGCTTCTCGCTGAGGAGCAGGTGCTCGGGATGTGCTTCCGTGGCCGTTGGGGCACCTGTGTCGACCAGCGTGCTTTCGTACAGACTGCAAAAACCACGTTTGTACATCCTATTTTCGTGAAACCATTCAGGATAGGAGTACAGCGTTTCGTGAGCTTCATTGCCATCGCCTTCGAGGTCGGGAGCGTTGCTCTCGACCTGCGCGTCTGATTTCAGGATGGAGTCCGTGCTTGTCTGCGTCCGGGTTACCCGATCAAGGGTGAGCTCAGACAAAGCATCAGCGTGGTCGTCGCTTTCATCGGAGCCATCCTGGGTTTTTGACCCCCCTTTGTGCTCATCCGCCGTCATCAGCTTCTCAAAGACATGGGTGAGGGGGTTCTCCTCCTGCTGATCCATATTCTTCAGTTCAGGACGGGCCACGGTCTTGATGCGTAGCTCTTGTTTCGTCGGCGCGGGCGCGGTGGGCAATGAACCTCGATGCCCCGGCGAGTGGGGAGCCCCCGCTTCAGGGCGGGAGCTGTTTTTCGCTGCAATCAAGCGCGGCAGCAGCGAGAGGATGTGCAGGGGGCAGTGCGGTGATCCGATCCACTCCTGGCGCCACGTTTTCATGAGACTAGACTGGTCTTGATCGCTCAAGACGAAGTCGTCCAGGCCTAGGCTGCGCTGTAGGAGGATTCCCCATGGGACAAATCGCGTGTCTAAACCAGTAAATACCGATGAGGCATTTTCGGCGATGGCGCGCACCTTATTGAGAAGCTCGGCAAAGCCAGCGTATTCTCCAACGAGATGCCGGTGAATCCCGGGGGCGGCAAGGGAGTAGCGCATGAGTTCCGCCGCCCCCTGCGCAACGGGGTCACCGACCAGGAAGCCATGGCGGAGGGCTCCATGAAATGCCATGAGGCGGAAGAGGTACACGGAGAAGTTGTCATCCTCCTCTAGGCCCAGCCCGAGCTCACGGGGGAGGTAGAGCGCGTTCCGGTCCGGGGCTTCCAGTGCGCTCGTCAAGTGGATGCGCACGCTGTCTTCATTGATGGCCTGGCAGAAGAACTCCAGCCTTTCGCGAGCGGTACTTGTGTCCAAGCTCAGCAGGTGATTTTGACGAAAACGGCGGTTGTTCCGCTCTTTTTTTCCAGCATGGAACCACTGATAGAGCTTCTCAGCGAAATCCATGGCCGCTAAAAGCTCATGGAGATGAGATCCCGCAGAGCCGCCAGCTCCTCACGTTGGTCGGTCAGTGGGTCTGCGATGGCAGAGGTGCAGGCGGCCCGTGGGGGCAACCCCCCGGCAATGAGCTTCGCTGCATTGATGAGCAGCCGGGTTGACGCTGTCTCAGGCAAATCCATCTCCTTAAGAGAACGAATTTTTCGAGCGAGCCCCACCAGTTTCACGCAGATGTCAGTTGCCGCGCCGGACTCCGCTTGAATGATTTCAGTCTCTAGTTCAGCGGGAGGATACGTAAATGAAATACCGACAAAACGCTGTCTGGTGGAAGGCTTCAGCGCTTTGAGGCCTCTTTGATATCCAGGGTTGTAGCTTGCCACCAATTGAAACGTCTTTGGGGCTTTGAGGGTTTCATTGGTGCGGTCGATGAACACTTCCCGGCGGTGGTCGGCCAGGGAGTGCAGCAGCACGACAACATCTTCGCGGGCTTCAGCGACCTCGTCCAGGTAGAGCATTGCCCCCGCGCGTACCGCTCGGGTCACGGGGCCGTCCTGCCACACCGTATCGCCGCCTTTGATCAGATACCGCCCCAGCAGATCGGATGCCGATGTATCTTCGTTGCATGCGACCTGGATCAAGGGAACGTCGGCCACCGCGGCCATGTTCTCGACGAATCGTGATTTGCCGCAGCCCGTTGGCCCTTGCAGCAGAACCGGCAACTCCGCCGAGCGCGCAGCCTTGAAGACCTCGGCTTCGTTTCCGATGGGTCGGTAGTACGGCGATTTCCCCTTAGACGTCTCTGTAGACATCGGTGCCCGCGCCTTCATCGGTGGGCAGGCCGTAACGGATGAAGTTCACGACGAACGCCGCGATGCCCAACGTAAATACGCAGGCCGCGAGGATCAAGCCCACGAAATGCACTTCAATTTCCTTTTGAACCGCAAGGAAATCCAAGCCTACTTTGCGCTCGAGGTAGACCTGGGTGACCCCGGCCACGGCGAAGGCGAGAGTCATGAAGATCATTCCGATGTTCGACGCCCAGAACGCGAAGACATTCATGGGGGTGTCGTGCAGCCGACGGCGGGTCATGAGCGGCATGCTGTAGGTGATGATGGCTAGTATCAACATCGCATAGGCGCCCCAGAAGGCCATGTGTCCGTGCATGGCGGTGACCAGGGTGCCGTGGGTGTACATATTCACCTGTGGCAGGGTGTGGGCAAACCCGAGGAACCCGGCCCCCACAAAGGAGAGAATGGAGCAACCGATGGTCCACGCGAGGGCCGTCTTGTTGGGGTGGCTGCGGCCCCCCTTCTTCATCATGGCAATGGCGTAAATCGCCATGCCAAGGAAGGCCAGCGGTTCCAGCGCGCTGAAAAAGCCGCCAATCCAGAGCCAGTATTTGGGGGTGCCGATGTAGTAGTAGTGATGGCCCGTGCCCAAAATGCCGGACAGGAAGGTGAAGCCCAGAATGACATAGAGCCACTTTTCGACGATCTCGCGGTCCACCCCTGTAACCTTGATGAGCAAGAAGGAAAGGATCGCGCCCATGATGAGTTCCCAAACGCCTTCAACCCAGAGGTGCACCACCCACCACCGCCAGTAGGAGTCCATGGTTTGGGAGTCGGTGGGGATCATTCCCGGCAGGTAGAGCAACGCGGCGCTGAGCAGCGCAAAAAACAAGACCAGGCTTGTGGTCGTATGGCGCTTGGCGCTCCAGATGGTCTTGCCGATGAGGAATATGAACAGAAGAACGTCGACGACTACGAGGTAGTCCAAGGGGCGGGGGATTTCCAGGAACTTGCGGCCTTCCCACCAGTTGAAGTGAAAGCCGATGACGGCCGTGACACCAACGGCTACGAAGGCGCCGAGCTGAACCAGGGCAAGCTTGGGGCTGAAGAGCTCGCATTCGCATTCTTCCGGGATGATGTAATAAGCGGAGCCCATGAAGCCCGCCAGCAGCCACATGACGAGGAGGTTGGTATGGGTTGCTCGTGCGGTGTGGAAGGGGATGATGCTGTGAAGACCATCGAAGCCTGCGTGGGCAAAAGCCATGATGAAGCCATAAATGACCTGCAGGGAGAGGAGCAGCATGCAGGTGGCGAAAAAATAGTAGGCGACTTTCTGTGATTTGTATTTCATTTCTCGCTTGCTTTCAGTTGAGAGAGGTACGCAACGAGCTCGACGATGTCAGAGTCCGACAGGGGGAGCTTTGGCATCTTTGAATCAGGTTTTATTTTGAGGGGGTCTTTGAGCCAGCCGAGGATGTAGTTTTTGTCTCTGCGCGAGCCCACGCCATCGAGGGCGGGGCCCACGGCGCCGCCCTGGCCTTCAAGAGCGTGGCATGCGATGCACATCTGGTTGAAAATCTTGGGACGATTTAACGACGTCGCTACGGAGTGAGGCGCCGACGATGCGTTTGAGACCGCCACAGGAAGGAGGTTGGGCTTGGGTGGGAAGCCATTGAGATCCATGTTCCCAATCCACTTGAAGAACTCCGTGAGGTCTTTGCGGTCTAGTTCCGAGAGATCATACTTCTGCATTTTACGCTGCCCTGGGTACATGGCTTCCGGGTCGCGAAGCATGGCATCAATGAACACAGGGCCCCTGCGCTCATAGACTTTCGTGAGTTCAGGGGCATAGTAGGCGCCTTCGCCCAACAGCGTATGGCAACCCATGCAATTATTGCGATCCCAGAGGTGCTTGCCTCTGATGGCAGACTCCGTGAGCTGTGCCCGGTTGGTCTGGCCGGGCACTCGTTTGATGGTATCGAGGGTCAGCAATAAAAAGGCACCGCCGCAAACGGCAGTGCCCAGAATGAAAAAACGCTTCGCGGCGGATTTTGATAGCATCTATAATATATAGTGGTTAATTCATGATGGCGCTATGACGAAGATCATAACGTTCCCATAAGTAGTGACTGCATGGTGGGCGGCACAGAGAACATCTTACAGCCAGTGCTGAATCTGGTTAACTCAAAGAGCGACGGAGAATAAAATGGGCAGGTCAGTGATCAATAAAATGCTTCTTCAATCCATGGCCATTCTTGCAATGGTGAGCGTAAATGCTGTGGCCGGCAGCGAACTGCCCACGGAGAAAGCCATACTGACGTTGCCTCCCAACGTTCCCCCTCCCATCACCCGTTCTCATCCCGCGAAGGTGGTGGTGGAGCTTGAAGTCATCGAAAAGGTGGGCAGGCTCGCCGATGGTGTGGAGTACACCTTCTGGACCTTTGGTGGCTCGGTGCCTGGCAAATTCATCCGCGTGAGAGTCGGCGATTCCGTTGAGTTCCATTTGGCGAACAATCCCAATAACACGCTTCCCCACAATATCGATCTTCATGCCGTGACGGGGCCCGGCGGCGGCGCGGCCAGCAGCTTCACGGCCCCTGGCCATAAATCCAGATTTTCATTTAAAGCCCTTAATCCAGGTCTTTATATCTATCACTGCGCTACGGCCCCCGTGGGCATGCACATCGCCAATGGCATGTATGGCTTGATCTATGTTCAGCCCGTGGAGCCCCTGCCCCCCGTAGATCATGAATTCTACGTCGTGCAAGGGGACTTCTATGCCAAGGGCGAGTTTGGCGAGAAGGGGTTGCAGCCCTTCGCCATGAAGCGGGCCATTGATGAGAACCCGAGCTATGTGGTGTTCAACGGCTCCGCGCTCTCGCTGGTGGGTGACAACGCCCTGAAAGCCAAAGTCGGGGACAAAATCCGGCTTTTCGTGGGCAATGGTGGTCCCAATTTGGTCTCCTCCTTCCATGTGATTGGCGAAATTTTTGACCGCGTCTATTTCGAAGGGGGCTCCAAGTTCCAAGACAATGTGCAGACGACCCTGATCCCCGCGGGGGGGTCCGCCATCGTTGATTTCAAGCTTGATACCAACGGCACCTACATCATCGTCGATCACAGCATTTTCAGGACCTTCAATAAGGGCAGCCTCGGGATGCTGAAGGTCGACGGGGAACAGGATAAGCTGGTCTATTCCGGCAAGGAAGTGGACGAAGCCTACTTGGGTGACGAATCCATTGCCACCAGCGTTAAGTCAGCGGGGAAAGGCGGCGCGGAGTCCGCCCCCGCTACGTCCAAGAAAAAGCTCAGCGGCTCCGCCCTTTTTGTCAAAAACTGCGCCATGTGCCACCAAGCCAACGGCGAGGGCATCGCGGGGGTGTTCCCACCGCTGGCGAAGTCGGATTATCTCAAGCGCATCGCTTCATCCACGGACCGGTCTGAGGCTGTGAATATCGTGCTCCAGGGCAAGAGCGGTAAACTTGTCGTGAACGGAAAAGAATACAACGGCGTCATGACTCCGGTTTCCGGTCTCACGGACGAGGATCTCGCCTCTGTGCTGACTTATGTCACCAACACCTGGGGTAACAAAGCCTCGGCCTTTACCGCAGCTGAAGTAGCCAAGGCCCGTGCGGCATTGGCGGCGCCCGCTCCTGCCAAGGGGCATGAGTAGCGGCGCGTGCGCATGGTGTAGCAATGTCAGTATCAATGATGCTTTTTGCGTTGATGTCGCACAGTGGGCATTCTGCTGAAAAAATCATTAAGATCCCAGCGGGCGGGTTTCTGCCTCTTTTCGGCGTATCGCCCGGGCAGAAAGAACTCCCTGTGAGTTCCTTTGACATTGATCGGTTCCCCGTCACCCACCGGGACTTTGGGCAGTTTCTCATCAGCCACAAGGAGTGGGCGAAGGAGAAGGTGCCGAAGATCTACGCGGACGATAAGTATTTGAATGACTGGCATGGATTGAATTTCAAGCGCGAGCTCGCGGAGGCCCCCGTGGTCAACGTGTCCTGGCATGCCGCCGCCGCATACTGCGAAGCAAAGGGGGGGAGACTGCCCACTGTTTTGGAGTGGGAGTATGTGGCAGCAGCCAGCGCCACGAAGCCCAACGCGTCCAGGGACTCGGAGTTCAACGCCCAGATTCTTGCCTGGTACTCAAAGCCCACCTCGGCCCACGGGCCTCGGAGGGTGGGAAAAGGGGCGCCGAATTATTACGGTGTTCATGATTTGCATGGTCTTGTGTGGGAGTGGACCTCAGATTTCAATAGCGTGTTCATCAGCGGTGACAACCGGCAGGACGGTGATAAATCAACGAGCATGGTTTGCGGCGCCGGGGCCACGGGGGCCAGTTCGCGATCGGATTATGCGGCTTTCATGCGCTATGCCACGCGAAACAGCCTCAGAGCGCAGTTCAATCAATCAAATGTGGGCTTTCGTTGCGCCTACGATAGCGAGTCAAAATGAATTCGAAGCGAGTCATTCAAAGCATCATGATCTCAGCTCTCTGTTGTCTGCTGCTTGGGGCCCAGTGGCCCAAGGGGTCTTTGTACGAGGCGCCTTTAAAATGGGTGACCGATCAAGGCAAGCCGGCGCAGCTGAGCAACTGGAGCGGAAAAAATGTCGTCATCACCATGGCCTACACCTCTTGTCATGGCAGCTGTCCGCTCATCATGCAGAAGCTGAGAAAAGTTGAAAAACTTTTCGCCGAGAAAAAAATAGACGCCTCTTTCGTCATCGTCAGCTTTGATCCCAAGAACGACACGCCCCAGGCCCTGCGGGAGTACCGGGAGGAGGCGGGGGTCACGGAAAAGAACTGGACCTTCCTTACGGGTAAAGAGACCGACGTGCGTCGCTTGTCCATGCTCCTCGAGATCAGTTATTCGAAAAATCCTGGAAGCCATGAGATCATGCACGACAACAAGATCATCCTGTTGTCACCTCAGGGTGAGATCCGCCGCACTCTCAAGTCCCTCGATGAAAAAGAGACGCAGCTGCTGGATTGAGCGGCACCATCAACCCGGTCTTCCGTCGATGCGGGGTGACGTCAGGATGGGCCCGTAAATTACTAGAAAAATAAAGAACGCCGCGATCCAGAGCGCGCCGCTGAAGATCACGGCGCCGTCATGGAGTGAGGGGCTGATCAGGGGTGCGAAGACACGCACCACCGCGGCGGCGATCAAGAGGTAGTATGCCGTGACGATGGGCACTGTGGGTCGCAGTGGGCGGCCAGTGTGCCCCAGCGAAACCCGGGTGATCATGCCGTAGATCACGATGCTGAGCCCCCCCACGGTGAAGGCATGCAAAGAGGCGGAGGAGGCGATGAGGCCCAGAGATGCAAGCCCTGCCATGGCAAAACCGGTGGCGAGCCAGAAATATGCGGTGTGCAACACCCAAATGATGGGAATGCGCCGCACCCGCCGCACTTGCCAGCCCCAAAGCCGGATGAGGTGAATGAGGGCCGCGCCAAATGCGATGAGGGCGCTCCATAATGAGTTTTCATAAAAGATTTGCGAGGCAAGAAAGAGCCACGCGGAAATGTGGCTGAGTCGTTCCACGGGCTCCCAGGTTTTCGGTTGGGCTTTCGCGAGGGTGCTTTCCGTGAAAAAGGGAATGACCCTGCCGCCCATGAAGATCACCACGATCACCATGGTGTAAAGCCCCAGCAAAATGCCCTTGCGCGAATGCCCCGGGAGGATGCCGTGGGCATCGAGGTGCACCAGCAGGTTGCCCGCGAAAAAAATGGCAAAATAGGCGAAGAAGACGCGTTCCACCTTCATCTCGGGGTCTTTGAGGTACGGGAACATATAAATCGCGAGCAAGGGGTAGAAGCCAAGATCCACCAGGGTGGTGATGGCGCTCGGTGCCGGTGATGTAGCCATGAGGACCCGGCCCAGTGCCCAGAGGCCGAAGATGAGCTGGAGCTTGAGCCCGTGCACGCCGCGCAGCCCCGTCCAGTTCTGGGATGCGGTCAGCACGAATCCGGCCATCACGGCGCTGGCAAACCCAAAAACCATTTCGTGGGAATGCCAGGTGACCAGGGCGAGATGCCCCCGATAAGGCAGCACGCCGAACAGGAAGCTCAGCCACAGCGCAACCGCCACCAGCGCGTATAAAGAACCAAAGAAAAAGAAGGGCCTGAACGCTAACTGCCAAAGTGCTGTTTTTGATCCTGGAGCCATGAGCGGTTTCCCTCATGGACATGTGCTCATCAAGGGGCGTGGGGGATCAAGGGCAATGTTTGCAGGTTACCCTACCGTGAAGGCTGTTTTTTCTTCTCTGAGGTCGGTGCGCGTTGATGGTCAGCGATATTGACGGGGTCGGGCAGTGGAGAAAGACCGATGCTCTCGACTTCGTCACGGACGCTGTTCACCGTCACCCCCACAAGACGATCCGTGCTGGTGTAGTACACTTCCGCAGGCTGATAATGACCC
>CAYHWW010000045.1:0-20337 GCA_964360145.1 uncultured Oligoflexia bacterium | reverse complement strand
CCGCACGGGCCACGAGGCAGGCACTGAGCAGGCATGCGGCCATCATCAACTGATCAGGTTTGAGATTCCGCGCAATCGCTAAAACCCCCAGGGCACTGATCTGCTCCGCAATGACGAGGAATGCCGTCGCCCTGCCTCGTATGACCGCGGACGTTGACCTCGCGAACTCAGCTCCTACGAGCACTGATAAGCCAGGATTTGCCAGCACAATGAGGCCAAAGGCCAACATCCAAAACAGGTAAGACCTGCCCAATACGATATTCAAAAACGATGCGAAGATGAGCACACCCAAGACCATGGCGCACAATGCAGGGCTACCAAGGCGCTTCAACAACCAGCGCACCAGGAAGCCTGAGAATATGAAAAAAGCGCCAGCGATGAACCAGAACGCGGAGAATATCCCAGCGGCACCAGCCAGCTTTTCCATGCGATGGCTCAAAAGAGCCAGAAATACAAAAGTCATGGGAAAGCCCGTGGCGCCGACGAGGAGGGAGCTCAACACATAGGGCATGGGCGGCACTTGGAGCTTCCATGAGGGTTTCGCCGCCGCTGCACGGGAAGGATTACGGTCCGCAACCGCTCCTTGAAGCAACGCAGCCAGAACAAAACTTGCCGCGTCAAAGAGCAGCGCATATTCCCCTAATGCGCCAAAAAGCAGCGGCCCTAAGGTCATGCCAGCGACCTTTGCGCAGGCGATGATGGTGAGCCGATGGGCAAAGACGGACTCCAACCGCATCTTGTCCGATAAAGACACGAGCCACTGTCCCTGGACTACGTCGATCATTGCCGTGCATGCGAAAAGCGCCAGGATCGCAGGCCGGATCATCTGAAACTTGCCCGCGGCGCAAATGGCAAACAAGACACAAACCAAAAGTGACGCCAAGACATTCAGGGTGCGCGAGGCGCCACGGGCGGAGAACCGGTCCACGCTCCAGCCTCCCCCATAGGCAAACACCAGCGTGCACAGGGACAGTAGAATAAACAAATCACCGATGCGCGAGGAATCACCCGTGCGTTGAGCCACTAAAATAGGCAGCCCCGTCCACGTCACCGCCGATCCCAAAGCGCTGGTGGCAAAACTGAGGATGAGCCTATTGCTGTTGTTCATTGCCAAACTCGATGCGTACAAGTTCCAACGTACGCTGGAAATCGCGGCTCAGTCTCGACTTCCTGCATTGGATGACAATGCAGCTGCCTGGCCCGGTTCATCTCCACGATGCGGTCCACGGCGCTCCTCAACGAGCGCAGGTTTCCATCTCTGAAACAGATTTAGAAATGTTGATTTCGGTGCTTTCCATCTCCGCATCTAGGGTGGTTGCATCCACAAGCAGACGACGGGCGGCTTCTTCCCTGCGACCGGCGATGGTGCCCAGTGCGCCTTGGGCTTGGACGAGATTGGCACGCTCGGCGTCCAGGTTGCGGTGGGCTTCCGCCACTTGGGCGGCGGCGGCGTCCCGGCGGGCGCGGGCAGTGGCGGTGTCGGGGCTGCTCGCCAAGAGCAGGTTACGTTCGGCGTCCGCAAGAGCGCTCTCCGTGCGGCGCAGTTCTTCTTCGCGGCTCGCCACGCGGACGCTGACCTGTTCCACGGCGGAAGTGGCACGGCCTTCGGAAGCCAGGGCGTCCCCTTCAAATTCTGCGGTGCGGCGCTGGTTGAGGTTGGAAAGGCGATCGGCGTAAGATGTGATCTCTTGGAGGGAGGTGGTGAGGTTCCGGGCGGCGACGGCGCTGCGATCGCAGATGGCGCTGGTCGCGGTGGCTTGGACGGCGGCTGTGGTGGCGCGGCGGCGGGAAGCGGCGAGACGATTGCCGAGGTCGCTCAAGGTGCGCTGCAAGGCGCTGGCTGTGGATTCGCCGGGGGCGGGAGCAGCGCCACCAGGGGCCACCACGCTAGAGCCGCCGGAGTCTTTACCGCAACCGGCAAGGGCGGTGAGGGCCAGAAAAACCACGAATTTCGAGGGGGTCGTGCGGGTACTTGCCATGGACAGGTCCTTAACACCGAAATTCGACAAATACAAACAAGTATTATTTAGCATCATGGATGGCGTGATACGACGCTGGCGGCGAACAGCGGCATAATTTCGATACGACCAGGATAGCGCTTATTTATGGAGTGATGTGCGCATGCGGCCCGAGCAAAAAAGTTAACGCTCACGCCAGCGGCACGAAGCCGGCCATACCTTTGGGAATGAGTCTCACGCCCATGGCCTCGCAGCGACTTAAAATATCTTTTTCCTCATAACGGCTGGTAATGAGCACCGAGTCATTCGCGATGCCGCATTTGTCGATGAGATCCAGGCCCGTCTCGTCCTGACCAATGAATTCGTAATCAACGAGGCACACCAGGTTCAGCGCCCGGCGGCCCTCGGTCAGGATCCAGGATTGGGCAGCCGCGCCGGTGGAGAAACTATGGACATTCAGCGGTTTAAGGTTTTCCGCTAGGTATCCCAGGCGCTCGGTCCAAATGTGGTGGATGGAGTCGTCGTCATCGACGATGACCACCGTGGCTTCTTTACCGATATTTAGGGCAGGCACAAACCACGATGGAGCCTGCTGCTTGGGCATCTTGATGGAGACAGTGCTGCCGTGCCCCTCCACCGAAGCGATCTCAAGGCGGCCCCGCCATGATTCCACGGATTTCTTCGCGTGATAGATGCCGAGACCAGAGCCGTTTTGCTTACCTATGGTGAAGCCCTTGGTCCCAATCTTAGAAAGAAGTTCCTGTGGCATACCCTTGCCGGTGTCGGTGATGCAGATCTTGATGCTCCCCTTGTCTTCCTCGACCAGAATACGTACGAAACCATGGGCGGACTGGATTGATTCCACCGAGTTATTAATGAGGTTCGAGAGCACGCGCTTGAATTCCACAGGCTGCACCTGCACAAAAAGACCATAAGAATTTTCACTGAAGACAGTTTCGATCTCAATGCCGAGACGTGAACGGTACTGGATTCTCTTTTCCGTTACGAGGGTCTCAATGAGCGCGGGTAGTAGCTCAGTTGTCAGTGGCTCTTGCTCTGCCCTGTCCCCGGTCTGAATCTTGCGGTTCTCATTCAGGAGAGAGTTGGCAATGTCCCGAATTCGGGCGACGGCGCTTTTCACGAGGAGGCGCCGTTCCTCGGACAGGTCATCGACATTTTTGCTCAGCATCTCCAGGGCAGCGAGGGGGGAGCGGATGTCGTGGGCGACTTGGGTATAGACCTCAGAGGCCACTTTCATCTTGCGGAACTGCTCATGCTCTTTGAGGCCCTGGATGAGGGCGTCGATTTCAATAAGGGGATAGCGTCGGCGATTCAGCTCGTCGATGAGCTTCTGGTCCTGAGACTGTAGAAGTTTTGAAATGTTGGTGAGGGGGATGATGACATCGCGATTAATGACCCTGAAGTTGAAGCGGCCCACGATGAACGCAAGAAAAGTAAAGATGAGAGTAAGGGCCAAGGAGTTGACCAGAAGTGGCGCCAGGTCTCGGGCCAGCAGGCTCTTGGCAAAAGACACCCGTAATTGATAGTTGAAGTGCCCAAAGTCGTTGGCGAGGGAATAGGTCAACTCAGGGATCCGGTAGACGCGGCTGAGGAGGGCGACGATGTTTTCGAGGAGGGGAGTGTGTCGGGACGGTGCAGTCTCGATCAGGACCATGGACCCTGCCTTCAGCTCGATGAAGTCCACACCGATTTCTTTCACCATATTGCCGATATGGATTTGCAAGGCATTCTGATCCTTCAGGGCAATCTCGTTGAGGAGATCGTTCCTATGAAGTCTGATGATATTCGAGATCCTGTCCGAATCGGAGTGAATGGCGGATCTCACAAGAAGTTCATTCTGGACCAAGGTGAGGAGGAAGATGATGGCTGCCGCCATCATGATGAGCTTCACATAGTTCCGGATGAGAAAAGCCTGCAGGTTATGTTTTTTCATTGGCGGCCCACGAGTGTTCTGATTTGGATGGGGCGGTTGAGGCTGAGGAAGCTCGTGGATGCGATGGTCCCCGTGGTGGCCTGGAAGGGGAGGCTTTTTCTCAGACAGTCCTGGGGCGCACCAACGACCTTCTCAATTCCTCCGCAGGTCTTCAACATTTTGTTGTAAAGCAGCACGCCTTCATAGCTGAATGCTGACAGGTCACCGATTTTATATCTCTTCGCATCCTTGGCGAGTTGCATAAGGCTCAAGTTCTCGGTGGTCTTGAGGTCGGTAGAGTAGATCCTGGGAAGGATAGCCCGGAAAGAAATGTTTCTGGCCATCTCCCTGATGATCTCCGAAGTGTTACCCCAGGAATCAGTGCCGATAATGATGGGCATATAGCGCGAGCTATCGAGGAGGGACAGTACGCGGACCACATCGAGCTCGAAGAGGGGCATGAAGATGGCGTCTGGCTTGGCGACCCTGATGCGTTCAACATCAGCGGCATCCAGGTCCGCGTTGTGGGTGGAGATGTATTCGACGATGCGGCCACCCTGGCGTTTCAGAGCCAGGGCGAAGTTTTCCGCCATATCCGAGCTGTATTTGCTGTTGGCCGCCGAGATGATGGCGACGGCCCTGTGCCCCTGGCGCCAGGATTCTCGGGCCATGGTCTCGGCGATGCGGGAGTTGCGGGGAAACATCATGATTTCCCGTTTCGCGGGGCCGACAAGCGCCTCGCTGGATGCGGTGGGGGTGATGAGGATTGACTTCGTGTCCCGTAGCGCATCCGCGGCCATGAGGGCTTGGTCCGAGGTCCCCAGGCCCAGGAAGAGGCGAACATTGTCCTGGGTGACGGCCCTGCGTATGAGGTCTGGAATGTTAGAAATGGAGTTATTGATGTCGATCTCCACTGGCTCGAAACAAACCGCCTCACCGGAACGCTTGAGCCGCTGGATGCCCAGGGACACGCCGTTCCTGATGTCGATGCCGAAGGGGGATGTCGTTTTCCCCGTCGCGGTCTTGAATTCCCCTAGAATACCGATTTTCATGCAAGGCTTCCCCCAGCCTTCTTCGGTGGTGAGGAGCAGCAGGAGGAGGAGAAGGGAGTGCAACATTTGCATTAGGGGAGGCTCTGAGTGCTGAAGAGCAGATCAATGATTTGAGCGGCCCTTTCAGAAGCCGACTTCAGGAAGGTTTTGTAGTCGCTGGAGATGCTGCCATCCGGGTTGAGGCGGTCCGCCACAGTCTTGGCCACGACGAAGGGGATGCCCATTTTCCTGCATACCTGGGCCACGGCGGCAGCTTCCATATCGACGAGGAGGGCACCCTGATGGCGCTGTGAAAGGGCTGTCTTCCGGGTGGCGTTCGCTACAAACTCGCCACCGGATACTATGGGCCCTCGGAATACACGGGAGCCGCGACCGGTGAAGGCCCGCTCCAGCAGCGCTGTCAGCTCGGGGTGGGTCCTCATAACCGGATCACTGAAGGCGTTCTCCACCGTGCGCGAGAGAAAAAGCTCCCCGGGGGACATGAGCTCGTCGCCGGATTCGCCAGAGTACACCGAATCGTGCTGGACCACGGAATCCGCAATGACGAGGTCCCCTATGCCAAGCTCCGGGACTAGGGCGCCGCCCACACCGATGACGAAGACGGCGTCTATGGGATGGCGATCTATGGCGAAACCTAGGGAGAGAGCGGCGTTAACCCCGCCCACACCGGAGCGGAGGATGAAGAAATTTATGTCGTTCACCGTGAACTGATTTATCCTGAGGCCCAATTTTTCACTAAGGGCGGACCCTTCGACTTGGCGAGTGGAGACGATGGCGTCATGCTCGATATCCATGGCGGTGACGATGACGATGTTTTTCAAGTTTAACCCTCCCTTGGGCAAGAGTAGTGCCGTGCAGTTGATGTCATCCAGATCCACCGCGAACGACTCCGCGGTTACCGCCAAGAATAGAACGATGAAAATGCTGATAACCGTTCTTAATGACGCCATGATTCTGCGCTGGTTGATATCATAGTCGCTAAGTCATTAAAACAGATTTTGTTTATAGCGATCACAATAGCGATCACAATAGTGTTCTGGCCCGATAGTATCCTGGATGGCGGAATGGCAAATCCGCATCACGCCCCTCACTTCTCAGGTGCGCATCCAACGCCACTTAAGATAGCCTTATCCCACCATGCACCGTCTCGCCGCACGATCCCTCCAGGTCCTGGAATGGCCCCGCATCATCGCGGCGCTGTCCGAACGCGCCCGCAGCCCCCTGGGCCGTGCCTGCTGTGAAACTTTAAACGCCGCGCCGACTGAAGGGGCCCATGCCGCCAACCGCGCCCGCACCCAAAACATGGTGGGGGAATGCCGCCAAATCCAGGCTACCCATTCCGCCTTTCACGGATTTCTCGCCGACACTCTGGACCCCCGGGAGTTTTTCGACCTGGCCCTCAAAGACGGCACTCTCGACCCGCAACAGGTCCACGTCTGCGGCCACTTCATGGCCACCTGCGGCCTCGTTGCCAGTGAGCTGGACCGTATCAAGGAAGTAGCACCTGCTCTGGTCGCCTCCCTCGCGGAACTCCCCAAACGCCCCCGCCTCTGCGATGACATCGACCGGTCCGTGAACAGCCTCGGGGAAATCCTCGACACCGCCTCCCGGGAGCTCGCAGACCTGAGGACCGCGCGGGCCTCCAAGCGCCTCGGCTTCGAGAAATTCCTCCAAAGCCGAGTCAACGACTGGCATCGCGACGGCATCCTCCAAGACAATTACTACGACGTGCTGGACGGCCGCTTCGTGGTGCCGCTACGCTCGGACCGTCAGGCATCGCTTTCGGGCAGCCTTCATTCCCGCAGCCAGACCCGCCAATCCCTCTTCATCGAACCCAATGAGTTCATGGCGGCCAACAACGAGCTCCAAGAAATGGACCAGAAGATCCGCACCGAGGAATGGCGTATCCTCCGGGATCTTTCCGGCCGCATCGCCGAGTTCGCCAACATCTACGACCCCTGGGTGGAGAGACTGGCTGAGCTGGATTACTGGATGGCGGCCGCCCGCCTCGCTGAGGACTGGCGGCTCCGCGGCGCTGTAGAAACGGGGACGACATTGCGCACCGTGGGCCTCATCCATCCGCTGCTTCCTCTCACCGGCGTGGAGCCCGTTGCCAACGACCTCGCCCTCGATGGCGGGCGCTCCATCCTCATCATCAGCGGCCCCAACACCGGCGGTAAAACTGTCTTCATCAAAGCCGTGGCCCTAGCCTCCCTCATGGCCGGCCTGGGCCTGCCCATCGCCGCCGAAGAAAACTCCGCGGTGCCCACCTACGCTGGCGTGGCTGCCCTCATCGGTGACGAGCAGGATCTCTCCGGCGGCCTGAGCTCCTTCTCCGCCCAGCTCAAAGATCTACAAGAACTCCTCACCATCGAGGGCGGCCCCTGGCTCGTCATCATCGATGAAATCCTCTCCAGCACGGACCCTGAAGAGGCGGCGGCCCTGGCCCAAGCCGTGCTCGAACGGCTGCAGGAGCGGGGCCATCACGTGCTGGTCACCACCCACTTCTCCCTCCTCGCGGCCCGCGCCCGGGCGCTCACGGGCATGGGGGTCGCCGCCATGGAATTCCGCAACGGCCGCCCCAGTTTTCGCCTGCGGGTGGATGAAACGGGCTCCAGCCACGCCCTCGACGTTGCCCAACGCCTTGGCTTTCCCGGCGATATTTTAACCCGGGCCCAGACCCTTATCTCCAACGAGCGCCAAGACTATGATCGCGCCATGAAGGCCCTCCAGACAAAAGAAGAGGCCTTGGCCGCGGAAAACCGCGCCTCCGCCGCGGCCTTGGAGCAAGACTATGCCCAACGCCGCCAGCGCCTCGATGAAGAGAGAGAGCATTTTTCAACCCAGTATGCGGCCTTCGCGGCCCTCGCCGAGAAGCGGCTGAGCGACACCGTTGCCCAGATGGAAGAGCGGGTGAAGAGCTACGAACGCCAGGGTGTGAGCTCCGCCCCTCAAGCCATGCAAAGGCTGCAGCAAAGCGCTGATGAGGTGGCTCAAGAAATCGAAGGCGAGGCCCTCAAGCACAAGCGCCAACTCACGCCAAGTACCGCCACGAACACAGCCTCCCCCCTGCGGGAACCTGCCCCGGGGGATCAAGTGAAGGTCCGCACCTTCGGGGGCAACCGCGGCCGCATCCTGAGCATTGAAGGGCGCATGGCCACCATTCAGGTGGGCGCCCTGCGCATCCAACGGCCCATGGACGAGTTGGAGTGGCTGGAAACCACCGCTGGTGCCCCCCACCGCCCCACCTCTCGGGCAACCGCGGCCCACTGGGACACCTCGGCCCCCGCCTCCCGCACGCTGGACCTCCGGGGCAAGCGCTACGATGAGGCCGTCGGGGACTTGGAGCAGTTCCTTGACCAAGCATTTCGCTCTGGCTCTGCTCAGGTCAAAATCGTCACTGGCCACGGCACAGGCGCCGTGAAGACCGCTCTGAAGGAAGTCGCGGGGCGCCTGCCCTACATCAAAGAGGTGCGCCCGGAGCGGGCCATGGATGACGGAGCGTTCTTGGTTGAATTCGATAGTTGAATTCAGCGTTTAAACGAGGATAAGACACGAGCTGAGGCAGGACACTGATGACTAAGGTCGGACGCAACGAGCCCTGCCCCTGTGGCAGCGGCCAGAAGTACAAAAAGTGCTGTGCGCTCAAGCCCGCCATGCCGGTGGAAACAGCTCCGGTGGACCCCGCTGAGATCAATCGCAGCAATCTCAACACCCAGTTGGCCCGCTATGCTCCAGAGCTCACAGTGGATGACGTCGCGGCGAAGATCCGCGAAGCCCTCTCCCAGCAAATGCCCCCCAGCCCCGTGCAAGTCATTGAAACTATTTTCAGCGACGACAACCTGAGCCTGCGCAACAAAAAGCAGGCCGACCGCCTTTTCAAGGCATTCATGAGTGTATGGAACGACATCGCGACGAGCGCAAAAAACAACCCCGCGTGAAGCCCGCAGCGCCTCAGACACCAGCGGCTGCCGTGCCTCACGGCATCGCTCTACGCAACGAGGACCCGTTCTTTCACTCGGGCATGTTGTACCAAAATGCCGGCAATCTGCCCGCCGCCGCCGCCTGCTTCAATCGCTCGCTCCAACGCAAACCCAGCCCAGAAGCCTTCACCCAACTTGGCTCCGTATTGGGGCTCATGGGTGATCTGGACGCCGCCATTACCCAGTGCCGCAAGGCCGTGGACCTGAACCCCGAATTCGGCGTCGCATGGAACGACTTGGGGTTCTACTACATCGAAAAACACTCCTACGATGATGCGGAGAAATGCCTCCAGAAAGCCATCTCCGCCCGCATCCCAGGGCCCCAGGCCCAGATTTACTACAACCTTTCCCGCTGCCAGGCCTCTCGCGGCATGGTGGGAGCGGCTTTGAGCGCCATTGAAAACAGTCTCCTCCATGACCCTAAAGCCAAGCGCGCCCGCGAAGTCCGCGATGAGCTGGCTCGCTTCCTCCACTAACGGCCCCGAGATATGAGCAGCAAAAAAATCCCCCCAAAAAAAGGCATCGGCGCCGCCGCCCATTGGCTCTGGGAGCAAATCAAATCCCTCGGCGTCGCCATCATCATCGTGCTCGCCGTGCGTTCCAGCGTCATCGAGGCCTTCAAAATCCCCTCGGGCAGCATGATCCCCACTCTCATGGTGGGCGACTACATCTTTGTTAACAAGTTCGCCTACGGGTGGAAAGCGCCCTTCTGGGATTGGTTCGTGCGTGAACCCCTCCACATCGGCCCGTCCACGCTGCCTGAACGCGGGGACGTCATCGTGTTCAAGTACCCCAAGGATGAATCCCTGCACTACATCAAGCGGGTCGTTGGCCTTCCCGGCGACCGCGTGGCCGTGCATGGCAAGGTGATCTACCTCAATGGCACACCGGTAAAACGCGAACTTGCGGAGTCTCCCAGCGCCGTGGTGGCTTCCATTGAAGGTCGTGAATACGACAAGTCCGCGTTGCAACTCTTCAATGAAGATGTGCCGGGACGGCCACTCAAACACTACGTGCTCGCTGATTCCAGCCGCCCCTACTTCGCCAATAGCGGGGAGGTCGAGGTCCCCGAGGGACACCTCTTCGTGATGGGAGACAACAGGGATTACAGCGCCGACTCCCGGGTGTGGGGGTTCGTGCCCCTCACCAACGTGCGGGGCAAAGCCCTCTTCATATGGTTTTCCCTTTGGCTCGACTTCGGCAAGGGCGAGTATTTTTTCCACCCGGAGCGGGTGGGAACAGTCATCCGTTAGTAGTATTGCACGAGGGAGAGCCCGTTTTTTGTGTGAGTCCCCGGGCATTCCATCGCCCGCTGGGGCCGTCCTTAGCCCGGGTTGGGTGCTGAGATGTGGTCCCGAACTCTCCCTCGTGTGTAGCGTTCATGTGAAGGGGGTCATAGAACGACTACAATCCTAGTCTGATAACGTTATGCGGCGTCCTCCGTCGGCCTCGCGCAGGTCACGCGGTTGCGGCCTGCATCTTTCGCGGCGTAGAGGCTGCGATCCGCGGCGGCGATCAAGCGACTCGCATCGAACCCGAAAGTTTTCGCCGAGGCCACGCCTACGCTCATCGTGACCTGGTGGCCCTGGGCCATGGCGAAAACAGCCTCGGACACCGCGGCCCGCAATCGTTCCGCCACCTCAAGGGCATCCCACTCGCTGCATTCCACGGCGACAATGAGCTCCTCGCCGCCGTAACGGCCGGCGAGGTCCCCGGGGCGCAGATACTGGGTGAGCAGCGTGCCCACGCGCTCCAAGACCTCATCGCCAGCTTGGTGGCCGAAGCGATCGTTGATGGCTTTGAAGTGATCCAAGTCAATCATCATGATTTGTACGTCTTCCCCACGACCGTGGGCGTCATTGAGCATGCGCTCCAAGCGACAAAGAAATGAGCCTCGACGCAGGAGATGAGTGAGCTCATCAGTTTCGGCCGCAGCCTGGACGGTGAGGCGCAAGTTCGAAAGGTTGTGAATGGTGCGGCTATAGACTTTTTGCAAAGTCTGCAAACTCTCTTCGATTTCAAGAATGGCGAAATCCATGAGCTCAGCGGAATTTGTTTGGGGAGTGGCGTTCTTAGGGTTCATCGGGGGCCTCTGCTTCTGGTTGGTACTAAAGCAGGGGCCATGCCAAAGTTAAATCATTGAAATATATGAATTTTCCGGCTACCCCTGTCCTTATGACTGTGTCACCGACCCTCTTGATACTCATCTCCGCGGTGCTCCACGCGGGCTGGAACGCGCTCTTGAAGTCCGCCAAAAACAAGGGGGCCACGAGCCTCTGTGTCCTTGCCGTGGCCGGGCTCCTCTCTGTCTTCGTTGCCGTGGCCACTCACTCACCGTGGCTGCCGCTGTCCAACCCGGATATTCTGCCCTGGGTCATCGCCGCGGGTCTTTTTGAAGGCCTCTATTTCTACACCCTGGCACGCGCCCTGACCCTGTCGCCCCTGGGCCCCGTTTATACAGTGATCCGCGGCGGTGCCATGCTGCTGGTCTGGGCCGTGTCCATCCCCCTCCTCGGCGAGCGCATCACAGCCCATGCCGCCACCGGAGCGCTGCTGGTGCTCTTGGGGGTTCCCTTACTGAGCCCCCCACCCTCGCGACCAGGAGGAAAGCTGGACCCTGCCCAGCTCCGCGGGCTGCAGTTCGCGCTCATCAGCGCTGTCTGCGTGGCGGGCTACCATCTCAGCTATGGACAGGCGCTGATTCATAGCGCGACCCCAGCCCCGCTCTTCGCTACGGCCATGATCCTTGCCGTGCTGTTGCAGGTATTGCTGCTCGGCATGACACCGGCCCGGGCCTTCAAACTGGCAACAGCGGGCCGTGCTGACATCATCAAGCTCCTCACCGCCGGCAGCATTTGCGCGGGGGCGTTTTTGCTTTTTCTCTACGGCCTTTCGCGCTCAGGCCCAGGTATTACGATTTCGCTGAGAAATACGTCCATCCTCTTTGCCCAACTCTTCGCTTTATTCATGGGGGAGCGGATGAACCGCCGTCAGTGGCTCGGAGTGCTGCTCTCCGCGGCAGGCGCCGCACTGCTTACGCTTTGAGGGTAACGCCCCTCGGAGTCCGGCATGCGGGTTACCATGTATGCCGAAATCACCAGTAACATCGCCATGCTGGTCATCACCAGAGCGTACTTCCAACGCTTAATAGTATCCATCTACGCCTCCTTACGCTGCTTCTTCCAGCTTCTTGCGGAAGAGATCCGGATCTATATGATACCTCCGGAACATACGAAGTAAATTGGCTCGATCCATTTTTAGTAAACGAGCCACATGGGAAACATTGCCCTCTGCCCGGGCCAGGTACTGACTCAGGATCTCCCGCACGAAGTGTTCGTCGGCGTCTTTTCGGATGTCGGCGAAGGTTTTGCCCTCCACCATGAGCGCACCGACGTCAACGATGCCACTGCCGGGCGTATTGCCCCCCCCACTGCGCTTTAATTGGTGCACCGTGGCGTTTTCGCCGGAGGAAGTCGAAGACGCCCCTGAGGGGTGTAGTGACGTCACCGATGCCGCACCACCGCCAGTCATCGCCGTGACGCCGGCCGCCCGCATGGTTTCCTGGCGGAAGCCCGTGAGCTCCATCTGGGGGCCTTTTTCCAGGATAGCCGCCCGATCGATGACGCTCTTCAGCTCCCGCACGTTGCCCGGCCACCGATAGGCCATCAACGCCTTGCCCGCGGACTGGGAAATGCCCTTGAACTTCTTTATGATGCCCGCCTGCTTCAGGAAGTGCTGCGCCAACGGCAGGATATCCTCGGGACGAGACCGCAGCGGCGGCACGAGTAAAGGCAAGGTATTGAGGCGATAATACAAATCCTCCCGGAACACCTTGTTGGCCACTCCCGCGGCGAGATCTCTATTCGTGGCAGCCACGATATTGGCGTTAAATTTGATGTCTTGCGTGCCACCGAGGCGACGCACCACCCGCTCCTGGAGCACGCGAAGGATCTTCACTTGCATGCGCAGGTCCATCTCCCCAATCTCATCGAGGAAGATCGTGCCGCCGCTGGCGATCTCGAAGAGGCCCATTTTGCGGTTCATCGCCCCTGTGAAAGCACCCTTTTCGTAGCCGAAGAGCTCGCTCTCCAAGAGGTTTTCAGGGAAAGCCGCGCAGTTCACCGCCACAAAGGGTGCCGCGCCGCGCTTGCCGCCATTTTTCAAGCTGAAGGTCTGGTCATGGATGTAGCGTGCAACCACCTCTTTACCCACGCCGGACTCACCGGTGATGAGCACCACAGGGTCATGGTCCCCGCGAAAGGCCTCGGCAATGGTGCGGATCGTCGCCTTGAGCTGCTCCATGCTTTCAGAGACCCCCAGCAAATCCGATTTCGACGTGGGAGCCACGGGGGTGTGCTCCAAAAGGTTAGTGGTCACTTCCAACTTGGTTTCCAGCTTGGCGTTGACGTCCTTGAGATCCTCAACCAAGCGCACATTGGCGCGCCTGAGATTCTCCCGGTCCACGGCCCGCTTCACGGTGTAAGCGATGGTGTCCATATCGAAAGGTTTTTCCAAATAATCGAAGGCGCCTTTGTGCATGGCCTCCACGGCGCACTCTTTGTCGCCATGGCCGGTGATGACGACGATGGGGCAATGCACCCCCGCCTCCAGCAGCCCATCCATCATCTGAAACCCGTCCATGGAGGGCATCTTGATGTCGGTGATGATCACGTCGGGCTGGTTTGCCGTCGCGGACTCCAGGCCCTGGGCGCCGTCTTCAGCCGTGATGACCTCGTAACCATCGCGGGTGAGGCGCGTGGTGAGGAGCTTTCGGATGGTTTCCTCATCATCGACAACGAGGATCTTGGTGTTGGAGGTATTGTTCTGGCTCATGGCTCTCCTTAGGGGTTCAAAGCTTTCGGTAATCGACGGGAAGACGCACGGTGAAGGCCGTGCCCTTGCCCGCCTCGGATTCGGCGAATAGGGATGCATTCAATTTAGACAGGATGCCGTAGCTGATGCTCAGCCCCAGCCCCATGCCCTTGCCCACTTCTTTCGTGGTGAAGAATGGATTGAATATTTTTGATTTGAGGTGGTCCGGGATGCCGACCCCGTTGTCCTCGAAGCGCACATTGACGACGCCGTCCGCGTGGCTTGAGGTGATCATGACCTTGCCTCGGCGCTCTTTTTTCGCCTCGATGGCGTCCCGGGCGTTGGTGGCGAGGTTGATGAAGACTTGCTCCAGCTGGAAAGGATTGGCCCACACATGGGGGAGATCAGCGGCGTAACGGCGCTCCACCACGATGCCCCGGCTCTTGAATTGCTGCTCCAGCATCTTCAGGGCTTCATTGATGACCTCGTGGATGTCGGTGTCCCGGAAATCCTCGGTGCTCTTCCTCGTGAAACCACGCAAATGGGAGATGATGCGCTCCATTTTGGAGGCGCCTTTCTCCACTTCACCGAGATAATCAGCGAGAGCCTTGCGGTCCCCCTCGGCGCCAGGTCCCGCGGTGGCCATGGCTTTGATCAGGGTCTGAGCCTCTTGGGCAAAGCCCTTGATAGCGGTCAACGGCTGATTGAGCTCGTGGGCGATGCCCGCGGTGAGCTCGCCCAGGGCCGCGAGCTTGCCGGATTGGACGAGGGTTTCCTGCATGGCCTTCAACTCGCCATGGGTTTTTTCCAGCTCCACGTAAGCATTGCGCAGCTCCTGGTGCTTGGTGAGGATCTCGCGCTCCATGTTGCGCTTGGCACCGATGTCCCGAAGGATACACAGCGCCGCCGCTTCACCACCCATGTCCACGGCCCGCACGGACAGGGAAATGAAACGCAGTTTCCCGTCTTTGCCACTGATGCAAATATCTTCGTAGAATCCGTCATTTTTGAACTTCTCGGCGCTGAGGGGCGTGCTGCGGCCCGCCGGGGCGCCGCGCTCCGGCGTGATGAGGGAGAGGGAAGCGCCTTCGAGCTCACTACGCAAATACCCCGTGAGCTCCGCCATTTGCGCGTTGGCCTCCACCACGACATTCAGCGCGGGGTTCACCACGAGAAGGGCGTCATTTGCCTCTTCAAAGAACAGGCGATAGCGGTCGGCGCCATGGCCGCCAGGGCCATCTCGCCGGGATTCACTACGTGCTGTCTTCAGGAATTTCACTTTGGCTGCTGTCATCGTTTTATCCGCTGAGGAAAGACCCCACCTTGCCCATCTCCGTGGAGACACGCTCCCGGATGGCCTTGGTCTGGACCGCATCGAGTCCGAGACACTCGTGCATCCAGGGTTGCAGCTGACCGTCAGTATAATTGCCGGAGTGGCCAATGGCCTGCGCCACCACCAGCGCATCCGCAAGACCCACGATCTGGGCTGGAATTTTAGCGCTGGGCAAAAGCGTGCTCACGTTGCGCACGTCAGTGTGGTGATAGCGGATGGCGTTGCGGAGCACCTGGGGCAGCGCCCACTTGGCGGCGATGGCTTCGCCCAAGAATCCGTGGGTCGGCAGATCCAACTCACACTCGACCTCGAAGAAACTTTTCTTCTCCGCCTTGGCCCGCATCACCACTTCATTCAAAGTGTCATGGGCGATCTGGTGCAAGACGAGCTTTCCGATGTCATGCAATAAGCCGCAGGTGAAGGCCTCTTCAGGCTTCGCGTACTTGATCTCCCTCGCGATGATTTCGCTGCACACCGCGGTGGCAAGGGCATGGCGCCAGAACTGGAAGATCTGGAAGTCCTCTTTTTTGCCATCATCGGGGAAAAGGGAGAACACCGAAATCCCGAGAACCAGCTGGGCCACGGTATTGAAGCCGAGAAAGGCCAAGGCCCGCTGCACATCCGTGACGCCACCGGGGATGCCGTAATAGGGTGAATTGATGAGTTTCAAAATCTTCGCGGTGAGCACCTGATCTTTTTTCATCACCGCGGCGATGTCAGCAGCGGAGGAATTAGGGTCATTGATCAGATTATTGATCTGCGTGGCCACCACGGGGAGCGTGGGAATGTCCTGGAGGCGCTCCAGCATGGCATTGAAGTGCTTGGGCAGATGGGACGTCTGCAGATCCTTGAACGAGGCGGAAGACTTGGCTGCGGTACCACGCGACATAGTGCGGGCTCCTTCCTGGAGCTTTTCGTCCGCGGAGGGCCTGCCCCTGAGGGGCAAAAGACACAGGGGTAGAAATTACCGGGTCAGACGCAAAGAGCGCTGGATACGAGGGCGGCCGCGCTCCGGGCTGATGGCCGCGTAGGGACCGGCATAAAGTGCGCGATTCAGGTTGCACACAGCGATGTGGTAGGCGTACTCGGCATCAAGACGCTCCACGGCAACACGGGCCCCCTCTTGGAGGGCTTGCACCAGCTCTGAACCCACGGGGCCGGCACCAATGAGAGTGGCTTCCTCACGCTGAGCGCGATGCTCGGCTTGTACCGCTTCATTTTCCACGGCGATGCGATAGCGCCCAAGGGCGCGTTCCATAAGGCTCAGGGACTCATGAACTTTGTGGAGCACTTGAGCCTGGGCTCGCTCCTGGCGTATGCGTACTTCCCTGCCCTCGCTGTAACCAATACCGATATACGCGGGCAGGCCGAAGCCAAGGGAGCCCGCGGGGTTGCCGGAAGGGTCCAGCCAAGCGAAATGGCGCTCCACTGAGTTCAGGTTGCTGGCGCTCACAAGCGCATCAAGCTGACGAAGCTCGTAGGAGCGGTGCAGGGCCAATTCGCTCAAGTGCGCGCGGTCTTCAGGTAAAGCAGCTCCATCCATGCTGACTCCAGTGGGCAATACCGCGGAAACTGCTCGTGGATTGAAATACCCAAGACCCAAGGAAAGGGACGTGAGCTCCTGATCACGGAGGAAGCGAATCGTGCTCGCTCCTTGCTCCATGCCATTCAACAGGACCTGCAGATCGCCAGCAGCGGCGCTGGACAACACACCGATCTCCGCCTGCAAACGCACCAACTCCAGCTGGCCGGATGCTTCGGCATGGGCCCGCTCCATCACTTCGAGAATTTTGCTGTCACGCTCCACTGAGAGGGCCAAGCCTTCAATAATGTGGGCAGCATCAGCCTTCGCAAGCAGCAAGCCGTGGAATTCCGCATCGGAAAGAAGATCCATGCGGGCGGCCTCGGCCCAGCGGGAAGGAAAGAGGAACGGGGCTAGATCACCGATGAGAGCGAAGGGGCCCATGGCGCCGAAGACGATGAAGGAAAGCGCCGTATTGGCTGAGAAGTGGGGCAAGAGGGATAAGGCGGCGTGCTGCGCATTGAGGCGGGCCTGGGTGTAGCGCTCAAACTCCGTGCGGGCTTCGAAGCCGTCGAACAGGGCGCGCTCAAAGAGCTCCGTAAGGCTATAGGCGCGGGGTTGTTCCAGCGTCGGCAAAGGTGCTGTGGAGTCCGTAATTTTACGCAACACGAGAACAGCGTGCTCGCCCCGCAATGCCGCGGGCATCTCCACATAAAGTTCCGTTTGGTAGTTGCAAACCTTGGCCCCCTCGCCAGAGAAGCAGTTGTCCGATTCCTTCGTGAGGGTGATGAGGGTGTCCACGCCGGTGTCGATGCGGCGGGAGGCCAGGAAAAGGCGATTGCCCCCGCCGATGCGGGCATGAACGCCCCAGCGACGGCGGTTGCCCGCGGTGGAAACGCGCAACGTGAAAAGCTGATCCGTGGTTTGCTTGAGATTTCCGCTGACCACGTACTGATTTTCCATGGCGCCCGCGGCGCCCGTTGCCACAAAGCCGTCATAGCGCCCGACGAGATCCTCGAGCCAATCGTCAGCACCGCACCCACCGGAGAGGGTTGCGAGCAGAACCGTTGTAATAGCTAATAAACGATTAAGATTAAGCATATGGGGAGGGCCCCCTTATATGCGGGGGACCCTCCCGATGCAAGCCTGAATGCCTTCAGTTCAACAATAACCATTCACAGCCTGAGGATCTATTAAGGCGTGGCAGCCTCAATAATGGCGGACAACTCAGCCCGGGCGGATTCCCAGACGTCTGGGTTGATGCTCCAGCTGATGTCGGTCCTCACCCAAGTGGGGTCACTGGGGTCAGACACACCGAACTCCCAGAGGGCCTTGGGCACGAGGCTTTGGACAATCTGCTGTACCCGGGTGGGATTGATAGCAGCGGCCAAAGTGAGGTAGTCCACATCTTGGATGCCTCGGCGCCAGGTTTTGAGCCTCAAGCTCGCCATGGGCCCTTGGACCCCATAGGACTCCGCTGGGAAGACCGTATCGGTGCCGGGATAGAACATCACCCCGTCGCCGTTGCTCACGTTCCAGCCCATCTGACCCACGCTGGCATCAACCGTGGGGGCTGAGCCGAAGGTCTGGGCGGTTTGGAACACGTTGGTCTGGCCACGGCCCCCTTGGTAGTCGTTGTAGTATGCCGACTCCCAGAAGAACCAGCGATTGATGCCCTTCTTGTACTGACCCCAGGGCACTTCCCGCAGCGCCACACCATCGTCTTCAGTGGCGAAGGAGCCGCTTGCGGGGCGCTTGCCATTGTACGAGTAGGCCTTGTTGCCGGCTATGGCCGTCAGGGCATTGAAGGCGTTCTGCCAGGTTGTGCTGACACCCACAGCCATCCAGCTCGCCACGATGTTCAAGCTCGGCACGTTGGCCACGGCATCAGGCAAGGGCAGGGTCGCGAAGGACTTCAAGTTACGACCCGCTCCGGGGTTGTTCTTGATCCAGCTCGCCCACTGCTCTGTCTGGGCATAGTTGCTGGACTCATCGATGAGGTACAGGAAACGCTCCGCGCCAGGGGCGTTGGCAGCGAACCAGTTTTCCCAAGCATCGGTGCGGGTGCGCATGGTGGCCTCCGTACCGCCGCTCCAGCCCCAGGTGCCGTAGGTGCCGATGGAGTACACCCCGTTGGATGTGCTCACCCCAGGGCCATCGTAACCGTTGGCCGCGGTGAAGAGGCTGCCGTTCAATCGCGGCAACCACTCGTCCCGGGGACGATCCGCGCTCCAGGCGCTGGCACCCTGGTCCGCATCGATCATGGCGATCTTGTGGCGGTGAGCCATCATGAAGTGCCGATCACGGACTAGTTTGTTGGTGGTTTCCTGAGCGGTTCCAGCGCTGGGGAAGGACTCGCCAGTGTAGCGGCGGGCCACGTCGCTGTAGCCCATGAAGAGCATCGTCTTGCTCGAAGGGACGTCAGGCAACGAGAAGCGTTTCACGGTAAGTCGCACGGGCACGCTGTAGGATACAGAGGCCCCTTCTTTTACCGTGACGGTGCCGGAGTACAATCCCGCGGCAGCGGTCTTGGGGATGTACACGTCGGCCCAAATGGACTGTGAACGACCCGCGGCGATGCCGAAAGTATTCACAAGCTCGTAGGGCACGGCGATCTCAGGATAGGACTTATCGTGGTCAGGACGATCCGCCCACGTACCTGAGCCGATTCCATTGGCGTCCGAAGGCCGCTGGAACTTCTTGGGGATGTGGCGTTCGTCGTAGGTTTCGTAGGACAGGCGAGAGAGGCCCTTGATCTGGAGGTAGCGCACAAAGAACAATTCAATGTTGCGGCTAGTCCAGTTGTAGAGCGTGCTTGCCGTCGCGGGGGTGGACGATATGACCGCCCCACCGGGGCCCGTGAGGTTGGACACGCTCACGCTCACGTTGGAGGCGGCACTGGTGGCAGCTTCCAGGATCATATTCAAGCCAACCACTTCGTTCTTCGCACCGAAGAGGTTCACCTGACTACCATTGAAGATGCTGTTGCGGGTGCTGGCGGCCGTGGGCCCACGCACCACCTGCTGCGCGATCTTCTCGCCACCATCATTGAACCACACCGCGCTCACGCTCACGGGAGCCACGGCAATGGGAGTCGCTGTTGGAATTGGCGTGGGTGTTGGTGTTGGTACAGGTACCGGCGTTGGCGTTGGCGTGGGCACAGGTGCCGGCGCTGGCGTGGGTGTCGGTGTCGGCGCGGGCACAGGTACCGGCGCTGGCGTGGGTGTTGGTGCCGGCACAGGTACTGGTATTGGCGTCGGCACAGGTGCCGGTGCGGCAGCCAATTCGAAGGCCACGCTCCTACTGGAGGTTAAGGCCGTGCCAGATGCGGTCAGGGAGAAACCACGCCCAAGACCTGTGACTATAATATTATTAAACGTAGCAACACCATTCACGGCGGCAACCGTGCGGGTACCCGTAAGCGCTGCCGTGGTGGGCCCACCCGTAATAGAGAGGGTCACATTGGCAGAGGACGTCGTCACAACGTTGTCGTAGTTGTCCAATATCGCGACCGCGATGGAAGGGGGGGTGATGCCGGTGCCGATGGGGTCAATGGGCTGAATTTGATATGAGAGCTTGCGAGCCACGTTGGGGTTGACGGTGACATATTGCGTCGCCCCCCCCAGTCCTGAGGCCGTGGCCGTGAAGGGCATGTAGCCCACTTTTTTAGGCTTCACATAAACCGTGGCGCTGATGGCGCCGATCGGAATGGAAACCGAACTGATGGCTGCACCACAGGTGCTG
>CAYHWW010000044.1:0-20488 GCA_964360145.1 uncultured Oligoflexia bacterium | reverse complement strand
GGAGGCGTGCGACTGGGAGCCCGGTGAGTGGGGTCGGGCACGTGAGCACAGCCTATCTAGACGAGGGTTTAGGATGGGCCGGCCGCGACGCCCCCTGAGGAGCGTCAGCATCATCCGAGTACGGATGCGGTTAATGTACCAATATTTTCTATTAATCATTCGAAATCATGATACATTGCCGTGCCCTATCCCCGGAGGTATCATGTATTTTCTCGTGACCGGCATGCTGGCACTGGCTCTCTCATCCCACGCAGCGCCCAGGGCCCTTGAAAATGATCCCCATTCTTACTCCCGCCCCCACGAAATAGCAGTGAAGTCGGTGGACCTCGATCTCAATGTGGATTTTGACCGCAAAGTGATCTCTGGTGCGGTCACTTACGAGTTAGACAACAAAACGAGCTCAAACACGCTTTATCTCGACACCAAGGACCTGAAGATAGGCAGCGTCACAGCCTCACCGGGAAATCAGAGCCTTGAATACACCGTCGGCACCCCTGACCCCATCCTCGGCTCACCGTTGAGCGTCCAGCTGCCCCCGGGCCAAGTCCGCTCGGTCACGATCCACTACGAGACAAAGCCCTCCGCGGGAGCGCTCAACTGGCTAGAGCCGGAACAAACCGTATCCGGTAAACCATTCTTATTCAGTTTGAGCGCACCCATCCTGGCCCGTACCTGGATTCCCTGCCAGGACACACCGTCCGTGCGGGCTCCATACCGGGCCAAAATCCGCACGAGGAAAGACCTCCTGGCTCTCATGTCTGCCAGGAACCCCACCGCCAAATCCCGCGATGGTCGCTATGAATTCGTCATGCCGCAGCCTGTTCCCGCCTATCTCATTGCCCTTGCTGTTGGTGACATCCGGTACCGCACGCTGGGGCCCCGCTCCGGCGTTTATGCCGAGCCTGGCCTCATCAAAGCCGCGGCCCGGGAGTTCGGGCAGGCGGAAAGGATCCTGCGCACAGCGGAATCTCTTTTTGGGCCCTTTATGTGGGATCGGGCTGATATCCTTGTTCTTCCCTACAGCTTCCCCTACGGAGGCATGGAAAACCCCAGGCTCACCTTCCTGAACGCAGCCATGGTGGTTGGTGATCGCTCCATGATCAACATCGTAGCCCATGAATACGCCCATTACTGGTCTGGAAATCTCGTCCTACCCGCCACTTGGAACGACTTCTGGCTCAATGAAGGTATCACCTCCTACGCCGAGGTCCGCATTATCGAAGCTATTTATGGAAAAGCGCTCGCCGACCAAATGGAGCTGAGAAACTTCGGGGAATTGCAAGACGCCTTCAATACCCTTAAGGCGAACCCCGCCGATACGCACCTCAGGTTGAACCTCGCGGGTCGGGACCCGGAGGACGGCATCAACGCCGTCGCCTATCAAAAGGGAGCATTTTTCCTGAAGACCATTGAAGAAGCGGTTGGTCGCCAGAAATTCGACAGGTTCCTCAAGTCCTACTTCGAGCGGTTCCGCTTCCAGAGCATCACGAGCGCCGACTTCCTTTCTTTCCTGCATCAGACCTTGGTTTCTGAGAACCCTGGTCTTGGTGAGCGCCTCAGGGTCGATGCATGGGTTAATGGCCCTGGTCTGCCGACGAACGCTCCGGCCATCCATTCCGAGCGTGCCGCGCAAATCGGAAGAATCGCAGAAATCTGGAAAACGGCAAAACCTGTTGCGCCGAAGAGCACCGCTGGCTGGACTCCCTTCGACCTTGTGAACCTGCTCGATATCCTCGGCGGCGACGTACCTGCCCCGCGCATGGGTGAACTGGACAGGGTTTTCCACGTATCCGGCCAACGAAACCCGGAAGTGCTCTATCGCTGGTTTAAGCTCGTGATCAGAAACCACCACGCCGCTGAATATCAACACCTGCGTGAGTTCCTCATAAGGACGGGCCGCGGCAAATATATCAAGCCGCTGTACCGGGAGCTCGCCCAAACCCCGGAGGGCAAGCGCATGGCCCTTGAGATCTTCGCTCAGGCGCGGGGGGGCTATCATCCCATTATGCAAAAATCCTGCGCCAAGCTGCTTCAGATCGAATAGGCTATGTTTCAGGCTTTGAGTGGGGCCCTCCAGGCTCTGATGTTAGTGAGTGCTTTGCTGGGTAGCGCCTGGGCGCATCAACCAGTAACTTTCCTACTTTTACTTTTTCTCACGGGCTGCGGCAGTGACAGCCCGCATGCTGATGGTGGCCGCGGCGCACCGCCAGCCGCTGGCGGTGAGCTTGTGTCCCAGGCCCAGGGCGGCAATCTCATGGGTCTAGTGCGCAGCATGGCGACCGCAAGGATTTGGGCCGCTGACTGCGACAACCGTGACCAGCATATTCGAGAGCAGATCGCCGCGGTACTCGATGCCCGTCGGGATGAAATGACCGCATATGTTGCGGCCCACGCTGAGGGGGCGTCGGGCTACCGCCGGGTGCTCCATGGACCTCTCACCATCCGAGAGCCCCTCGAGACAGCCCGCCCCGTGGATCGCTGGAATGACGAGGCCCAAGAGAGTTGGCCTGAGGTCCTCGGGGAATACAACCGCGTGCGAGAGCTGCCGATGAACTCCGCATGGGTGCGTTTCAATGATCACGCCCGCAGCCTGATCAGCGATGATGAGTCGCGGATGCTGTGGCAACTCAACATGCAAATCCACCGCGAAGACGTGCCACTCCTCTTGCGACTTGAGCGGACGTTGTCTGCCTGCGCCGCTCAGAGCGATTGCGCCGCGCCCGCGCTGGCCAGCGATCTCATTTCGTTCATGCATCGCAATGAAGATTACGCCAGTGTCAAATCCAGGCTCGACTTGGCCGCGGACTTCGCCGAGCGGAGAAACATAATCGTGAGTTGGGCATCCTGGGTCGAAGCTGATGCCGCTTTTTACCATTTCACCCCCCATGTCGCTGTGCGAAGGGTTTCCCAGGGGAAAATCGAGCTTCACCTTGACCCTGGCGTGCTGGGTGAAGCTGCAGGGCGCATCAAAGCCACCATTGAGGGGGCGTGGCGTTCCCGTCGCCTCAGCGTGGAAGTGGTGTGGCGCCCTGGTGAGTATTTATCCGACGCTCAACCATATCTTCTGCAGTTCTCCCCGGAGGTAGGTTCCAGGGCCAGCGTGAACAACAGCCACCGCGTCATGCATGTCTACGACGATGTTCGCCTCACAGCTTTCGCCCATGAAGCAGGCCATATTTTGGGGTTTCCCGACCACTACTACACTCGGTTTGAGCGCAGCCAATGTCGCTACTACGTCGAGAGCAACGACGCGGACCTGATGTCCTCATCGGATACGGGGCATGTGCTGGAAGCGGATTTCCTCGAACTTGATGGTCAATATCCCGTTAATTAGTCGAGGACTTCGAAGGGGGGGAGTTTGAGGTCCGGGGCCTCATCCTCGACGTCGATGCACTCCACCACGCAGCGTGGCGGCCCCCGCCGACACCAATCCACGAGAATGATCACGGCCCTGGCTTCACCACAGAATACCGCCTCCACGCAGCCATCAGGCAGGTTGCGCACCCAGCCCCGGAGGCCATGGTACTGCGCGGCCTCCCGGGCCGTGGAGGCGCGGTAGCCCACGCCCTGGACCTTGCCCCGGATGACGACTCGCCTCTGCAGCAGTTGTGGGGCCTTGGGGGCTGTCATTGTGGGGCGCTCAGTTGGGGTACTTCAAGTAGTAAATTTCCGAGAGGTTGCGGCTGTTTTCTTCGAGATCAAGGCCGTAGCCCACGAGGAACTGGTCTTCGATGATGCGCCCGTAATACTTCACGGGTACGTCCACCATGCGCTTACCGCGCTTATCAAGAAAGGTCACAACCTCCACGGAAGCGGGGCCCGATGACCGGAGGCGGTCGTAGAGGAACTTCAGGTTGCGGCCGGAGTCGATGATTTCTTCGACGATGAGGACATGTTTGTCGCGGATGTCAGAGGTGATGTCTTTGATGAAAGTGGTGGTGCCCGGGCTGGTATCGGTTTTGCCGTGGGCGCCCATGCGCACGAAGTCCACTTCCAGATCGGGTTTCAGCTGGCGGCAGAGGTCGGCGATGAAGATGCAGGCGCCCTTGAGCACGGTCACCAGCACCAGCTTCTTGCCTTCGTAGTCCCGGTTGAGCTGCATGGCGAGGCTTGCCACGATGCTTTCGATGTCGGACTCGTTGAGGAATTTATTAAAGTTCTTTTTATCGATCATGCTCATAATTTGAGCCTCGCTATGGCGTCTTTGAGTTTAGAGATGTTGCCGAAACCGCGGCTAGCCAGGAACTTTGCCACATCCGCGCCTCCGGCGGTGAGGATGCCCATGTAGCCGCTGGTCATGAGCGTCAGGAAACCACAGTGGAAGCGGGCCCCCACCTTGCGGGTCGGGTCTTGGCTGAGGACGTCTTCAAAAATATGCAGACCCACCTGGCCAACGGAATCAAAGCGGCGGGTGACGAGTTCCAAGGCCGAGGCGGCGGGCATAGTGAACGTCATGTCTGCTTTGATGGGCGCTTGCGCGAGGAGGCGGTTACGCCCGCCCTCTTTGGTGAAGGTGTAACTGGCGCCCTCGACGATGAGGGCGATTTGGGCGCCGTTCTTCAGGCTGGCGGCAGCCCTTTGAGCAAGGGCGCCCTCTTCGAAAAAGGCGCGCAATTGTTCCACAGTGGGGCTGCTCATGAACCCTCCTCATCGGTGATGACACGTTCAGAGAGCTTGCGGTAGGCGGGTTCCTTCACGCCGGAGAAGGCGTCTCTGAGGTTGCGCACGGCTTTACCCATGGTGGCACCGGCGGCGGGCAAAAAACGTGGCCCGAAGAACAGCAGCACTACGCCAAGGATGAGAAGGTGTTCGCCAGAGAAGATCACTTGAAATAGGCCTCTTTGTGAATTTGGGTCTTGGACACGCTCTTGTCATTCATGAGCCAGCCCTCCACCTCGATGATCATAGGGCCGGAACCGCAGAGATAGTAGTGGCTCTTGGCCCAATCCCAATCTTGCATCTCGTTGCGGAGGTAATCCGTGACCCGGCCCACGTAGCCCTCGGGTTTGCGCAGCCAGGCGTCGCGGTCCGCGGGGCGGGACAGGCAGATTTTGAGATGTTCCGCGTTGCGGAGGGGCAGGGGCCGGTCAGCGGCAAAGAGTTCAGGATAGATGACATCGATTTCCGCACGGACGCCCTGGAGGAATCCAAGAGGGGCCTGCCAGGGGTGATTTTTTGACAGCACCATGGCCCGATGGGGGGCGACGCCGGTGCCCGTGCCAATGAAGAGGGCGGGGGCATCCTCAGGGTGCTTCATGATGAAATCACCCATGGGCATTTGACCGCGGATCTCATCCCCGGCTTTAAGGCTGTTTAAGTAGGTGGTGCCAGGGCCCCCTTGAACCAGTTTGATGGAGAGCTCAAAGCGACCTTGGAATTGCGGGGGGGAGGCGATGGAGTAGGCGCGCCGCAGGTCTCGGCCGCCGGGGCCCGCTCCAGGGATGATGATGCTGATGAACTGCCCGGGGAGGAAGTCCCCGGCAGGGCGCTCGAAAGTCAGCTCGAAGGTGTCTTGAGCTTGCTCCGTACGCTTGATGAGCTTGTAACTTGCCACCGGTGGTGCTTTGGCCATAGCATTCCTGTTCTAGTAGCGAGGGGCCATATGCGCAAGGAAATCCCAGGTATGATGCAGTGCGCCAGCATTCTCTTCCTCGTGCTTGGGATGCTGGCCGGTGGGCCCCTATGGGCAGACAATCGCCCCGCCAAGACTAAGAAAAAATCCGGGGTGAGCGCCTACCAGACCTTGACCGGGGAGGACCCTGAAACCCTGTCGAATCGCTGGGACGCAGTCTACCACCAGAGCAAAGACTATGTTTATGGCAAGGAGCCAGCCCCCTTCTTGGTGGAAAGCATGCCTTTGCTGCCACCCCGGGGCCGGGTGCTGGATTTGGCCATGGCCGAGGGCCGCAACGCTGTTTTCATGGCGAAAAAGGGCTATCACGTTGTGGGGGTGGACATTGCCGAGGAGGCCATCCGCCGCGCACGCAGGCTCGCTCGGGAATCCAAGGTCCAAATCAAGACCGTGGTGGCGGACCTCACTACCTACAAAATTACTCCGGATCAATATGACGTTGTTCTCGTCATCGAGTTTCTGGATCGGAAACTCATCCCAGGCATCAAGGCGGGGCTTAAAAAGGGTGGAGTGGTGGTTTTCGAGAACCACACCATGGGTAACCTCAAATACAACAAGACCGAACAAAAAGAGTGGCTTCTGGAAGAGGGCGAGTTGCGCAAGCTCTTCGAGGATTTCCATATCCTCAAATACCGTGAGGTCGATGATGGGAAGACTGTCATGGCAAGCATCGTAGCGAAAAAGCCGTAGGCTTGGTCTTTTGCCGCCTGGCTTCGTTGTCGTCGTCGCGGCCTCCACGCAGCGGGCAGGAAGCCCGCTTTGGTCGGACCGCTCCTCCTCCGCCTCGCCATGCGGCAAAATACCTTCGCCTAGGCTTGGCTTTTGTTTTGCCGCATGGCTTCGTTGTCGTTCGTCGTGGCGGGTGAGCGCGGATGCCCCTACCGTTGGGTGAGAGGATTTCCATGAGGGGACGCGGCAAGATCCCGCTAGGCAAAAGGCGCCTTTCGGACAAAAGAGATCGGACTCAACTCAACCTTAGGCCAAGCCTCGACGATCCGATATGCGAGGTGACTCTTGTCCCAGGATTCCTCAGCGAAAAAAGCTGATGACGGCATAGTGCTGGATTTGACGGCTTCCTTTGAGATCCAGACCTCCGCGGATTCTTTAAGCCTGGGCGCGCCCGTGGCGGCGTCGGCAGACCTCGGCCCTGGGTTGGACCTGGTTGTCAGCAGCGGCGAAATGATCATCGAAGGCAACGCTGCTACGGTGGATGAGGTTGCCGAGCCCCCTGCGGCTGTGTCGGAGGAGCTTGCGCCTGAGTCTATTTCAGAACCTGAGCCTGAGGATGGCGGGGATCTGCTTGCGTCTTCTTTGCAAGCCGCCATACAAGCCGCGGCAGCCAAAGGCGCCCCAGCGGTTGAAAAAGACGACGCCATCGCATTGCCCACCGTTGAAATTCCGGTGCCTGCAAAGGGCTTGAAAATAGTGTCCATGGACGGCGAGGCCAAGGTTTTAACACCGCCTCCTGTTCCTGTTGAGAGCGCCGCTCCGAAAAAAGAAAGTATTCGCCCCAGCCTGACGTTGGTCAAGGAGCCCGCGGCCACCGCGGCGCCCTTGGCGGTATCGCCCGCCGCAAAACTCCGGGAGAAGCTCAAACCGGTGATGGAGCGTCTGGGCCCCACCCTTGGTAAGGTGTTCAAAGCATCCGCGCCCTCCGCCGATGGAGGGTATTTCACCGCGATGTCCCGCCCCGTGCAGGTCATCCTGCTCATCATCGCCTTAGTTCTAGGGGGCTATGGCTACAGCATGCGTGAGCTTCACCACACAGGACCCCACGCCGCGTGGCACACCATCTTAAAGAGTTGGCAGAAAAGCGACGTCGCCGCCATCAACGAGGTGCTCGCCATTGGCGTGGAAGATGCGGCTCTCATCATGGTGAGCCGCTACCCGGAGCTCGCCAAAGCATCAGAGTCTGATTTTGGTCCCCTCATCAAGCGCTTTCATAAAGCCCGGGTAAAAGCCTATGACGGTGAATTCCGCAAAGGCTTTGGTTCCGCGTTCTGGGAAATGCAGATGCTGGAAATGGTAGCCTTCGGTGATCGCTTCGAGGTGGTCTACGGCAAAGACCTCGAACGCGTGGTCTTCGTGTTGGAGCGGGTTGATGAGGATTGGAAGCTCGTCGATATCGATGCCAGTCGGGCGAAGAACATGTTCGCCATCAATATGGATGAAGTCAAAGGGGAGACGCCATGAGAGCGGCCCTCTTGCTCTTTTTTATTGCCACTGCCGCCCATGCGGATGTCATGGAGCAGGTTCAGCAAGGATGGAGCGACCTGGTCCACGTCGGCCTCGAAAAATATTTGGGTTACTCCTTCAGTGATGGCGACTTTCAGGACAGAGACAGAGGCAAAGCCTTGGCGGACGGCGCGTGCACTGAGGCGGAAAAGGCCCTGTCCAATGGCAAGGATCATGAAGCTTCCATGAAGCTCAACAGCTGCCGCATGATCGCCATCAAGCTGCGCCATGGCCCTGCCCTGGTGCGTGCCATGGCGCTCCTCGGAGAATTGCATCAGGCCCAAGGCAAGCAGGGCATGGCTCTCTCTGATTACCAAGCCACCGTGCTTGTGGCTCGCCAGTTCAAGCTGAAGAAATATGAAGTGAAGTCATTGCTGGGCATCGCCACCCTGAACTTGCAGTACGGCGATATCATGGCCGCGGAATCCTCCTTCTTGAAGTTGCCCGTGGTGTACCGAGAGTTGCGGGCATCCGAGGCCAAGGACCTGAACCCGGAGATGGCAGCCCAGATCCTCTACATCCGCATGCTGCTCGGCATGCACAAGCCTGGGGGCAAAGAGATGGCCTCTCTATGGCTGTCTCCCCTTGAAGACACCAAAGATAAACTTGGTAAGAGCGCTCTCCTTTACTACTGGCATGCCAAGGCTGAAGTGGCATTGGCGGAGGGCAAAGCGGACGATGCGGTGAAGTGCGCGGAGCAGGGCCTTGAGGCATTGAAGCAGGTTGTTCCCCCCAGCGACCCTTTCCAAGGTCGCCTCTGGCGCATGTATCTCGCGGGTGCCAAGGGCAAGGCGCTGCTTCTCAAAAAACAGTTTGAGACAGCCCTCATCGCATTGGAGGAAGCTCGTGAATCTTTCTACTTCGTGCGCTCCGAGGTGCTGGGCGATGAGCGCATTCTTGAGAACCTCACCGTGGTGGCGCGCCCTTACTTCGAGGGAGCGACGGCTGCCCTGGTGAGCTCTCGTATGGTCCCACGGGCATTGCAGGTGGTGGCGGACATGAAGGCCTTGGAGTTCGGTGATCACCTGAGACTTTCCGCGGCGCTTGGCGATGAGACCAAAGAGAGAGCTTTCCGTGCACTGGTGCGCGGGCTCTTCGTCAAGTGGGTTGAAAAGGGCGGCATCGCCCGCAAAAATAAAACCGAGGAGCTGTTTCCAACAGTGGATGCAGCGGCCGCGGGGCGCATTGATGAAGTGAGTTTATTTGCCCGGAGCCCGGGTGTGCTCACGGCCATCTTACCCGCCTCCACCATGGATCTGGACCCCGATGAGTTCACCTCCCGCATCCCAGAAGGCGTCGCTCACATCGAGCATATGTTAGGTGAAGCGTCCTATGCTTTCGTCGTGACCCGCCTTGGTGTTTCATTTGTCGGATTACCAGGAAAACCGCAGGAGGCGCGCCCCTTGGCCGAGCAGTTGCGGCGTCAGGTGGCGAACCCCGATGTGACAGTGGTCGCAGCCGCGGCCACGGGACGCGAAGTCCATGATAAATTTTTCCGCGCTGCATTGGCGAAGGCCGGTGCCGCCACACGGGTCATCGTATCTCCAGACGGTGCGTTGTATGCCGTGCCTCTGGCCTTGCTCCATGATGGCGTGCAGTACGTGGTGGATAGTCGCGCCATGGTGTTGAGCCCTGGTTTGTATTCAACGGTGATGAGCGCACGCGTTGAAAACCCGGGGGCAGTGGAACCCAGCGTGGCGCTCTTCACCGTGGCTCCCGCCGATGGGGGCCGTGCCCCCGCCTCCGTAGGTTCTCGCACCCCAAATATCGGCAAGATGGCTGTGTTTAGCCGCGCCGCCTCAACGAAGGAAAATGTGCTCGGCGCATTCCTCGGCCAGAAAGAGCGCAATGTGCTTCACCTGCGCATGGATGCCCACATCGGGTCCGATGACCCGTGGGCTGCCACTTGGGGTGGTCAGCTGAAAGTGCAGGACCTGGTGGGCTATCGCCGTGAAGGCCTTGCCATGGTTTGCGCGACGGGCACTGTCTTTGAGGACGCTGATGGTGGGGCGGAGGCGGTGTGGGTACGGACGCTGGCCGACACTGGCGCCGCGAGCGGCCTGTTCACCCGTTGGCAATCCGGCGGAGAGGCGGAGGCCCTGGTGCTGGAAAAATATTATGCTGAGATGGCCCTGGGTGTGACGGGGGCGGAAGCCCTGCGTCGGGGCATTGCATCCGTGAAAGCCGCGCCTGCGACAAGCCATCCGTATTATTGGGCGGGATATCAGGCCTGGGGAGGCTGGAAATGAAACGCCTTCTAGGGCCCGTTATGATGATGAGTTTGTGTGCTGTAAGTGCCGTGGCCCAGGGCCCGGACGTCATGAAGTCGGCCCTTGAGGGTGAGGTCGTGGACAGGGCCATGGCCGGCTACACCGCGGCTGAGAATGACTGCGCGGCTTCGATGGAGGTGTTGAACGCCTTGAAGCCCCTCATCGCCGCGCGCCCCACAAGCCCCGAGTATCGCTGGATGCTGGTGTGGGTGTCCGTGAACCTGACGGGGGTTTGCACTTTCAGTGGTGCGTCCGCGCTGTTGAAGGAAGCGGTGGCTCAACTGACGGAATTGCGCAACGGCGCGAAGAAACCAGGTGCCGCACCCTCCGCTGGTGTGTCCGCCGCGGTATGGGCCCAGGCCGCTGATGCGCTAGTGCGTTCGGCCATGGGCGACCATGGCGAGGCCCTGCGCATGTCCCATGAGGCTTTGCGGGCGGCTCGTACTTCGCCACTCATGATGATTACCCGCGGATCGGTGCTTTGGAACCACGGGCGTCTGGAGCAAACCAAGGCAGGCGAAGTGACCGCCGCCGTGCGCGGTGAACTACAGGAGGCCACGGGCTTGCTGTCTGAAGCGTTGCGTGGCGATTTGCCGAAGAGCACAACCAACATGGTGAACCTCGCCCAGGGACGTATCCAGTTTTTGCTTGGTGATATGTTGCTTGCGGCCCAGTACCTGCGTGCCTACACCGGGGCCGAAGCGAAGAACGCCCGGGCTTTGTGGGAGTTATCAGATGCGCTCTACCGTGCTGACGATTGCGAAGGCGCTAGGGATGCGGCGGCTCAATCCCACCTGCTCCGTCGCACGCGGCACGCACTGAAATCAATGGAGCATGCCACGGCCTGTGCCGAATCCAAGGCCGCCATGGCGGAGTCAGCCGTAGATCGTCGATAAAGGGCCATCTGCTTCGTTGTCGGGTCCTCGCGGCTCCACGCGGCGCACAGGAGTGCGCCTTGGTCGCTCGCTGCGGCCCTCCGCCTCGCATCTGGCCCTTTCTCAACGATCTAGAAAAACAAATATCGTTGATACACGTCAGCCGCGGCAAGCAGGGGCACGGCGAGCGTTCCAGCGGTTAGGGTCTGTTAAACAATAAGTGCACGTTCTGGCGCTCAGATTTCGGTCAGATTTGGCCGCCACGGAAGGAGCCAAACCGGAAGCGTAGCAGGGCTACGCTGAGGATTTTGCGACTGAGTAGCGGGCAAAGATGGCCGGAAGATGAGATGCCAGAATGGGCACTTATTGTTTAACAGGCCCTTAAGTAAGGGCGGGTGCTTGTACCACGAAGCGGGCAAGCTGGGCGCCATCGCCCTTGTGCTCTTGGCGCTGGGGCAGGTCTTTGATTTGGTAGGAGCCAGAGGCCACGTCGTCAGATCCGACGAAGACGAGGAAGCGGGCGCCCAGTTTTTCCGCGGATGGGAATGCTTTCTTTGGCTTCTCAGCGGAGAGGCTGGTGAACACCGGCGTGTCAGAATGGGCCGTGCCCGCGAGCCCCGCACGGATCTGGGCGGCTAGTTTTTGCGCGGGGATCATGAGGTTTTCTTCCATGACGCTGATGTACACGGCGCCCCGATCTTTGAACGTGGGCAGCAAGCCGTGACATTCGAGGAAGTTGCGGAAGGTCACGTCCCCCATGCCGAAACCCACGCCGGGGAGCGGTGCGCCGCCGAACATGCCCACGAGATTGTCGTAGCGGCCGCCGCCGAAGAGGGCGCGGTTGTTGTCGGGATGCTTGTCGAAGACTTCCAGCACGAGGCCCGTGTAGTACATGAAACCCCGCATGATGCTGGGATCGAAGCGGAAGGCGGCCTCTATTCCCAACTCACTGAGAGCCGAAGTGATTTTTAAAAGATGCTGGTAATGGGGATTGTCGCCTAGGCTTTGTGCGAGCTTGCCATGGGTCTCCGGCCTGAACACAAGGTCTGAAAGGAAATTCACCGCCACAGTGTCGAGCCCCAGGGCAGCAAGACCCACACGGAATTTCTCTTCACCCATTTTTGGGCCACCATCGAGGAGAGCGCAGACGGCGGTGGTTTTTTCCGTGGGGACCTTCAGGTGCTCGTTTAAAATGGTGTTGGTGAGCCCCCGGTGATTGATGCGAATCTCATATTTCTCGCCGTTGGGCGGGGCACCAAACTCACCCATCAGCGCTGTGATAACCGAGAGCAGTTCGACATCTTCCGCCAGCGGCGAGCCGCCAAAGACATCCACGTTGAGCTGCCAGTGTTCCCGCAGGCGCCCCCGCTGGGGCCGTTCGTAGCGCCACAGGTTGGGGATGGAAAACCAGCGCAGAGGGCGCGGCAACTCGTTCTGTTTAGCCGCCACCATGCGCGCCAGGGTGGGCGTCATCTCGGGGCGGATGGCCATTTTACGCTCACCGCGGTCCATGAGCCAGTAGAGCTGTTCGTTGACGATTTCTTCGCTGGTTTTCGTCGCGTAAAGCTCGAAGGGTTCCAGCATGGGGCCGTCATATTCCTCGTAACCTTGGCGCAGGAGGCAGGCGCGGATCCTGCCGAACATCCACTGCCGCACCCGCATGTCTTCAGGGTAGAAATCGCGGGTGCCCTTGTAGGGTTGGGTGCTGAGAGTCGCCATGTGCCCTGAAAATACGGCGCAGTGGGGAAAAGGGCAAGGGGCATTGACTGATATGCATATAAAATGTATAATCGTATGTATGATACGTAACGCTCGCTCCGCAAGACGCCCTCGCGCCAGCGCGAGAACTCGGAAAACCATGGACATGGATGCCCACAAGCTTGAGCGTGTTCGTAAAATCTTTGGTGTGCCCACAGACACGCAAGCCGTGGACCGTGCTCTTGAAATGGTTCTGGCCAACGAAGAGATATCCCAGGCCATCGATGAAGCCTTTGGCGCGGTACCAGACTTCAGTGCAAAATGAAGCCACTGGTTCTTGATACAAGCGTTTGGGTGGAGTTCTTGCGGGGGCATCAGAGCGAGCTGCGGGAGAAAATCCGCCACCGGATGCTTTTGATGCCCGCTACGGTGGCTTTGGAGCTTCTCGCTGGCGGTCGTACCAGGGAGTCCGATGTGGCAGTGCGTGCTTTGTTGGAGCCTTTCCGCAGGAATCGGCGGGTACTCGTCCCGTCGGAAGATGATCATTGGCGTGCGGGGGATACCTTGGCTCGATTGGGTCTCGGCGCTTCTCGCCACGGCCACGATGTCATGATCGCCGTGCTTGCCCGACGTTTCGGATGTGATCTTTGGACGTTAAATCAGAATGATTTTCAGGATGCCAGCAAGGTGCTTGGGGTGACGCTCGGGCCCTAACACCCTGCGTCTTGACGCTTCCGACCGCGGCCACCAGCGTATCTGCATGCTCTATAAAAACGCGGTGTTCCTGGCTTGGGCTCTTGTGGTTTCCTCGCTGGCCGTGGGGTGTATGCACCCCGTGGCGGGGACGTTGACGGTGTTGCCGAACAAAGCCCTGGTGCTCCAAAATCGTGAGGGCCAGAGCCGCAACGTGGCCTCGGGCCCGGCCACTCTCACGCTGTGGAATTGGAACGACACCCATGCCACGGTGCGCCTCACCGATGCCAATCAAGAAAACTTCGAGCTGCAAGTACCGCGCAGCGCAACCCCTCAGGGTGAAGGCACCATCGCCTTGGACCCCCGCGTCGTGAGCCAGCCCACGGGCTTCGCAGGCACTTATCGCGAACAGCTCATCAGCATTCTCGCGGAAGAGGGGCTCTACGTCTGTGCAGGTTTTGGTTGGTGCCGCCAGGGGGATGAGCGGGGAAATCGTTTCCACTTCGACTGCCCAGGGCTGCAACGGCGCCGAGTTACCGTGCGCATGATGAAGACCGTCTTGGAGGGGGCGTTCACCGCCCACCGCAGCGGCGACACCGTGGTGGAATCCGTAGCTGACTACAGCGCGCAGTCCGAGCCCTACGAAGACCGCAGTGAGAGCCAGGAGCTGAGCCGCTGCCGAGTCATCTGACCGGTACCGGCGCCAGTGCCAATTCCCGGCAGCCCTCAGCGGATGATTCGTAGGCCTTCATGATGATCTGCACGCACATGTAAGCTTCGCGCAGTTCGGCATTCACCCACTCACCGCGCTGGATGCAACCCACGAACTTATCGAACATGGAGTTGAACCAGTCCACGTGGCTGGCGTCGCCCCAGTGGGATGCCACTGAGAAGCGGCGTGTGCCCGTGGAAACGCCGGTGCTCTCGAGCTGGGTGATGCCGCTCAATACTTGGATGTCGTCGTCATCCACCATGATGGCGCCACGGGTACCCTGCACCACGTAGAGCACCTTGCGGGTGCCCGCGGTCCAAGACAGGTGGCAGGTGGCCTGGCCCGTGGGATAGGTGAGGGTGCAGGAGAAATTATCTTCGGTGTCCCACTGCTTGTCCCGCGTCGTCATTTTGGCGGTGACCGCCGTGGGCAACGATCGCAACCAATCAAAGGTGAGATAGAAGGTGTGGCTGCCATGGTCCATGGCGATGCCGCCGCCGGACACCGTTTTTTTGCGGCGCCAGTCCGTGTCCCACTCCTTCACGCCTTTAGCATGGGTGGTGCGGAAGGTGTTCATGACGAGGGACGTGACGTCGCCGATCTCGCCATCGGCGATGACCTTGCTCACGGCCTGCACCACGGGCGCATGCTTGTAATTATGGCATGGGAAAACCACGCGCTGGGCTGCAACCGCCGCCATCAGCAGTTCTTTCGCCTCATCCAGGGACACCGTCAGCGGTTTTTCGCACAGTACGTGGAGCCCCGCTTTGAGCGCCTTCATGGCATAGGGCGCGTGGTGCACCGGTGGCGTGCTGATATCAACGAAATCCAAGGCCCGTTCCGTGGCGAGGAGCTGCTCGAAGGTGTCGTAGATGCGGGCGTGGGGCAGCGCACTGCGGGCAAAGTCCCGTCGCCCGGGGGCAATGTCCGCCACGGCGACGATCTCGACGTCTTTTCGTTCCAGATAGGCCGGCAGATGACCCTTGCCAGAGATAAATCCAAGACCCACGATGGCACCGCGACGTTTTGCGCTCATGGAGACGGAATTAACGCGAGCGCCGCACGGGATCAAGGGCCAAGATCACAGCGGTGGTGAGGAGCAGCGAGGCCCAACCATAGACGCCCCAGCGGGACATCTCATCGACCTCTTTGACGCCGATGAGGTGGGCCATCCAGGTCTGGGAAAGCATCGCCAACAATGCGAAGCCCAGGAGCATGCTGTTGAACAAGACGGGCTTGAGGGACTTGCGATTCAAAAACACGAAATAGGCCATGGGAAGCCACAGAAAAGTGTTCCAACGCCAAGAGAGGGGGTTGCACAGGAGGTACACCCCCATGGATGCAGCGAGCTTTTGCAAGGTCTCGAACGGTGAACGTTGGGCTTCAGCCTCCCGACGACGGAACACTCCCCGTGCCAGGCATGCGGCGAAGAGGGCGATGCCGCCCAGGAAGAAGCCCCTGCTGAAGGTTTCGCTCCATTCTGGGTGGTTCAAGCAGCGAGCCAAAGTGGGGCCCAAGCCTTGGGTGAGATTGCCGCCAAAAAGTTCCGCCGGTTGCCGCGCGAGGCTCGTGAGCCATTGCCCCATGAGGGTTGTCAGCGACCAGGGCACAGCGTCGAACCACAGGGCCACGGCGGTGAGTAAATACAGTGCCGCGGTCATGGCGGCGCCAGCGGCGAGCATGCCCAGCTCAGCATCCCAGGCGAGCCCCAGAAGCAAGAGCCCTGCCGCGGGTTTGATGCTGAGGGCCAACGCGATGAGGGCCCCGCCGACCATGATGCGCCCTCGGTGCATTTTGCGCCGAGGCCCGGGGGTCAGCAGGTAAACACCGGTGATGGCGGCGGCCACAAGAAAATCCGATTGGCCGTAGGACAGGTGCTCCAGCATTCCGTGCCATGAGACCACGATGCCCATGGCGAGCGCCCCGAGCCAGATCTGAACATTGCGCACCAGGGGGTGGCTCTTCAGGATAAAAGCAAAACAGGCCAGGCACCAGGCCAGGATGCCGAAGGCACTGTAACTGGCCCAGCTTACGCGGGGGCTGCCCCAGGCCAGGGGACGTGCCACCACTGCTAGAAAAGCTGGCGAGTATTTGAAGGGCGAGCTCTCCGTAGGCCGATACACGGGCTCGTGGGCGAAATAGCGGGTCACCGCGGTACGGAATACTGTGAAATCCGTGGGGATACGGTCTTTGCCGCGCCATGGCCCCAGGCTGAAACGTCCGATGAGATACGCTGCTAGCAGCATAAAAATCAGGGCACTGGCGCGTTTTACTTGTACCATGACGGATTGGCGAGGGAGGCACGGCGAACGACAGCAGGGCGAGTGATGTGGAGGCGGAAACGGTCATTGGTGCGGTTCCGGTCATAGGTGCCATGGTCCGCCAACGAGAACTCCACGGCCTGTACGCCGGGCAGGAGGGAGGGGTTAGTCCAGATGATGTCCACCAAGGCTTCTTCCCCAGGGGCCAGAGCGGGGATGGTGATTGTGGTGTTGAGGGGCGTGAGCGATTCCAGCGCGGTGCCTTCCCGGGCGTAGTCGTTGAGCGGTCCCACTTTAACGATGGCACGGGCGGCGCTTGGCATGGTCTCCATGCCCACGTTGCGCACGGGCACGGTCATGCGCACGGCGCCCGTGGGCTGGCGCTCCCACCGTGCGGCGTGCTCGCTCCAGGCGAGGTCGGGCATGAGATAACGCAGATTGCGGCCGGGGGCGTGATTCGCGGCTCTAAACACTCCCTGTTGATAGAGGGTGCGGGCGGCGGCTTGCCAGGCTTCGACGCCGGAATCTTCCACCCGGGAGAGGTTGAGGCCCAGGTGGACACGATCGTTGACGAGCATGAGGATGAGGAGGAAGCCATCATGGAGGGCGACCGTGTAGTCGCGGCCAGCATTGAGCGGTTCGCCGCCCACGAGCAGGCCTCGCACGGGGTTAAGACCCGCGGGTTGAGCGGTCAGCTGCACGCCGGCCATGGAAAGTTGGCCGGTGATGGGAATGTCGTAGTTGCCGATGCCGACCCAGAGGTTCAGCACCACCTCAAGTTCGCGGCCCGTCAGCGTCAAGCGCTTCAGCGTCCAGGTGGCGCCGGTGTGGCGGGAGGGGATATGCGGCATGAGGTTATAAACATCCGCGGTTGTAATATCGCCGGGGGTGAGGCCCAGGCCCTGGAGGCTCGCTACGTCGAAGGCAATGTCAGTGCCGATGGCCGTGCGGTAGGACTCAGCTAGGAAATTGGAGAGAGTGGACTCACGGTCTTCCACATGAGGGAGCCAATCGTCGGTGTGGGCGACGTGGTCCGCGTAGACATCTCGACCGAAGCGGCTGCGGATACGGTTTTCGATGTCATCCACCATCTGTTTGATGGAAGGATTCTCAGGGAGGTGAGGCGCCACCGGGTGCAGCGTGTAGGATACGTAAGTGGTTGTGCCCGTTTTGGGGACGATGTCGAGGTTGAGCTCACCTAGGAAGCCGCCCCATTTGCCGGCTTCCACCACGGGCACGTCGCGGCCGGCGTTGCGCACGAACACGGGTTCTGGGGTTTTCACGTGGGAGTGGCCGCTGATGACAGCGGTGACCCAGGGTACCTGGCGCGCGAGCGTCTTGTTGTACTCGATGCTGTTGTGGGAAAGGAGGATAATGGCCTGCACGCCCTGGGCATGCATGGTCTGGGCAAGGGCGGTGGCCACGGGCACGGGGTCGGTGATTTTCACCGGCTCCATGTAGGAGGCGTAGGTGAACTCGAAGGTCGTGAGGCCGATGACGCCCACGGCGAGGTCACCAAAGCGGAACACTTTATAGGGCAGGAGCTCTTCCTGGAGGCGGCGGCCGTTGGGGAACCCCTCGACGTTGAGGTTAGCGGTCAGCACGGACACCCGTGGCGAGAATGCCAGCATTTCGAGGAGGGACTGGGGCCCATCCAGGAAATCATGGTTGCCCAACACCGTGGCGTCGTAACCCATGCGGGTGAGGGCGTTCACCATGGAGCGCCCTTGGTCGATGGAGTAGACGATGTTGCCTTCAGAAAAATCGCCAGCGTCCAGCAACAGCGTGGGCTGGCTTCCGTGGATGCTCTTCCGCGTGTCGATGAGGGTCTTGAGGCGAGCGAGGCCTCCGAGGCCGTAGGGGTTCTCTTTCGGGGCCCTGAGTGTGGAGTGTATATCGTTGGTGTGCAGGATGGTGAGCCGCACAGGCCTGTCGTTGCAGCCCGCGGTGGTGGCCACGCCGAAGGCGACAAAGATGAAAGAGATCAGAAGCCTACCGAAGGAAGCGCTCATGGCCTCATATTCAACACGGACCCTTAGCCTCCGGCAAGTCGGTAACCCACGAGAGCTGCAATTAGTCCGAGGGTAGGGGAGATGACAGCGTAGGCCAAGGCAGCGGTGAGTCTGCCCCCTTGCGTCATGACGAGGAGCTCCAAGCTGAATGCGGAAAACGTGGTGAAGCCACCGAGGAAGCCCACCATGAGCCCCGTGGCCAGGTGCGGGGAAAGCAATAGCGAGGGCTGGGCTTTGCTGAGGGCAGCGATGAATCCGATGGCCAGCGACCCCAGCAGGTTCACGGTGAGGGTGGCGGAAGGAGCAGCCCAACCCGCGGCAAGGGCGGCGCGGCCCACGCCGTAGCGAGCCAAGCAGCCCAGGAGGCCAAAAATGCCCACGTAAAGAAAGGGAGTCATAATGATAAGATACGAGGAATGGCTTCCGAGGAAAACCCTAAAGAGAAGAAGGACATGACGTCACTCTTCGACTTGGCGCGGCGGGAACCTTTGCCGGAGCCCGCTGACGGCGGCGCCTTGGTGGAGCAACCCCCCGCTGAGTCAGTGACCGACGCGGACTTCGGGAGCCTTGAGGATCTGTCACGGGCGGCTGCCGCGGCGCCAGTGCCCCTGTCCCAGGGCAGTGGCAGCTTCGCGTCGCCGGACATGAGTATTCCACCGCCGCCCGCGGGTGAGTCGGTGACGGGCCTTGAGGGTTTGGACTTCGGTGGTGAGCTACCAGCGGACGTCCTGATGGTGGATGCGCCCCCCGCGGAGCCCGAGACGCCAGTGCCTCTGGATGATTTGCCCGCGGAGCCCCAAATGGCGGCGCCGGCCCTGGAGGTTGAGCCGCTGCCTCCTCCAGCGGAGGAGCCCCCCACCAGCGACGGCGAGGCCCCCGTTGTGGCGCCGTCACCGAATTCCCAGCACTCCTTGGCCGCGAGGGTGGCGCCCAAGGGCACTCAAAACATGGATGCGCTGAAAAAGTTCGGTGAGAAATTCGCCATCGGTCACCCCTGCATCGAGGCGTCACCGGCCTTTAGTCTCATGGCGGCATTCGTGAACAGCGAGAAGGTCGTGGCCCGCATCAAAGACGCTCTGTCCGCGGAAGATTACGGTGTGCAGTTCGCGGACATCGAGGTGCAGATGAAGGGCGGCAAGCTCTTGGTGCCCAAAATTTCAGAGTTCGCGGCGGTGAGTCTTGCCATGAAGCTGCGGGACGTCGTGGATGACATCGAAATCGGGCTATCCAGCGAGATTTTCAAGGCAAAGACCCCCGGAGTGTCTGACAGTGATTTCGATAATGTGCTTTTCACTGCGGAGAACATGCAGCTCCATTCAGAAGACGTGAAGGACATGGGCGCCGAGCCCAAGACGGAAAAAGAGCTCTTCGCCACCAATCTGGATCAGATCGAGGGTTACAAGGTGACGCGCATCCTCACCGCCATCACGGTCTCGAAAATCGTGCCCAACGAGATCGCCGAAGACCCCAAGAGCGGCAGGCTCGAAGACGAGACTGATGTTCTTACGCGGGAGCTTGTGGCGCGGGCTTTTAAGTCGGGGGCCCATGGCATCATCGGGCTTTCCTTCACGTTGAAGCCCTATGAGATTGAGGCGCCTCTCGGTAAGAAGCGAGCCTATCGGCTTTGGGGCTCCGGCACCGCGGTGCGCGTACGAACGGTTGCGCCGTCTGTGTAATGGGGTTATATCTCTAAGGCTGAAAGGGGCCGTCACGGTTTCGACGGAGAAGTGGAAGTTGTTCGTGCATGTCGAGGTGAGGTAGGCCTCGTAAAACTGCCTCAAAATCGTAACTGCTGAACCAGTTGCACTTGCTGCTTAATATAAGCTAGCGACGGTTCCCCGAGATTCTCCCAGGATTTCGGAAGAGCCGCCATGATCTGGGATAGTCGACGTGCTCCGGTAGACGGCACGGCGGCGAAACAACAGTCCACCAGGCTCAGTGAGAGTTTGTTTATGGACGCTCACAGGGCAACTCAAAACATAAGCTAAACATGTAGATCGGCAATGAAAGCTTTTTCGGACGGGGGTTCAATTCCCCCCGGCTCCACCAATAAAACGGTCGCAGCACAACCTCTGCTGCGACCGTTTCTTTTGCACGTCA
>CAYHWW010000043.1:0-20522 GCA_964360145.1 uncultured Oligoflexia bacterium | reverse complement strand
CTGCTGCAGGTGGATCTGGCTCCAGGCCCTCGGGTTGTGGCGGAGAGGCTTGTGAATCACTGCTCCAAGTCGTTCCCAAGGGCACTGCGGGCCCGTCTCCTCGCTGCGCAAAAGGGCGGCATTGATCTTAAGGCCTATGGCGCCTTGCAGCGCGACTATAGTCTGTGGCTTGTGAGTTTCATTGCGGGGGTCACACGCCGTTGGCGTCTTTCACCGGGCTCCACCATCCTTGGGGTTCATGGGCAAACCCTGTGGCACCAGCCGCCAGTGCGGTCACCGTCGGTGGCGCGGCCAGGGTACACCATTCAAATGCTCGATGGCGCCCTGCTGGCGCAGCGCACGGGCTTTGTGTCCGTTTCTCAGTTTCGTCAGCCCGACATGGCCTGGGGAGGCCAGGGGGCGCCCCTTGCGCCCACCTACCACCGGCTGCTCGCCGCGGATGGCCGTTTCGGGGCATTGCCCGTGGCGGTGCAAAATATCGGTGGCATCGCGAATCTCACGTACCTGGGCCCAGGCGCCCGTGCGTTGGCATTCGATACAGGGCCTGGCAACGCCCTTATGGATCTAGCGGCGGCGCAGGCCACCGGCGGCCGTGCCCGCTACGACAGCAGCGGCAGGCTCGCAGCTTCGGGCACCGCGGACTGGGCCTTAGTGAAGCGCCTGGCGCGGGACGGCTACTTCAAGCGCAAGCCACCCAAGTCCACGGGTCGGGAGCTCTTTAATGAAACCTATTTAAAGCGCCTGGGGCCCAGGGGCCCGGATGCGGTCGCCACGGCCACCGCGCTCACGGCCCACACCATGGCCCAGGCCTACGCCCATGGGTTGCCGCGGTCATGGCCTTCGCCCCGGGTTGTCTACGTGGCGGGCGGTGGCGCGAAAAACCCAACTCTCATGAGGTGGTTCACTCAGTGCCTCAAGGAGGCTGGAATCCAAGCCAGGATTCAGCCGCTATCCACGGCAGGGATCAATGAAAGTGCCTTAGAGGCGGCGGCCTTCGCTCGTTTTGGCGTGGAGGCGCTGCTGGGGCGCGCCGTGGCCTTGCCCGCCTTTACGGGGGGGGCTCGCCTGGCCCCAGGCGCGGCGGTTTTCGGCTGTGCCGCAACCCCTGTGCTGATGCGGCATTTGGCCACGATTTTTTAAGCGGCCTTCTTCTTTGCCGGTTCGCCAACCCAGAGCTCCAAGACCTTGACAGCCTTGTCGAGCTTTTCACCCGAGAGGATGGCGCGGCGCAGTTTCTCCACGTAGGCTTCGGCGACTTGTTTCGCGGCAGCGGCATCCGTGGAACCCGAGCTGCTGGGGAGGGGTTTTCGCACCCCTCCGCCAGCACCCGTGGTTGTGTTGCCCGCTTTGCTGCCGGGACGCTTGGAATGTGAACTCATCGAGACTTTGCTTTAGTGCTGAATGCCGAGACGTGCTCTTCAGGCACTTCGGTCATGAGGCATTCGCCTTCAACGACGCTGAAGGCGTACCACTTGTTGCAGATCTTCTGGAAGAGAACGTCGTTATCGAACTCACGGATGATCTCTTCCGCGGATGATTGACAGGCGGCCTTTTTTGAATTTTTTGATGCGCTCATGTTCTCCCTCCATGGAGTGGTTACATGAGACGCTTCGGCCGCCTGTGTCAGCAGCTACAGTGGAAGAAAATGACCGGGCAAATTATTCGCAGTCGGGCAACGTCAGGGTGCTGGTTTGCGCGATGCCATCTTTGGTGATGTCGGCGCGCACTTGGCCGCAATTCAGGCCGGCGACGCCGAAATCAATGGTCCAGGTTTCCAGGGTGGCGCCGGTGAGGTTTCGGAGGGTTGACGTCATGGTGCCGCGGCGGGGGTGACAGCAGCCCAGGTCGTTCCAAAGCAAGGAATTCACCACGGTGGTGGCTGTGAATTGGAGCCGATTGTGGTGAAGCACGACACTTCCGCTGCTCATCATCCGGTCACGGCCAGCGAAGGAGCCGCTCACCTGCAGGTCAGAGGCGGTTTTCACGGAGTGGTCGAATATGCGGAGGCCGTCGTTGGCGTAGCGCGTGCGGTTCAAGCCGAGGATGGCGATGCTGTAGGTGTTGGCGCCGTTGAAGCTCACGCGTGCGCCGCCACCCACGGCTTCGCCGTTGTAGGCCGTGGCGCTGTTGGACGTGACTTGAAGAACGCCGGCGTTATTTGGCACGGTGAGCACCAGGCCCGCCGTGGTGCGGGTGACGGAGCCGCTGATGGGCCGGGTGGTCGAGGCCGTGGCGCAGGTGGCCGCTGAGTCATAATTCAGGTTGGCGGAGCCATTGACCGAGTAGCGGCCAAGAGAGCAGTCCGCGTAGGACACCGTGCGGGTGTTCACCATGCACACGGAACGGCTTGATGGGCAGGTGCCGGAGAAGGCGTTCAGGCCGGAGGGGGCTACGCCCCCCACGCTCTCGGCAAGGGCTGCGGACTGGTTGATGCTGGAAACCATGCTCTGAACCGTATTGGTGCTGCTGTCTTGGGAGTCCGCCCGGGCAGCGGTGAGGGCATCGGCATTGGCGCCCCCCACATTGCGACCGCAGGCGCACAGGGCCAGGAGGGCAAGGACGCTGGAAATACGCATGGCAAAGGACTTTGGCATAACCGTCATATATTCAATCCCCATACCAGATGATAGCGCTTGAAAATCAATATGTTCAATTGAAACCTGTGCGGACTTTCGACTAGGTCATGGATCCGTGCTTAAAGTTTAGCCAGTTTTATGGTCTAACTCGCCCCGCCATGGCCGTGTCCTTCCGTCTCGACGCTACCGACCCCCAAACCTCCGCCCGGGCGGGCACCCTGACCCTCGCCCACGGCGAGGTGCAGACCCCGGTCTTCATGCCCGTGGGCACCTTCGCCACGGTGAAAACCTTGAGTGCCATGGACATGGCCGATGCCGGCGCTCAAATCATGTTGGGCAACACCTATCACTTGCTCCTCCGTCCCGGTGAAGAGACGTTCTTGAAGCTTGGCGGCATCCACCCCTTTATGAACTGGGCGAGGCCCGTGCTCACGGACTCCGGTGGTTTTCAGCTTTTCTGCCTGCCTCAGAGCCGCAAGGTGAAAGAAGAGGGAGCCCTCTTTCGAAGCTACACGGATGGTCGCATGGTCATGCTCACTCCCGAGGTCAGCATTCGCATGCAGGAGGCCATCAACAGCGACATCATGATGGTTCTCGATGAGTGCGTACCCTCTACCTCGCCGGAGTCCGAAATCCGCCGCGCCATGGACCTCACCCATCGCTGGGCCCTCAGAAGCCTTGCGGCGCGCACAAAGCCCCAGAACGCCCTGTTCGCCATTGTTCAGGGGGGCACCCTCATCGAGATGCGCCAGGAAAGCGCCGCCTTCCTCACCCAGCATGAATTTGATGGTTTTGCCATCGGCGGGCTCGCCGTTGGTGAATCAAAGGCGGAACGTGAAGACACCACCGAGCTGGTCACCGCCCTGCTGCCCACCGCCCGGCCCCGCTACCTCATGGGGGTTGGCACCCCCATGGATCTCTTGGAGGCGGTAAAGCGTGGGGTGGACATGTTCGATTGCATCATCCCCACGAAGCACGCACAACAAGGGGTGGCCTTCACATCCCTGGGCAAGGTGGCCTTGAATCGCCAAGTTTATAAATTCCGTGAAGACCCGCTGGACCCCGTTTGTTCCTGCGCGACCTGCCGGGACTTTAGCTTGGCCTACCTGCATCATCTCGTAAAGTGCAAGGAACCCCTGGGTTGGCGCCTCCTGGCCATACACAACGTGCACTATTATTTGCGGCTCATGGAAGCCGCTCGCGCCGCCATCTTGGCGGGGCGCTACCTTGATTTTTATCGCGAAACCATGGCCGCCATTGAAGCCACGGACACGGAACGGGATGGGACGATGCCCCGTCGAGCCCCGCTCTCCGTTCCGTCTCTCAGTCCGTAAAACTATTATTGTAGGGCGTTGCGTACGGTTCGCTGTTGAAGCCGGTGTCCGGTTCTGTGTAGTTGGACTTGGCCCTGTCGCCGGGGTCGGGGGATGGAGATTCCTCCGTTTCGGGCGTGCTCTCCTGAGGCTTTCGTGTAGCCTCTTCCGTGGGCGCGCTGGCGGATGACGCCAGTGAGAATAAAAGTATGAGAGAAGTGGTTGTGAAACGCCTGATCATTCAGTAACAGAATAACTTACTTCAGCTCATTAAAGGAGACAGTGCAACCATGGGGATTCCTCTAAAGCAGGCGATTGAGGTGGGCAAATACGTCATGGCAAGACGGCTCAAAGGCGAGGAGCGCTACCCCCTGGTGCTCATGTTAGAGCCCCTCTTTCGCTGCAATCTTGAGTGCGTTGGCTGCGGCAAGATTCAGTATCCTGAAGACATCCTTAAAAAGACCATGACGCCGGAGCAGGCCTTCCGCGCCGTGGATGAGTGTGGCGCCCCCGTGGTCAACATCGCGGGCGGCGAGCCCCTCATTCACCCTCAAATCAAAGAGATGGTGGAGGGTATTCTTGACCGTGGCAAGTACCTCTATCTTTGCACCAATGCGCTGCTTCTGAAGCGCAAACTCGATCTTTTCAAACCCCATGATCGGCTCACCTTCACTGTGCACATGGACGGCCTCAAAGAACATCATGATGCCTGCGTGAGCCGCGAAGGGGTGTACGACATCGCCCTCGAGGCCATTAAAGAGGCCAAGGCCCGCGGCTTCCGCGTAACCACCAACACCACGGTGTTCGATGGCCACCCGCCGGAAGACCTCCATAAATTTTTTGACGACATGATGGCCGTGGGCATCGACGGCATGATGATTTCGCCGGGCTACAGTTATGAAAAGGCCCCGCGCCAGGACAAGTTCCTCAAACGCGAGAAAACGAAACAGCTCTTCCGCGAGATCCTGGGGCCCCGCCACGAAAAGCGCGGCAAGAAGTGGGATTTCAACCTCTCACCCCTTTTCCTCGAGTTTCTTGAGGGCAAGCACGAGTACCAGTGCACCCCTTGGGGTTGCCCCAATTACAACGTCTTTGGTTGGCAGCGTCCCTGCTATCTCTTCTCTGAGGACGGCTACGCGGCCACCTTCAAGGAGCTCATGGAAGAAACCCAGTGGGAGCGTTACGGCGTGGGCCGTCACGCCAAGTGCGAAGATTGCATGGTCCATTGCGGCTTCGAGCCCACGGCCGTGCGGGACAGCGTCTCTTCCCCCGCGAAGATGTTTAAGTCCTTTAAAGAGGCGCTGCTTTAAGCAGTACGGAGCCCATTTTGTCTGAAGTAACCACCACGGGCACTCGCAAGGACAGTCATCTCAAGATCTGTCTTGAGGAGCTGGTGGATTACTATGCACCCCGGTCCGGTGGGTTTGCGTCCTATCGCTTTGACCACGATGCGCTGCCGGAGATTAGCCGGGATGATGTGGATCTCGCCACTGAGTTCGCGGGGAAAAAAATAAAAGCGCCCCTCATCATCGGCGCCATGACTGGTGGCACCGATCGTGCGGGCGAGATCAACCGCAGACTTGCTCGTGCGGCGGCTCGGGCGGGCGTGGGTTTCGCGTTGGGATCGCAACGCATTCTCCTGGAAAAAGAGGCGCTGAAAGCCACCTTCATGGTCCGCGAGCATGCGCCGGATCTGCCACTTCTCCTGGGCAATGTGGGCGCGGTGCAGTTCAACTACGGCATGACCGGCGCCGATGTGGGGCGGCTGGCGCGGCTCGTGGGGGCGGACGCCTTCAACTTCCATTTGAATCCCTTGCAAGAGGCCGTGCAGCCCGAGGGGGATGTGAACTTCCGCGGGCTCATCCCCCAAATTGAACGGGCCATCCCTGAGGTGGGCGTGCCCGTGCTTTTGAAAGAAGTGGGCTCCGGCATTTCTGAAACCACAGCCCGAAAAATTCGGCATCTGCCGCTTTATGGCGTGGAAACCGCCGGAGTGGGCGGTACATCCTGGTCTAAGATTGAAAGCTTTCGCAATGAAGGAGAGCGGGGCCGCAACCTGGGGGACTTGTTTGCCCGCTGGGGCGTGACGACACCGGAAAGCATCGTCGCCGTGCGTGCGCAGATGCCGCAAGCCCGCATCGTGGCCTCTGGCGGCATCCGCAACGGCATTGAGATCGCGAAGGCTTTAGCTTTGGGCGCCGATGTGGCGGCCCTTGCCCTGCCCCTTCTGAAGGCAGCGGAGAAATCCGAAGACGCAGTCCATGAGGCGCTGCTCGCGATCATTGAAGAACTGCGCACGGCCTTCTTCCTCACGGGTTCCCGCACCATCGCCGATCTGAAACAAAAATCATTGAAGCGAGTGCAGGATTGGGCGGGGCTGGCCCCGTGACTGCAAGCAATGGCCCTCAGAGGTTCACGGGCAGCGCCTGCGCCAAATTCATCCTTATGGGCGAGCACTTTGTCGTCCACGGTGGCGTGCCAGCCCTTGCGTTCCCCGTACCCAGTCTTGGAACCCGCATCACCGTGGAGTTAGAGCGGCAGGCTGCGGGCAGGAGCCAGATTTCTTGTGAAGCATTTCAGGCAGGCGTCGGTGGCGCGTGGGTGCATCTGCCCTTTCTCTCTGCCTCCATGGAGCGAGCCACGGCCCTTGCCCTCGGGGAATTCGGCATTCAGCTTCAGGGCGATGAGCGTCTTCTGGTGCGCTCTGAAACCAATGCGCCGGTGAGTCGCGGGTTTGGCAGCAGCGCCGCCTTTGCCGCGGCCCTTGCGCGGGCCCTCCAGGGCCTCGCCGCACAGCGTGGGCTTGATGCGGGCGCGAGCCATGTTTTCGCCACCGTAGATGCCCTTGAAAAACACTTTCATGGCAAGCCCAGTGGAGTGGATGGGGCCACGGTTCTTGAGGGGCGACCCATCCGCTTCGAACAGGGTGTGGCTCGCCCTTTGATCGCGGAAGATGGCGCGGCGGAATTCGTGCTCGTGGATGGTGGCGATCGTGAGGTTTGCAAACAGCTCGTCGCGGAAGTCAGCCGCCGCCGCGAAGCCCAACCCGAAGAGTGGTTGCGCATGGCTCAACGTCTCAACACCCTGGTTGAGGCCGCCTCAGTGGCCCTAGCCCGTGGGGACGTCGAGCGCCTCGCCGCCGCGGTGGACGAGAACCAGAGCATCTTGAGCGCCCTCGGCTTGAGTACGGTTGAAATCGACAGCATCATCGCCCAGGGTCGCCAGTGCGGTGCCCTTGGTGGCAAAGTGAGTGGCGCAGGCGCCGGCGGTGCGGTGGTGCTGGTGGCACGACCCGGCCAGGGCGAGCGGGTCAAGGAGTGCTTACGCTCCCGAGGCATCCCTGCCATCGCCACCGTCACCATAGAAGGGGCTTCCCATGGAACGTCATGAGTGGGAAAAACAGCCCATTCCCCCCGGGGCACGCACCGCGTGCGCATTTTCCCCAAGCAATATTGCCCTCGCCAAATATTGGGGCAAGCGCGACACGGCCTTGAACCTACCCACCAATGGCAGCATTTCCGCGACCCTTGAAGATTTCGGTAGTTTCACGACGGTTTCTTTCCATGATTCCTTCACCACGGACCGCCTTTTTTTGAATAGTGAAGAGGCGAAGGGCGGCAAGCTGGGCAAAGTCCTCGCCGTTCTCGATTTCGTGCGCGAACGCGCAGGCACCCAGTCTCGGGCATTGGTGCAAAGCGCCAATAATTTTCCCACCGGTGCGGGCCTTGCCTCTTCCGCCTCTGGCTTGAGCGCGGTGGCTTTAGCCGCCGCCGCCGCGCTTGGCGTCGACAGCGATCTTACCCGCCTTTCTGAAATCGCCCGGCGGGGTTCGGGCTCCGCCTGTCGTTCCTTCTGGGGGGGCTATGTAGAATGGGCCAGGGGAACCCGGGTCGACGGCACCGATTCCGTGGGCCGTCCCGTGGCCAGTGAAGCTCATTGGCCCTTGGATGTCTTTATTCTCATTGTGTCCGACGTTGAAAAACACCAAGGTTCAACGGACGGCATGGAGGTGACTCGACGGACGTCACCCTATTTCCCCGCATGGGTCGAGGCCGCCGAGGCCTCACTGTCGCCCATTCGTCAGGCGATCCTCTCCAGGGATTTCCCCCGCCTCGCGGATCTTGCCGAGGTCAACTGCCTGCGTTTTCATACTTCCGCCATGGCAGCCCTGCCTCCGGTGATCTACTGGCAAGGCAAGACGCTGGATCTCATCCACAGGGTGCGTCGCATGCGGGCTGACGGTCTCAACGTCTTCTTCACCGTGGATGCGGGCCCCAACGTCGTGGTCTTCTGTGAGTCCGTCCACAGCGCCCGGGCGGAGGCTCTATTACATCAAGAGCCTGGGGTGCGGGTGCTGAAAACCCGGGTGGGTCGAGGCGCACGAAAATTGTAAGAACCCAGCATTTTGTGCTAGTTCCGTAGAGCGTTATGGGCACCTTTGAAACCGTCCGCGATCGTTACGCCTCAAGTGTGGAAACCCTGCTTCAAGGCTTTCTGAAAGAGGCGAGCCGTCATACCGGTGAAGCCATTTCTTCCATGACCGCCTATCAATTCGAGACCGGCGGCAAGAGGCTGCGGGCGGTGATCCCGAGCTACATCTTTGAATGCCTGGGCCGTGATGGGGCCGTGGTCGTCCCGTTTGGTGCCGCGGTGGAAATGATCCACAACGCCACCCTGGTACACGATGACCTGCAGGATGGCGATGAAATGCGCCGGGGCCACCCCACGGTTTGGAAAAAATACTCCAGCGCCCAGGCCATCAACTGTGGTGACGCCATGTTCCAGTATGCCTTCCAACTCATTCGTCGCCTTGAGCTGCCCCCCACCGCGGTGCTGAACCTCATGGATCGCGCCACCGCGGCCACGCTGAAGGTCATCGAGGGCCAGGCCCAGGAGTTCATCATGAAAGATGAGTCCAGGCCGGGGCTCGGGCGCTATCTCGAAGTGATCCGAGGCAAGACCTCCGGTCTTTTCGCCCTGCCCATAGCAGGTGCCCTTGAGGCCGCTGGCTGCGATGGCGCTCAAGTGGACTGCGTGGAAAGAGCAGCCCAGGACTTGGGGGTACTCTTTCAAATTCAAGATGACTATCTTGACCTCTACGGCGAAAAAGGCCGGGATCATCGTGCCACGGACATCGCCGAGGGCAAGGTGAGCTATTTCGTGGCCCATGTTTATGAGCGTGGAACGCCCGCTCAGCGCGACGCGCTCTCCCGCATCATCAAGAAGCCACGGGAACAAACCTCTGAGGCAGACATCGACCGCGCGCTTGCCATCATTGAAGAGGTTGGTGCAAAGGATGCCGCACGGGCCTACATGGGTCGCATCCTGGAGGGGGCGAAAGCAGATCGCGATCTGGGGGCGCTGCCCGCGGTCCATGGTGCCCTTGTGGCTCTTTGCGATCGATTTTTGAAACCCATTTCTTCTTTGTAGGGGGCCTCCATGGAATACGAGAAAATAAAAAATTCCCGCCGCAAGAAGCCCACCCCAGAGCTAGGGGGGCTCATGGACAGCGCCATGAAGGCCGCCCACGGCGCTACGAGCTGGATCATGGATCGCCAGAAGGCCGATGGCCATTGGTGCGCGGAGCTGGAGTCCAATGCCACCATTACCGCTGAGTACGTGTTTATGTGCCAGGCTCTTGGCATCAGCGTAGCGGCGCGCCGCGAAAAAATGATTCGTTACTTTCGTAGCAACCAAAAAAGCGATGGTAGCTGGGGCATCGCATGGAACTCCGCCGGTGACGTATCCACGGCGGTAGAGGTGTACCTTGCGCTTCGTATTTTGGGCGTGGATGCTGAGGATGAGGCACTGAGGCGTGCGGAAGATTTCATCCGCGCCCAAGGCGGCATTGCCAAAGTTCGCATCTTCACCCGCATCAACCTGGCTCAGTTCGGTCTTTTCCCCTGGGGCGCTGTGCCCGTCATTCCGCCGGAATTCATCCTGTTGCCGCCGGAAAGTCCGGTGAATATCTATAATCTTTCCAGCTGGGCCCGGGGCACCATGGTGCCCCTCTTCATCATTTTCCATCATAAGCCCACCTTCGCCCTGCCCAACGGCTGTGCGGCGAAAAATGATTGGCTCGATCATTTGTGGCTCGATGCGAAGAACAAGGATGTCCCCTACTCCGCGCCTTGGCAGAGCATCCTGAAAGCAGAGGGCGTAAGCTATCGCAGCTTTTTCGCTCTTGCGGACAAGGCCCTGCGCGCCAGTGAAAAGGTCCGCGGCCTCATAAAGGAATATTCTTTGCGAGACAGGCTCAGGGCGTTGTCTCTTCCTGTGGTGGATCGGGCCCTTGACCTCTCTCTGCGGGCGTACGCCGTGAAGAAATGCGAAGAGTGGGTCCTTCAGCATCAAGAGATCTCTGGCGACTGGGCGGGCATCTTCCCCCCCATGGTGAATGGGGTCGTGGCCCTTTCCCTGAATGGTTTTGGCCTCGATTCCGACCAAATGCGCCGGGGCCTGCAGGCCATTGAGAATTTCGCCATTGACGACGAAGAGGGCTTCCGCGTCCAGGCCTGCGTGTCCCCGGTTTGGGATACCGTGCTCACCATGCGCGGGCTCACGGACTGCGGCTTTGATCGCTCATCCGAGAAGCTGACCACCGCTCGCAAATGGGTGGATGCCAAGCAGCTTTGCGTGAATTACGGCGACTGGAAAGTGTACAACCCCAATGGCGCCTCGGGCGGCTGGAGTTTTGAGTACGAGAATTCCTGGTACCCCGACGTGGATGACACCGCGGCGGTGATGCTGGCGTTCTTGAAGCAAGACCCCGGCCAGGCCGACACCAACACCATGACCAACGCCGCTCAGTGGATCGTCAGCATGCAAAACAAAGATGGCGGCTGGGGAGCCTTCGACAAGGACAATGATAAGACCTTCCTGAACCGCATTCCATTTTCAGACATGGACAGCCTCTGTGATCCCAGCACGCCAGACGTCGCTGGCCGAGTGTTGGAGGCCTTCGCGGTACTCGGTGATGATCGCTACAAGTACACCATGGAGCGCGCGCTGGATTATCTGCGCAAGAGCCAGGAACCCGAGGGGTCTTGGTATGGCCGCTGGGGCGTGAACTATGTCTACGGCACCTCAAACGTGCTTTGCGGGTTGAGCGAGGCGGGCATCCGTGCCACGGACCCCATGGTGAAGCGCGCTATCACGTGGCTCAAGAGCAAACAGAACGCCGACGGCGGCTGGGGTGAATGCCTGGAGAGTTACAGCGACCGTTCTCTTATGGGAGTGGGCGCATCAACCGCCTCCCAAACCGCCTGGGGTGTCATGGGCCTCATCGCCTCTTTACCCGCTTCGGACATGGCGGTGCGTCGGGGCATTCAGTGGCTCGTGGATCATCAGCAGCAAGAGGGTGAGCTGAGCGGTTCTTGGGAGGAGCGGGAGTTCACGGGCACGGGCTTCCCCAAGCATTTCTATCTACGCTATCATTATTATCGGCATATGTTTCCGATGATGGCCTTGGGCAGATTCATCTCTAAGAATACTCAGTGAGGAGCAAGCAGTGAGCGAGTTTTTCCGTTTACTCGCAGGCACGGTGATCCATCGACCCTACGTCTATGCGTTTTTCGCCTGTTTTCTCGTGTTCGCCGTCGCCCACATCGGCGCCAAGCGCACCGCGGCCTACACGGTGATGGCGTGGATCATTGCATTCATCAGCGAGTACAGCGCCACCCGAAACGGGTTTCCCTTCGGCCTCTATCACTACATCGATGAAACCCGCACCCGGGAGCTCTGGGTATCCAACGTGCCGTTCTGGGATTCACTCTCCTTCGTCTTTCTCTCCTACTTCAGCTTTCTCATGGCGGCGGCATTGCTCTCTCGCCCCGGTGAGCTGCGTGGCGGCGCTGCCCGGTGGAGCGGACTTGCCCATCCCTGGGCACCGCTCCTGGGCGCATTTCTCATGATGATGCTCGACGTGGTCATTGACCCCGTGACTTTGCGTGGTGAGAAATGGTTTCTCGGGCGCATGTATTATTATCCCACGCCGGGTCCCCACTTCGGCGTGACCTGGCAGAACTACGTGGGCTGGTTTTTCGTCGGCGCCGTGACGCAGTTCCTCGGCCAACATTTTTTGGTAAAACCGTCGCGCTCTCGATTGCCCCGGCTTTTCCCTTGGGCGGTTTGGGGCGTTTATGCCGGCGTCTTGGGTTTCATGATTTTTATTGCCGCTGTATTCGTGAAAGAGCCCGCGCTTTTTGCTGCCAGCGTGCTCACCGCTCTCGCCACGCTGGGGCCCATGGCTCTCCGCCTTTCGAGGGTAGCCGGGTGGCCTTTGTGAGGGCTCTGGTTTGCGCGGCAACATTGCCTGAGGCCCGCGCTGTGGAGCGGGGCATTCGAGGAGTCGTGGGTTCCACTCTCGCCTTCGAGGTTTTGCGGACCGGCATGGGCCTTCGCGCCGCCCGCCGCACTTTGGAAAGAGAGCTCTTTTGCCGTAGCACTGACAGTGCGCCGCACGGCAGCTCCATGCCGGATCTCATCATCTCCACGGGGTTTGCTGGTACCCTCGATGCTCAGATGGTCCCCGGCTCCTGGGTCTTGGGGGATCACGTGCTGTTGTGGCTCAATCCACCTCGTCCGGGCATCAGCGTGATTGCCCCTGGCGGCACCGTGGCCGTGGATTGGCTCAAGCCCGCCGCGGATGCCTTGGGTGCCCGCGGCAGCACGGTGCTCTCTTCTCCTCTGCTTGTGGCTTATGATCCCACCCTTAACGAAGTCATGTCCCGGCGCCAGGGCCCCGTGGCGGTGGATATGGAATCCGCCGCTCTTGCCGAAGTCGCCCGTCGTTACGGTGTGCCCTTCGCGGTTTTGCGCCTGGTCACCGATACTCCTGATCAGCCTCTCCCCGGCTTTGTGTACGGTTTTGCTAATGCGCTTTCCTTTGATGCCCGACTTACCGTGGCCGCCCGCGCCCGCCACGCCGCCCGCGGTGCCGTGGCCGTAGCGACGCGGCCCCAGGATCTGATCCGCTTCGTGCAAGCCAGCATGGATTGGGGTAAGACTCTGGAGTCCGGCTGGCGCCGCATCGCCGCAGGCGGTCGATAATGGGCCATCTGCTTCGTTGTCGTTCGTCGCCCGCTCCACGCGGCGCACATGAGTGCGCCTTGGTCGCCGGGCTCCTCCTCCGCCTCGCATCTGGCGCCATTCTCAACCGCCTGCTACAGACAGATGGTCAAAGTCCATGAGTCCTCGCAAGACGATCGACATCACCCAAGCCCAGGTTATTTGCCGGGAGATCCTTCCCAAGGTGTCGCGGTCTTTTACTCTTGCCATCCAGGCTCTGCCTGAACCCACCAGGGATTACATCTGCGTGGCCTATCTGCTCTGTCGCATGGTGGACACCATCGAAGATCATCCCACTCTTGCCAATAAGGACGCCTACTACGACCTCTTCGATCGATGTTTATTGGAGATCGAGCGCTGGGACTCCCTCGATATTTCCTTGCTGGAAAAAATCAATCCGCCCCAGAGCTGGGATGATGAGCTCATGCGGGACGCTGCCGCGGTGCTCACTCTGTTCGAGAGCTTCCCTCCCGCGGTGCGCGAGATCATGAAGCGCAACGTGCACGAAATGAGTCGGGGCATGCGGGGCTACACCGCCCGTGGCGGCCACGGCGCCATCGTATTGAATGACAATAAAGATCTCGATCTGTACTGCTACTATGTCGCGGGCACCGTGGGGAACTTGCTTACGGAAGTTTTCGCCCACGAGTGCGGCATTACCGACCCCTCTTGGTTGCGGCGCCAAAAGGAGCGGGGTTACCACTTCGCCCTGGGTTTGCAGAAAGTGAACATGATCAAAGACGTTGTCCAGGACTTCAAGCGGGGTTCTGTCTTCGTGCCGCGGCAATGGCTCACCATGTTCGGTGTCTCAAAAGAAGACTTAGTGCAGGGTGACTCAAATTCCCGAGTGCGGGCGCTCCTCCTCTACTTCATCCGCCAAGCGGTTGATCACCTGAGCCTTGCCCGGGACTACATCACGGAGCTCCCCGTGCGGCCCACGGGATATCGTCTCTTCTGCATCTGGCCCTATACCCTGGCTCTCGATACTCTGCGGGCGGGCCTGTGTCAGGAACGGCTTTTCACGGAAGCCCACGAGGTCAAGGTCTCACGACCTCAGATGTTCAGGATGATGGCGCTCACCAAGCGTGTGGCGGCGCACAACATGCCGCTCAAGCTCTACTTCAACTGGAAGATCGCCGAGCTGCGGGACAGCGCCTCGCTCTAGCAAGAACGCCCACGCTTGCGCCTGCAAGGGCATAGAGCACCGGTAGCCACAGTGGCACGCCAAAGAGCTCATCGAAACCTGGTTGATAGGTGTAAAGCCCCCCACGGCCCATAATGATTTCCACAACGGTGCCAAGCACCGCGCTTTGCATGGCTTCTAGAAATGAAGCCCGGGATCGACCTGCGCAATAAACCCAGACCACGCAAAAGCAAAGGGTCAGCACTGATGCTCTGATCCTCATGTCAGGGGTGCGGGTGTCCATGAGCTCAGGCCGACTCACGGCAAGCCAACCCAACAGCACCAAGGCCGCCGCCGCCGCGGCTTGCTTCATCGTAGGCGTGGAGGGGCGATGCCAACCCAGTCGTTTCCAGAGCAAAGCATCATTGATCTTGGCCCCCGTCGCCATGGCCACGCCACCAAGACCGAACAGAACCGGCGCCCACCAGGGGCACCACCCTCCGAGGCAGAGGAATGCGCTGAGGCCGGGGCCCGCTCCCGCAAGCCCCATGCGGCATTCGGGGTAATAGGCGAGTCCCCAGGCGTTGAACTGGGACTCCGCAACCGTGCCTAGGGTGGCCCCGAGCAGGAAAATAACTAACATGCGGATTAATTCTTTGATCAGGGGCGCCACTAAAACTTCACCGGGTAGAGTTCCCAACCCAAAGCGTGGCAGTGCTGCTCCAGCTGGGGCTTGGAGGCATCCTCGATCAAGAATAATGCGGAGTCGCCGCCCTGGGCGCCGGAGCCTTTGCACCCGAGAACGCCAGGCCACTCCCGGGCTCGGGTGATTTCATTGACCACCGCCTCGTTGGAAAGGGCCGCTTTGTTCATGATGTCTTGGTACCGGTTCATGGCATCACCCAGCCGGGTGGCATCACCGGCCCGCCAGGCCGTGAGGCCCGCGACCACAAGTTCTTCCATGCCTTGCAGCATGCCGGCGAAAGCAACGGGAAACCCCCGCTCCGATAACTGTTTCAAGTGCTCATGGGTGCGAATTTTAGAGCCGGTGTAGGCAAGCCAGAAGCTCATGCCCTGTCCGGCGAAGGGCTCTTCGTCCAGTTTGCGCAGATGGAAAGGGTGATTGCGGAACACGATGACCCCGCCCTCATTTTGCGCTACCACGTCGGCCCCGGAGGGGCGCATGCCCTGGGAGTTGCCCACGGTCTCCCAGTAGTCTTCAAGCAGCACCGCCGAATCAGGCGCTTTCATGGAGAGCAAATCATGGATCGCACGATAGGCGAGAATGAATTGAGCGGAAGAAGAACCCACGCCGATGGGCGTGCGGTACGGATCGGTCCATTGGAAATGCACGCCGCCCAGGGCGTCGCTGTGCTGCACTTGGGCGCGGGTGATGAGGCGGCCCACGGCGGATTCGGGGGCAAAGCTGTGCACGATGCCATAGCTGTCCGTGCGCCGCACCCTCAGCTCGAACTCAGGCTTCAATGCGCCGACGACGGCCTGTCCCCCGACCAGCACGGAGTATTCGCCGAGGATGATGACTTTACCACCACAGTGATAGACGTTGATGAGGCCACCCTGTGGGTCAGGGTTCGCGCCACTCACGCAGGGCTCACCGCATCGCCAGAGCGAATTGCAGCCAGCAGCTCTTGGGCGCGGCTCAAGCTGATACGGGCTTCATTTTTCAAAGCGGCCTCAAGGGTGGGGAACTCCACCTCAGTGGCTCCAGCCATGATGGCGAAGTTGGAGGCGTGGAGTCGCATGTGGCCGCGGATGATGCCCTCGGAGCAAAGAGCGCGCAGGGCACCGAGGTTTTGGGCGAGACCCACGCTGACACAGATGCGAGCGAGCTCGTCGGCGTGTTGCACGCCCATGATTTTCAAAGAGGCCTGAGCCGTGGGATGAATTTTGGTCACGCCACCCACGGTGCCCACGGCAAGGGGCGCCGTGAGTTTGCCGTGCAAAACACCGTCACGATACAGCCACGTGGACAGCGACTTGGGCGTGTGGGGGAGCGAAGCATAGGTGTGGCAAGCGGCCTCAACGGCGCGCCAATCGTTGCCCGTGGCGAGCAGGATGGGATCGATGCCGTTCATGATGCCCTTGATGTGGGTCGCCCGGCGGTAGGGGTCGAGAGCAGCGAAGAGGGCGGCCTCCTCGATAGCGTGGCCCAGATCGGAATCGATGTCGCGGATTTCGCAGGTGGCTTCGAACAGCTTTGTGTCCGTGAGGTTGGAAAGGATGCAGAGGCCCACGCGCTCGCCCGAGAGGTCTTCAAGGGCGGGCTTCAGGGCTTCGCAGACTTGATTGATGAGGTTGGCCCCCATGGCGTCACAGGGGTCGCAAAGCACGTGGAGCACCAACATGGTTTGACCGTCAGGACGAGGGAGCATGCGCAGCTGGAAACCGGTGACGCCGCCACCGCGGGCGACGAGGCTCGGCACCACGGAGTTGGCGAGGCGGAGGAGCTCTTGTTCGTGCTTATCGAAGGCAACAATGAATTTATCCGGGTTTTTCACCACGGGGAATTGCACCTGGCCGATGATGAGGCGACCCAACGCACGGGTGTGGAAGCCGCCATTGCGCCGCACCCACTTGGCCATGGCGCTGGCTGCGGCGACGATGGAAGTTTCTTCCACCACCATGGGTACAGCCACCTCACGACCGTCGATTTGAAAGCCAACCGCTACGCCCATGGGAAGAGCGTAGGTGCCCACCACATTCTCAATGAGGTGCTCGGCCTGATCTTGGCTGAGGCCCCCACCGAGGGTGCCGTCCAATGTTCTCAGATCTTCCGGAGAAAGCCCGGCAAATGCAGCGAGTTTTTCGATGCGCTGTGGGCGCCGGAGCTTGGAAAAGCCCTCGAAAGGATTAGACATATCGAATCTTCATCCATCTCTAAGCTGACCATGAAAGTCAACTGGTTTTGGGGTCTATGTTGCAGTTCTCAACCTGGGGTGCCCATGCCAGGATGATCACCACATGGCAGCCATTAAGAGTAAGATTTCCACCTCTTCGGAGGATTTCAAAGCCAATCAGTCCCATCACCAAGGGCTCTTGGACGAGTTCCATGCTCATCAGAGCGTAGCCGAAGCCGGCGGAGGCGATGAAGCCCGCAAGCGCCACAAAGAGCGGGGCAAGATGCTTGCCCGGGAACGCGTAGCTGCCCTCATCGACCCGGGCACCGCCTTCTTGGAGCTCTCCGCCCTGGCGGGTCACGGCATGTATGGCGGCGATGCCCCCGCGGCGGGCATCATCACCGGCGTGGGCGTGGTTCATGGCCGCGAAGTCATGATTGTGGCCAACGACGCCACGGTGAAGGGGGGGACCTACTTCCCCATCACCGTGAAAAAGCATCTCCGGGCCCAGGAAGTGGCCGAGCAGAACCACCTCCCCTGCATTTATCTTGTTGATAGCGGCGGCGCTTTCCTGCCGCTGCAAGCAGAGGTGTTCCCCGACCGTGACCACTTCGGGCGCATTTTTTACAACCAGGCCTGCATGTCCGCCAAAGGCATCGCCCAGATCGCCGTGGTCATGGGTTCCTGCACCGCCGGTGGCGCCTACGTGCCCGCCATGAGCGACGAGACCATCATCGTGCGCAAGCAGGGCACGATCTTCTTGGGGGGCCCGCCGCTGGTGAAGGCTGCCACCGGGGAAGTCGTCACCGCCGAAGAACTTGGTGGTGCCGACGTCCATTGCCGCACCTCAGGTGTTGCGGACCATTACGCCATGGATGATCGCCATGCCTTGGCCCTGGCCCGGGATGCCGTGGCGCGCTTGAATCGCCCGGCGCCCGCCGCGCTGGACTGCGCGGAGCCCCGGGAGCCCCTCTACGATCCCAAAGAGATCCTCGGCATCGTCCCCAAGGATTCCCGTAAGCAATATGACGTGCGCGAAATCATCGCCCGCACGGTGGATGGCAGCGAGTTCCATGAGTTCAAAGCCCTCTATGGCACCACACTGATTTGCGGTTTCGCCCGTATTTTCGGCTATCCCGTGGGTATCATCGGCAACAACGGCATACTCTTCAGCGAGAGCGCCCAAAAGGCCGCCCACTTCATCGAGCTCTGCGCCATGCGGAAGATACCCCTCGTCTTTCTGCAAAACATCACGGGCTTCATGGTGGGCAAGGAATACGAATCCGGGGGCATCGCCAAAGACGGCGCCAAGATGGTCATGGCAGTAAGCAACGCCCAGGTGCCGAAGTTCACCGTGGTGGTGGGCGGCTCCTTCGGTGCCGGCAACTACGGCATGTGCGGCCGCGCCTACTCCCCGCGCTTTTTGTGGATGTGGCCCAACGCCCGTATTTCCGTCATGGGGGGCGAACAGGCCGCCACGGTCTTGAGTTCCGTGAAGGTCGAGCAGATGCGGGCCCAGGGTAAGAAGCTCACCGATAAAGAAATCGCCGCCATCCGCGACCCCATTTTGGAGAAGTATAATGAAGAAGGATCGCCCTACTATTCCTCGGCGCGGCTCTGGGACGACGGCGTCATCAGCCCCGCGGATACCCGCAAGGTCTTGGCCCTGGGTTTGTCGGCGTCCCTGAACGGGCCCCTGCCCCGCACGGATTTCGGCGTGTTTAGGATGTAGGATCTGCTTAGCCATCTTGTAAAAACAGCAGGGGGGTTTTCTGTTTTTACAAGAGGGACAGGGCTTGCCCTCAAACTCTCAAAAGAGATTGATCAAATGACCGCGCGCTACTTCAGGGGGCTGCCGCAAGAATGACGGGCCGGTAGTTCACGTGTGGTTGCGCCTCGATTTCCCGAGAAATTTTTCGCGAAGCTCTTCTATGCTAAGGCGGGGCTTTTCGCTCCCTGCGCCGACACTTGCGGTCGGGATGAGGCCCGCGGGCATGCGTCGTTGATCCATGATTTCAAGAAACGCCTCAGCGTCTTCGGAGTCGGTCAATATGGCCGCCACGCGGAAGTAAGTGCGGCCGCTGTCTTCATCAGTGTGCTCGCTCCACCCCAAGGTACGGATGCCCGCTTGTTGTAGCGCCTGTTCTGCTTGGTGAATCTGTAGTCGCGCACTGTCGTGCCTACCGCTCTCAAGAAACGCATGAACGGGCCATTCGCCTGTCTTCAGTGCTCGGCTCAGGTCTGCCTTGCACGCAGAGGAGAGGGGGGCTGCAACGGTCCACAGCGGTGACGCGGCCAATAAGAGCGTAAAAACAGGCATAAATTGGCTGATTTTCATGGGCTGCAACGTACTCAGGAGCAGTGGTGATGTCAATTTACTTGTGTTTTTGCCGTGTTTATAACTAGATTTAGTTTACACACCCCAGAAAGAGTGGTACGCGCATCGTCCATGCCTCAATCCAGCGGACATTTCGCCATAATTGCTACGCTTTTAGCTTTTACGACAAATATGGGGTTCGCAGCTCCCGTAACTGCCGCCGACATCTCCCTGGAACTGAAGAAAATCGCCAAGATCGTCCCCGGCGGGGGACTGTCTCCGTCCGACCCGTCTCGCGGACTCTTTCCGGATATCGAAGAAACGACTTGGTATTCGGGCTTGGAAAAGAGCGAAAAGGATGTGCTGAACTTTCATCTAAAAATACTGGCAGCATCAGGCATTCGCATTTTCGCTGACCGGGGGAAAAATGGCAATAGCGCGCTGGGAATCCGCATTGATACCACTCAAAAAGCGGAAGAGCTTCTGACAGCTCTAGCCCTCGATGAAGGAATTTTCTCCTTCTTTGAGGGGACTCGATTCGCTTCCATTACTATTGGGGATACAAAACCAAGGCGAATCATTTCTTCAGTTCGCATGGACTCGCCCTTCTCTTCTAAGGTTTATAAGGTGATGCGGCCTCCTGGAAATTATCTCACAACCTTAGGCCTTTATAATGAGTTCACTGCGCCGAACAGTTGGTCTTACTACGAGTCGGGCCATGACGAGTTCACCTTGCTCCACGATTTATTCGCCACACGGAATTCATTCGACAACGCAGATGACCGCTGTATCCGTGTGTTGACCACTTCTTTGCTAAAAAACAACCCGTAGTCGACGCAGCCCCAGTCGGCGCCCGACAATAAATTAATTTAATTTATAAATCATGGTACGGATGAGTGCCTGATTTATGAGCATTTCCAGCCACATCCTCGTCACCCTGCTTTTCTGCGCCGCTCATGCGGGCGCGGCGTGGACCGTGCCTAACCGCTGCGCGACGGATTTGGGTGGTGGCGCCTACCGCACCAGCGCGAAGCCCCGGGTCCCTGTGGAGCCCCCGGACCTGCGTGCGGTGCTCATGGCCGAAGCCCAGCGTGTGAGCCCGGAGCTTGCGGCGCTCGATGTGTTTGATGAGGTATTTCGATTCGCCAGGATCGATGGCGGTCGTTATCAGGATGAGCAGAAGACCACCGTCGATGTTGCGCCCTTTGACCTGCAGCTAACCGACGTGCCCCAATGGATGACGGTGTTGTGGCTCCTGGCCATGGG
>CAYHWW010000042.1:0-20716 GCA_964360145.1 uncultured Oligoflexia bacterium | reverse complement strand
ATGGTGGGCGCGGTAGGGATTGGCCAAGCGCTCCTCGGGGCTTCCAGCCCCTCGTCCGCCTGGCTTTTTTATTTGGTGGACCCGATCGGGATCGAACCGACGACCTTTGCATTGCGAACGCAACGCTCTACCAACTGAGCTACGGGCCCACCCACGGCATCAAAGAGATCCCATCAGTAACCCGACTCCACCCTTTCCATCAAGGGCGAAGGGGCGATAGGGTGCCGCCATGAGCACTGCTGAAACCCACGACAAAAATTCCGTATCCAGCCTTTACCCTTTGCTGGAGCCCTTCAATACCTTCCGCATCAAAGTAGACGCGGTCCATGAGCTCCACGTCGAGGAATGCGGCAACCCCAAGGGCAAACCCGTGGTCTTCCTCCATGGTGGCCCCGGCGGCGGCAGCGCGCCGGATTACCGGCGTTTCTTCAATCCCGCGCTCTACCGCATCGTGCTCTTCGACCAACGGGGTTCCGGCAAAAGCACACCCCACGCATCTTTAGAAAGCAACACCACTTGGTTCCTGGTGGAGGACATCGAGAAAATCCGCGCCAAGCTGGGCATCGAACGCTGGCAAGTCTTCGGCGGCTCCTGGGGCTCCACCCTGGCCCTCGCCTACGCGCAAAAATACCCCAAGCGCGTGACGGAACTCGTGCTGCGCGGGATCTTCCTCCTCCGCCAATCAGAGCTGGCGTGGTTCTACCAAGAGGGCGCCAGCCACATTTACCCTGATGCCTGGGAACACTTCCTCGCCCCCATTCCCGTGGCGGAGCGCGGCGATCTCATCACGGCCTACTACAAACGGCTCAACCACCCGGACAAGCTCACCCAACTCGATGCCGCCAAGGCCTGGAGCATCTGGGAAGGCACCACAAGCCGCCTCTTCCCCGACGAGGACTTCATTTCCAAATTCGGCGGCGACACGTTCGCCCTGGCCTTCGCCCGCATCGAATGCCATTACTTCGTCAATAAGGGCTGGCTCGAAACCGATGATCAGCTTCTGCGAGATGTAGACAAGATACGGCACATCCCCACCGTCATCGTCCAGGGCCGCTACGACGTGGTGTGCCCCATGCGCTCAGCATGGGACCTGCACCGCGCCTGGCCCGAAGCAAACCTGGTGGTGGTGCCCGACGCCGGCCACTCAGCACTGGAACACGGCATCGCCCGCGCACTGGTGGCGGCGACGGATGGGTTTGCGGCGCGCTGAGCCCCGAGGCCGCCTGGAACTTCCGCTTAGCGGAAGTTTCGTGCGGAACGAAGCGCCCGCACCAAAAACCGCGCGGGGAGCAAGCAGCGCTGGAGCGCTTCATCCACCGGTGGCGGCTCAGCGCAGATCTGCGCGGCGAGGATTTCAGCGCAAAGCCCCGCGTTGACGATGCCCCGGGAGCCGAGCCCCGTCAAAACATAGAGGCCAGGCATTGCTGGCGCAGGGGGGAAATCCTCTGGCTTCAAGCCCCGATGAAGATCAGCGAAGACGGAACGATACAGCGTGGCCTCGGGCACCCATCCCACGAGAGGGAGGGCATCGAGGCTCGTGGCCCGCACCGCCGCCCGGCTTGCCACGGCGGCACCGAGGGCCGCGGCGCTGGGCATGAGGCGGGCCACGCCGGCACGGATCTCCGCGCTGTCACTGAGGCGCGGGGCAAGATCGAGGCTTTCGCGATCAAAGGTAGCGCCCATGACGTGGCGCCCCCCGGCGGCCGCGGCGGGTGCGATGTATGCGGCGCCGGTGACCACGCAACGGAGCGCTGCCGTAGCGCTGCTGGGCTCGACAACATCCACCTGGCCCCGCACGGGTATGACGCCCAACCATGAGAGTGGCGCGAAGCCGCGGGCATCGGCGGCATTGGCGATGACGAGGGTTTCCGCGGCGGCGAGCTCTTTGCTGTCACCACCGCCAACGCTGCCTTCCACGATCCAGCCCTCGGTGGAGGAACGCAGGGTAAGAACATGGTGATGGGTGAGGAGCGTGATGGCCCCCCGCGGGGCCCCATCCGCTAACCACGCCGCGCAGAGTTGGCGGGGGCTGATCCAACCCCCGTCGGGTAAAAAGAGACCAGGACCAGTGAGGTCCACGGCGGCGCGGTCTTGGGCCTCATTCTGAGGGAGCCAACGGGCGCCGAGGATGTTTTCTGCCTCAAGGCGCGGCAAGCGGGTGGCTTCCCCGTCGCGCACGGGAATCACAAGAACCCCACAGCGGTCATGGTCGATGGTGGCGCCACCCCGTTCCAAACGCGCCACCTCCCCCCAAAGGTAGCCTATGGCCTGATGGCTCAGCTGTGCCGCGGGGTTTTGGGGAAGAGCCGCGTGGGGATAGGCCATGCCGGCCACATTGCCCGAGGCCCCCGCCGCAGCCTCGGCGGCGCGCTCAAGGACCGTGACCTCAAACCCCCGGCGGGCCAGGGACGCCGCCGCCGCGGCACCGGCGAGGCCCGCGCCGATGACCACCGCCCTGCGGGTGCGCGGCGGTGCAACGCCCGCGCGGTTTAACCAGGGCTGCGTAGGGCTGCGGTCTCTGCTCACGGCGTAAACTTAACTACGCAGCTTCCGCGTAGAACTCAACGGCCTTCTCGCTGCCACCGCGAGGGGCTGGAGAGAACTCCACCACATTGGATGCCGACGGCGCGGGGGTCAGCGCATCCTGGCATGAGCCGTGAGCCATGTAGCTCTCTTGGTTGTGCCCCTCAATCTGGGCCACCTCACCACTCACTTGTCCCACTAAACTCCGGGGCAGCATCCAGCGCCCTCCGTTGATGGATTTTTTCAGATCAGAAAGGATCACGGTGTGATTCTCAAGCAACGACCTGATGGCTTGCTGTGGAGTGAACTCCGGATTTTCCGAGAGGATCTGCGCCACACGATTCGTCACAATGGGTGCGGCCATGCTGGTGCCACTCATGGAGACGCGGTCCCGCGACTCCCCTGCCCCCGCCCGTGCACTGCGGACAACAACGCCGGGAGCGGCGATCTCAACACTTTGTGTTGACACATTGGAGAACTCCGCCAACTGCCCATTGAAGTTGGTGGCTGCCACCGTGAGCACATTGGGCCCATCCACGGCAGCACTGTGGTAGTCGCCCGGACGGGCCACATCCACGCTGTCATTGCCCGCTGCCACAACGAATGCGGTGTTGGGATTCTCGGCGAAGAATCGGCGCAACTCCTCTTGCTGCACACGCATGATCACGGTGATCATCCGCGTGATGGCATCACGGAAAAGAATGCGGGACAGGAAGCCCACGGAACGCAATGCGGACTCAAGGCTCATGGAGAGCCCAAAGCCCAAGGACATATTGGCCACCCGAACACCGCCCTGCTGCAACATCAGACTCAGCTGACCATAGTGCTGGCGAGTGCTCTCACGCATCTGTTGTTCCAAGCGCGCGGGGTCCGTCACCGCGGCCATGAGCCCTTGCAACAAGCCCATGGCGTTGTGCTTCAGGTAATCAACGACGACGCCTTGGGGTGCGCATACGACACCGCCACTACAGCCATTGCCCATGAGGCGGGTGAGGAGGCGCTCGCGAAGGGTTGCTCTGCCAGCAGCTACCCGGGAACCCGCCACGTCCAAGAACGGGTATGAAACGAGGCGCACGCGCTCGGGGTCCAGCTGGTCCACCACCATGCCCGCGACGTGGGTGCCGTGCAAAGCCGTTCCCAAGGTGTTGAGCTGCGCACGATAGCGACCGTTGAGCATGAGCTTATAGCGAATGGAGCGCAGGAAGGCCTGATCCTCTTCACTGAGCTTTTCTTTGGCGGACTGACGGGTCAGCAAATCCAACACCCGCACCTGCTCTTCGTAGAGTGCAGGATCTAAGGCCTGGATGGCCCGGGCCATGGCCGCGGCATTGTACTCGCCCAGACTCGTGGTGCCGTCTCGATCCGCGGGATTGGTGATTCGACCACCACGCACGCGAATGCGCTCAAGGGTTTCATGATCGAGATAGGGCGTGATGTCCCCGTGAGTGTAATCCACCGGCGCGTCAATGACCGCCACTCTCACGGGCTCGGCGCCAGCGAGCGATGCCAACAAAGAAGACGCAAGAATCCCTAGAAACAGAAATAGCTTTCTGCCCATAACCAACCCCCTTGTTTTCCTAACCCCGTTTAAAGTTGTAGGTGCATTGCAACGGAAATCCAATAGGCGCAGCGAAATTTTTTCTTGACAGGCCGACGCATCGCGCAAGTCGCACCGCATCACAAACCTTGTTCCCACCCGGGACAAGTTTATGATTCAATGCATTTTCCAGGGGAGAATGCATGTTTTTAGGCGCACATGGAAAAGGCAGAGGCTGGAAAAAAAGCGACATAAATGTTCTTCATTTACGTGGCGCCTATGCCGAGATGGCGGCCCAGCACGGCGCGATCTTAAAAGAAGCCGTACGCGGCGGGGCTGCGGTCTACCTCGGCGGCAAGAACGAAAGGATGATCCGCCAAGCGCCCATGCTTCGGGATTCTCGAATCAAACAAACCATGCTCCTCGGTCTCATGAAGTTGCTGCAAATGCCCATGCGCGCACGCATCCCTCGCGAATACAGACGCGAGAGCCGCGGTCTCGCCAAATCAGCGGGCCTGAACGCCGAGCTCTTCGAACAAACCTCGCTGCAAGCCGACTCCCTGGTGCTGCTCCTCCGCCACTCCATGGGTCGCTATCTTTTAAAACACATGAGCCCCAACGGCGCATTCCCAGGGCTTCCCGGTTGTACCAGCATCGTGGCCCTCAAAGAGCACACCGCCGCGGGCTCCCTCCTCCAGGCGCGCAACATGGACTATCCCTCCGTGGGCACATGGGACGCAAACCCCACTGTGTTCTATTGCGACCCCGATGGGGGCCAGCGATCCGTGGGCATTACCACCGCGGGCGTCCATAGCGTGGGGATTACCTCGGTAAATGAATCGGGCCTTGCCCTTGCGGCCCACTTCCACTGCTCCCGCAGGGTCAGCTTTTTTGGCACCCCCGTTCATATCATCGGCTCTGAAATCATGCGCCGCGCCCGCACACTGAGTCAGGCCATCAACATCGCACGCTCCATCGACCGTGCGGGCTCCTGGTCTTTCGTCATCAGCAGCGCCCGGGAAAATAAAGCCTGCGTCATCGAGATGGCGAGCGGCCGCCTCGAAGTGCGGGACGCCGACGATTCCAATGGCCTCCTCGCCCACACGAACTATTTCCGCACCCATTCCATGCGGGAGGATGAAATCCTTCTCTCCATGAGCACGCTGCATGATTTCGAAGCGCGCTACGCTCGGGCTCTTGAGCTTCTCCGAGACGCGGCCCATGGCGGCGCCCTCACCCCGGCGGCCTGTGGCCGCATTCTGGCCGATGGCCTGGACCGCGAGGTGGGCCAGGTGCGCGGCCAAGGCTACACCATCGCCGTCATCACCACGGTGACGAGCATCATCGCGGAGCTCGGGAATAACCGCTTCTGGGTGGCCCATCGCCCGGAATCCCCGGTGTGCCTGGGAAACTACTCGGGCTTCCGCCTGGATGAGGACTTCCGAAACTTCGATGAACGTTCGCTGGAAACCATGGATTGGACCGCGTCCCCCGGCCCCGCCACGGCCTCCTCGGTGCGTGGCACGGCGAAACAAGATGCGCTTTCAGCTTTCCGCTCGGCCTATATGGCGTTTCACAATGACTTTGATACAGTCGCAACCCTCACTCACCTGTCGCGCGCCGTGGAGCTGGACCCCAAGGAGGGCAACTACTGGATCGCCATGGGCCATCTTCAGATGCGGCTTCGCAGACATGAGAACGCTCTCCAAAGCTTTCTCATGGGGGAAGCCTGCCCCCTTGGCCTCCACATGAAGCAAACTTTGCTGCTCTTTCTTGGCCACGCCCATGACGCCCTCGGTCGCCGTGACGAAGCCCTGGCCCGGTACCGGGCGCTGGAGCAAGAAAAACCCCTCTCCCCCCACATCCGCGAGGAGCTTCAGAAGAACCTCAAAGCACCCTATAAAGCTGATCGGGCTGAAGATATCACCTTCGACTTCCAGTATTGCGACTCCATGGAGTATGCTTAGGGCGACGCCCTAACGCGGAGAGGCCCCCATGATGATCATGCGCACCATTTCACTGATTCTTTTCTCTCTTGCAGCCCTCGGCGCCGCCAAGTCCACGCGGCCTGGCACTAAGGGCATCGCCCAAGGTTCTTCCGCCACCTCCAGTCAGCTGCAAGAGCGCGTGTGGGTCGGTAAACCTGACTCCGCCCAAAGCTGCAATGTCAACTCGGGCATCTCCCTCGATAAAATGGGCAACGACCTCAACAAGGTCGGCATCAAATACACCGAGCACAAGAAGCTCCCCGACTCCAAGCTCCACATCCAAATGTGCGGCGCCGACAAGGGCACCATGAACATCTATTTCATCCCCAAGGACGCTTTGCCTCAAGCGATGGCACTGGGCTTTACGGAAGTGAAGATCCAGCAATAGAGCTCTGCCAGAGGGCGAAGAGTCGGTGCGCGTAGTGCGGAGCCTGCTGGGCCAGGACGCCGGGCTGGGCGGCGAGGTACGAGGCCTTCAGGAACCCCTCGAAGAACTGGTCCGCGGTGCTGACCTCGCTGTGGGGGAAGGTCGTCAGCAGGATGACATCCAGGAGCCACTGGCCCAGAACCCGCGGGCGCTTGTCATCGTCAGTGGTGAGAGCGGCTGCAAGCGCGGCATCGAAGGCGGCCTCATGCCCAGGGGCGACGGCGCTCAAAATCCCCAACCAGTCCGCGGACTGCGCCAGGGCGGCAAGGGCCGGCACGAGGCGGTCCCGGGCGCGCTCTTCCGCCGTGGGGAGGCTGAAACCCTGGGCCGTGGCCCAAGAGTGCAAAGCCTGCTCTTCTTTTTGGAGGATGCGCCAGGCCTGGGGCTGCGACATCTCTTCAAGACACTTCAGCCGCACCAAAGCCTGGGCCAGGGGCAACCACAGTGTCCGCGGAATGGCATCCAGGCTAGGGGCGATGAGCGCCGTATTGGCCTCCGCGGCGATGAGACGGGCGGCATCGAGGGAGAGAACCACGGTGCCATCCCAGAATGCGGCCAGGGGAGCCGAGGCCTTGTCGTCAAAGCGCAGACGTAGGCGCGCCAAGGAGAGAGAGGGCGCCAAAGAGGGGTCCAGCAGCAGCCGGGAATGCATCTCATGGATCTGGGCCTCGAGCTGGCGCAGGGGCACGAGGCGGCGCAAACCGCCGGGGGCGGCCAGCTCCAGGGCGGGCTCCAGGCCATCGCGGCAGATGGTGGCATCAGCGCGGGTCAACACCCCGGCCCGTGCACCGGAGGCAGCGAGAAATGCAGCGATGAGGAGAAAGCGCGGTGCGGCCATGGGTGGCGCCGCTCTTATCATAGGACAGGGGTTGGGCGCCAGCGCCTCAGGCTCAGACTCAGTTCCACGGAAGGCAACAAATGTTGCCTTCCCGGTAGTCATTGGAGGTCAATGAGCCACCCCAAGGCAACATTCGTTGCCTTGGCTCAACGCCCGGTGCTCATTGCAGCATCACGTCCGCGTCATAAAGCCGCTGAAATGAATCGGCGTCCGCCGAGCCATATTCAATGCCGGCTTCATCGCTCTCGAGCTCCGCAATGACTTTGCCGCGTTTCAAAACCTTCACTGAGACCTGTCCGCGCAGCGCTTCAAAGTCATGAAACACCGCGCCCGTGGGCGTGATGAATCGCAGATCCATGAATTTATCCCGCGGCGCCGTGGCTGAAATTTGAATTTCATCACCGAACAGATTGCGTGCGGTCACTTCCCAGTGACCGAACCGCACGTTGACCCTCACGATGTCCCCGTCCACGGGGCGAAAGGCATACTCACGCCCGCCATGGCGCAGCCCGATGGTCACGCCTTCCAGTCGATCGCTGCCGACGGTTTCCGGGCGCCCGCCCCCCACGGCAAGCACGGATCCGGGCGAATTTTTGAAGTGATTGGATACGATCCACGTCCACCAGACAGGAAAGCTCTTGCCCCAATTGCGATCCTGATAGGCGGGGGCATGATCGAGCTGGATACGTCGGCCGTTCACCGTAATTTCGCCAGTCATGAATGCGCTCGCCTGCGCGGGATACCAGTAAATATTGAAAAGCCAGTCTCTGAACATGGCCCAGCCCATGGCGTTGAATTTCCAGTCGTGCTCCAGGGTCAGGTTCCACTCAACGCCGTCGATGCGGCCTGAAAGCGCACGATCCGTGGCCGCGCCCGCGTCGCCCACCCGCACGTCGGTCGCATCACGGCTGGCGCTGAAATCAGCAGGCCCCAGGGTGCGCTCCACCATGAGATTCTCGGCGAAGCTGCCGAAAGTCACGTAGGAGCGCGAAGCGGGCCGCGTGCGCGCCGTGTCCCAAGGGTTCACGACGCCATAGACGAAAAAGAACGCGTCCTGCGGCGAGTCCGGTGGGACGACTTTGTAATACCACCACTCATACCAGTCGCCATGATTGGCTTTGTTCCAGATGTAAGCATTGTATGGATCAGCCCTATCCGCCGCCGCCACGCTCACCGAAAAAAATACGACCCACGTCGCGATGAACCCCATCATGCCAAAAAATCTACCCATGGCAAAATTCGAACACGGGATTTTCGACCTGTATAGACTGACCGTGTCGCCAAACTCGCCCCAGCCCAACCTTGACACCCCCGCCGGGCCATAGTTTAACCCTCTAACCTTGGGGGGTTGCATGGTCAAAAAACTAAGCAGAATCTTAGGATTTACCGCGGCACTGTCTCTCATTGCCGCCACTGCGCTGGCCGACCCCATCAAAGTGGGCCTCATCCTCGACCGCGGCGGCAAGGACGACAAGTCCTTTAATACCGCGGCCTTCAAGGGCGCCACTGAAGCCAAGCAGAAGCTCGGCATTCAGCTGAAAGAGATTGAAGCCTCCGACGACTCAGTCTTCGAACCCGCCATGAAGTCCTTCATCAAAAAGAAGTTCGACCTCATCATCGCCATTGGCGTCAACCAGGCTGAGTCCGTCAAAAAAGTGGCTCGAGACCACCCTGAAGCCCACATCGCCGTGGTGGATGCTCCCGTGGATGCTCCCAACGTCAAGGCCCTCATGTTCCAGGAACACGAAGGCTCCTACCTGGTGGGCGCCATCGCCGCCATGAAGTCCAAAACCGGCATTATCGGTTTCATCGGCGGCATGGACATCCCGCTGATCCGCCGCTTCCAAGTGGCCTACGAACAGGGCGCCAAATCCGTGAACCCCAAAATCACCGTGCTCACCAATTACACGGGTGTCACCTCCGAGGCCTGGAACAACCCCACCAAGGGCAAAGAGCTCGCCATCACCCAGTACGGCCGGGGTGCCGACGTCATCTTTGCCGCCGCTGGCAACACTAACAATGGTGTCTTCGACGCCGCCGAGAAAGCAGGCAAGTTCGCCATCGGCTGCGACTCCAACCAAAACTGGATCAAGCCGGGGCTCATGCTCACCTCCATGGTGAAACGCGTGGATCTCGCCGTCTATCAAGTCATCGAAGAGGCGAGCCTGGGCCACTTCACCCCTGGCATCAAGTACCATGGCTTGAAGGATCAAGGCATCGACTGGGCGCTGGACGAGCACAACGCCAAGCTCTTCAGCAAAGAGGATTTGAGCAAGATCGACGCCCTCAAAAAACGCATCATTTCGGGCAATGTCCGTGTCCGCGACTACTACACCAACCGCTGAGTTCAAAAACGTAAGCAAACTCTACGGGGCGTTCCGCGCCAATGATGGCGTGAACCTCCGCATCGGCGCGGGCACCATCCATGGCCTCATCGGCGAGAACGGCGCGGGTAAATCCACGGCCATGAAAATGCTCTACGGCCTGCTGGCCCACGACGAGGGCCAGCTTTTCGTCAAAGGCGTCGAACGCGCGGCGGGCCGGTGGTCACCGCGCCACGCTTTCGAGAATGGCGTGGGCATGGTGCACCAACATTTTATGTTGGCTCACACCGAGACCGTGCACGACAACCTGGTGCTGGGCGTGGAAGAGCGGGGCCCCCTGGGCCTGCGTAAGCGCGCCGCTGAGCGCGCCAAACTTGAGAAACTCATGGCGGACACGGGCCTCTCCGTGCCCCTTGATCGCCCCGCGGGCACTTTAGGCGTGGGCGAGCAATCCCGCATTGAAATCCTGAAAGTGCTCTATCGCAACGCGGATTTTTTGATTTTAGATGAGCCCACCGCCGTGCTCACGCCGAAAGAAGTGCGGGAATTCCTCGAAACCCTGAAGCGCCTCAAAGGCCAGGGCAAGACCATCCTGCTGGTCACCCACAAGCTCCACGAGATTCTCGCCGTGGCCGATGACATCACCGTGTTCCGGGCTGGCCGCTCCGTGGGCACCATGGCCCGCGGGGACGCCACCATTGATTCCCTCACCGAGATGATGATCGGCCGCCCCCTCACCCTGCCCCGGCGCGCCACCAACGCCGCGCCCTCGCCGGAGGTGATCGTAAGCGTGCCAAGTTTCGGGATCTCAGTTCACCCCGGTGAAGTGGTGGGCATCGCCGGAATCGAAGGCAACGGCCAAGACGCCATTGTTCACGAGCTTCTCAAAGACCCACGGGCCCTCCGTCGTCAAGCATTTGCCGTCATACCCCCCGACCGTCACCGTGATGCCGTGGTCCTGGGCATGGACGTGAATGAGAACCTCAAGCTGGGCCGTGAGCAAGCCCGTCACAAAGGCTGGGAGTTATTCACGGAGTCGGGGGACGATCAAGCCCTCGCCACTTTTCTCCAGGCCCACGACGTGCGCCCCCCCAACCCCCACGCCACGGTGGGCTCCCTCTCCGGCGGCAATCAACAAAAGCTCGTGGTGGCCCGCGAGCTCGATTTCTCTGAACCCGCGCCCAAGGCCATGCTCATCTGCCATCCCACCCGGGGCGTGGACCTGGGCGCCATCGAACACATCCACGGAAAACTACTGGCGGCGGCTGACACGGGGGTCGGCATTCTGCTCATCTCTTCCGAGCTGGAAGAGCTCATGAACCTCTCGGATCGCATCGGCGTTGTTTATAAAGGTAAGCTCGTGGGCTGGTTCAAGCCCGTTTTTGATGAACACAAGATCGGGCGCGCCATGCTGACGGGAGAAATGTCATGAGCACCACCCGCCGCGACGTCAAATGGTTGGCTCTCCTCGGCGTGTTGCTCCTCGCCGCGGTGGCATCGGCGCTGACGGTGTGGTCCGTGAAGGAAAGCCCCTGGGAGGTGTTGAAAATTTTGTTCGACGCGTCCTTCGGCTCCGTCGACAGCGTCTCGATGACGCTGTTCTACGCCACGCCACTGCTCCTCACCGGCGCCGCGGTGCTTCTGCCCTATCGCGCGGGGCTCTTCAACATCGGCGCCGAAGGCCAGCTCTACATGGGCGCGGTGTGCGCCATGGCCTGGGGCCTCTTCTACTCGGGGCCCGGGGGGCCACTGGCATGGGGCGGCGGCATCATCGCCGCGGCACTGGGCGGCGGGGCCTGGGGCCTCCTCGCGGGCTGGCTCAAGGTGAAACGCGGCGTCCACGAAGTCATCGCCACCATCATGCTGAACTTCATCGCCATGGCCTTCTCCAACTGGATGATCCTCTATCCGTTCAAAAACCCGGAGACCCAAGGCTCCGAAACCCGTTGGATCGCGGAGGCTCTGCGCATTCCCCGCGTCTTTCAAAATCTGCCCTGGAGCTTCCCGCTGGCCCTCGTCATCGCCCTAACCGCGGTGGCCGCCATCCGCTGGACGTGGTGGGGTTATCGGGTGCGGGCCTGCGGAGAAAACCCGGGGGCCGCCCGGGTGGCGGGTATTTCCGTCAATGGCACCCTTCTCTCGTCGATGTTTTTCGGCGGTGCTCTGGCGGGCCTGGTGGGCTTCCACGAAGTTTTTTGTTCCAGCTATCGCTTGATCGACGGTTTCTCGCCTCAGTTTGGCTTCACCGGCATTGCCATCGCGCTCATGTGCCGGGGCAGCCTGCCCGGGTTCATCGCGGCCACGGTGTTTTTCGCGGCCCTTCACAAGGGCACCCTGGAACTTGACATGGAAACGGAGAACATCACCCGGGATCTTTCGTCCATCATCCAGGCCCTGCTCTTGATCGCCATCGCCATGGGGCCGGCCCTGGAACGCGCCATTGCCACGCGTCTTGCGAAAAAGGAGGCCCGCCGTGGATAATCAACAAGGCATCAGCCTCATTTTTCTCGTGAGCATCGCCGCCTCCATGCTGAGGCTCTCCACGCCCCTGGTGCTGGGCGCCCTGGGTGGCTACGCCTCGGAACGGGGCGGCGTCATCAACATCGCGCTGGAAGGCTTCATGCTCATGGGCGCCTTCTTCGGCGCCGTGGGGGCCCACGCGGGCCACTCCCCCTGGGTGGGGCTGATTTTCGGTTGCGCCGCTGCCGTTGCCACTGCGTTGCTCCACGGGTTCTTGTGCATCAGCCTCAAAGCCAACCCCATCATCAGCGGCATCGCCATCAACTTCTTCGCCGCGGGCATCCCTCCGGTGGTGGCCAAGGCCCTCTATGATTTTTCCGGGGGCACTCCCCAGCTGGAAGCCATGGCCTGCATGCCGCGCTGGAACTGGGGCTCGCCCCTCTTTTGGTTCGCGCTGTTGGCAACCCTGCTCATGACCGTCATCCACAGGGGCCATGTTTTCGGCCAGCACTTGCGATTCGCGGGGGAGCACCCCGAGGCCCTCGCGAGCCAGGGCGTCTCGGTGGCTCGCACCCAGTGGAAGGGCTTGATCCTCTGCGGACTGCTCTGCGGCCTGGCGGGCGCATACTTGTCCATCGACCATGGCACGGCCTTCAGCCGCAACATGACCGCGGGCCGGGGCTTCATCGCGCTGGCGGCGTTGATCGTGGGCCGTCACACCCCCCTTGGCGCCGCGGCCGCCGCCCTCGGTTTCGGCGCCGTGGAGGCCGTGCAGATTCTCTTGCAAGGCAGCAACACCGGGCTCTCCGTGCAGTGGTTGCAGCTCCTGCCTTATGCGGCGACGCTGCTCATTCTCGCCTCTAGCCAGAGGCTCCGTCCTCGTTCATCATCAGGGGTATGATCACCCGCGCGCTCTTACTTGGCCTCTTGGTGCTCCTCCCCGCCTGCCGCCTCTCGGACCCCGCGCTGAAGTTCTTCAACCAGCACGTGGGCCCCATCTTCAGCGTGCGCTTGGAGCACATCGACACATTGCCCCCCGTGCCCGCGCCGTCCGCGGCCGCCACGGAAGAATTCGAGGGCCACCGCAAGGTCAACGCCTCCTTCATCAAAGAGGCCCACTCCGTGGTGCTTGAGCGCGAGGTCTCGAAGGAAGAATTCAGTCGCTGGATGAACGTGCTCGACCAGGGCGGCAGCCTGGAAGGGATCCACAACGGTCTTACCCACGGCGATGAGTTCCGCAACAAAGAGAAGGGCGTGGCCCCACCGGAGGCCCTGCGCCTCTATGCCCAACTCATGGCGACATTGGATGTCGACGCCCGTCCTGATGCCGCGGCCCCGGCGGACGCTGACAAGAAAAAACTCATCTCTGAGTACGCGATGAAAGCTGTGAATAAATCCCTCTACACGCTGAAGCGCGAAGTGACCCTGCAGGCCATCAAAGCCATGGATGTGAAGAAGGCCTACAAAGACAAGTGGGCCACCTGGTATGGGCGTTTCGCCGCCACCACCAACGCCCGCGCCGTGGACTTCGGCTCACCAGAGCGCAACAAGTCTGATGAACAAGCCCACTACCAATGGGCGCTGGACGCCAGCGAGGACCGCGTGAAGTGGGAGGTCTTCAACCGCATCCACCGCCTCTTCAATCAGGCGAAGTAATCATTCTCGATGTTGATGCCCCGGTCCTGAAGGCGAGGCAGAAACTTGGGTACATAACCCGTGGTCTGCGCCACGGTTTCAAGGTTGCTCTCATCCATGAGGAAAAGATCCTGCAGAAGGATGGTGTCGCCCTCCTGGCCGGTGACTTCGCAGACGTGGGTGATTTTCCGCAGGCCGCTCCTGAAGCGCTTGATCTGCACGATGAGGTCGATGCTGGTGCTGATGTGTTTGCGAATGACCGCGAGGGGCAGTTCCACGCCCCCCATGAGCACCAGGGTCTCGAGACGATAGAGCGCCTCCCGGGGGGAGTTGGCGTGGAGCGTGGTCATGCTGCCGTCGTGGCCGGTGTTCATGGCCTGCAACATGTCGAGGGCCTCGCCGCGACGGCACTCGCCGAGGATGATGCGGTCCGGGCGCATGCGCAGCGCGTTGGCCACGAGGTCCCGGGATTGAACGCTGGTGTTGGGGTTATTGGTCTGGCGGGTCTGCATGCGCACGGAATTCTCATGGGGGATGACCAGCTCCGGCGTGTCCTCGATGGTGACGATGCGTTCATTCTTGGGGATGAACTGGGCGAAGAGGTTGAGGAGCGTCGTCTTGCCGGAGCCCGTGCCGCCGGAGACGAGGATGTTGAGGCGCCCCACCACGCAGACGTTGAGAAAATAGGCGAGGCGCTGGTCCCAGGTCTGGTTGCGCATGAGGTCTTCGGCGGTGGGCCGTTTTTTCGGGAAGCGGCGGATGGTGATGGCGGGGCCGGGCACCAGGGGCGGCATGACGATGTTCACTCGCGAGCCATCGGGTAGCATGAAGTCCGCGTAGGGGTTATCCGCGTTCAAAAAACGGCCGCCCACTTCGGCAAGGCCCCGGGCGATGCCCAACAAGGATTCCGCGTCTTGGATGCGCATGCCGCCAGAGATGCAGCGTCCGTCTTTCTCGATGTAGACGTTGCGGGTGTCATTCACCATGATCTCGGTGATTTTGTCGTCGCGGAAGAAGACTTCCAGCGGACCCACGTTGGGCATCCGCATTTCAGGGCCGGCCATATCCTTTTAGTTTAGAGCGTCGCCGCGGCGCATAAAACGGTGCATTTTTGCCGGGTAGGCGCTACCCTCGAAATTCGATGGCAAACCCCCGGAAACAACAGAAAATCCAGAAGCTTTCCTTCCGCGCCCCGGCTAGCGGGGCCGCAGGTGGGGCCCTTCTCGGGGAATTTTTGAGGGAGAGCATGAGCAACCGGGGCCTGGGCCCGGGGCTTGGCACCTCCGCGTTGCGGGCAGGCAAGGTCTACGTCAACGGCAGGCGAGCCACCGCCAGCAAGGCCGCGTTGAAGCCTGGCGCCGCCGTGGATGTGTACATCGACCACGGGGCCCTCTCCGCCGCCATGGCACCGACGCCGGAAGTGCCCGCGGTGCTGCGCATCCTCTACGAGGATGAAGCGCTGATCTGCTTTGACAAGCCGGCGGGGCTGCCCACCCATCCCACCGTGGATGCCAAACGCGCCAACCTCTATGACCTCGCCCGGAAACAGCTCGGCGGCACCTACCTCGGCCTCCATCACCGCCTGGATCGGGACACCAGCGGCGTGCTCCTCTTCACCAAAGAGACCAAGTACAACAAGTTCGTGGCGGAGCAGTTCAGTGAACATAAATTATTGAAGTCCTACACGGCCCTTGTCCACGGCGCCATGAAGCGCCCGGAGGGGCGCCTCGAATCTTTCCTAGGCTCTCTCGGCCGCTCGGGGCCCAAGCGCATGCAGAAGTTCGGCACCGTGCGGGCCGGCGGCAAGAAGGCCATCACCGACTACATGTTGCTTGAAAAGGGCAACGGGCTTTCGCTGATAGAATGCGTGCTCCACACGGGGCGCACCCACCAGATCCGCGTGCACCTCTCCGAACAAGGTCATTCCATCGTGGGGGACACTCTCTACGGCTCGCCGGAGAAGTGGTACCAACGCCTGGGCCGCCACATGCTCCATGCGCACGCCATGACCATCACCCATCCGGTGACGAATAACGCCGTTCGCATCGAGAGTCCGGTGCCCCATGTGTTTCGGGAGTTGCTTGAGGGGAAGTGAGGGCCTGCTCGCGCTGAAAACGCTCGGTCATCTTTTTCCAGGGGCACCCTGACGCGGGTGGCGTGGAAGGGGCAGTCCGCGCTCCCCGTTGCCCTAGAATCAAGCTCCGCCAGAGGCCCCGCAGGAAAACCCCTGCCTGATAGCGAAACTCGCCTTTGTATCGCCGAAGATCGTTGTCGCGACCGCTGTAGAGGTGGCCGCGCTGGGGCTGGATCTGCTCTGGCGAGAAGTCCAATAAAAACACTTTAAGAAGCTCCACGAGGAGCTCCATGGCGATGGGTTTGCCCACGCACATGCGAGGCCCGGCGGCGAAAGGGATGGAGTAATACGGGTTCTCTGACGGAGCCTGGAGCCAACGCTCGGGATCGAAGCGCTGGTCCTGCTCAAACCGGTCGAGCACGATGAAGAATTGGGTGTCGGCCACCTCTCTCTCAAGAATGGGAAAGGGGTGGCGCAGCCGAATGGATTCGAGCACGACGCCACCGAGCCTGGCTTTGTCGTCTTGCGCTGCCCAGCCCATGGCCGCCTCCATGCTCGCGGGGTTGGCGCGGAGGTAGTGAAATACCGTCACGAAGATATCGCTGACATTGATTTGTGGTGAAATGAGAAAGGGCTGCGCGAAAAGAGAAAGCCAGCAAGCAGGATCCGCCTTGTAAGAATCAAGCCCGTCTTTAAATGGTGAGTCGGCAACCAGTTCCGCCAGTCGATTCCAAAAAGCGGATTTCACCAGGACGTTGGCCTTCCCCTTGAGGGCGATTTCTTTGCGCCACTCAAGGGATGCTTGATAAAAAAGAGTTTCGTCATCCGAGCTGATGGCCTTGCAAAAGAGCAGTTCAAAGAGGATGCGCGCCACGAGCCTTGAGATGGCTTCGGCATCAACGAGGCCCGTCAAAGAACCCGCGTGCTGCCTCGTCAAGGGCGTGAGCCGCTCTCGCCAACCAATGACGCCCATGAGCTTTTTGAAATCCTGGGAGAGCTGTTCCCAGCGCGGGCCGTCCGTGGATTCAATGGAATAAATGGGATGCCAAGCAGGTATCGCGAAAAGGTGCTCGATGAACGTGCCCTTGGTAGCTGAAGCAGCGAGAATTTCACCGCAACGCCGCGGATCGGAACGGAGGATGACGGCTTTTTTGCGCTGAAGAAAACAGAAAATGCGGATCAGGACGGTGCGCGCATCGAATGCGCCGCCCCCGTAGCGCAACGAAGTCTTGCTTTGATGCCGGCTTTCGCTCTCCATTGTGAAGTGCAAATACCATCAATGTTGAGATAAGGGCTAAATCTGAATGGAAGATCAAATTCATTTCGACCTGGGCCTGGGCCCCTGGTCTGAACCCATTGCGAAGCGCGTGCTGGGCCTCGCCGAGGCGGAGCGCCTGTATTCCCTCCTGCGGCGCGGCGACAACTCTAGCCCCGCGCACTTCTGCAAAAAATCCCTTGAGGCCCTGGGCGTGTCATTTGAATTGCCCCATGAGCAGCTCCACGCGCTGCGACAGATCGAAGGCCCGCTGATTCTCGCGGCCAACCACCCCCTGGGCGTCGTTGACGCCCTGGTGCTGATGGTGCTCATGGGAGAGCTGCGCCCTGACTTCAAGTTCATGGGCAATTCCATACTCACCGCATTGCCCGAGCTGGCGCCGGTGCTTGTGCCCGTTCACATCATGGGAGAGGCGGCCCATGCCGCGGCCAACTTCACCGTCCTAAAAAGTGCGCTTCGCTATCTCAAGGGTGGAGGCCTCCTGGGTCTTTTTCCCGCCGGAGAAGTGGCGTTGACGGCGGAACACCCCTGGCACGAACACCTGGGGCGCTTGGTGAAGAAATCCCAAGCCACCGTGGTGCCGCTCTTTTTTGAGGATCGCAACAGCCCCCTCTTTCGCTACCTGGGCCTGGTGGTGCCGCCTCTGCGCCTCGCGCTCCTGGCCCGGGAGATGCTGCGCTTCAAAAGGCCCGTTCGTTTCAAGCTGGGATCGCCGGTTGCTGGGGCTGAGTCCGCGGCCTTCGCGGATGCGGCGCTACTGACGCTTCATCTGCGGCGCCGGACGTTGGGGCTCTGTTCGCAGTGAACCGCTATTCTAACAGGTCCCCGGCCCAAAGCGGATAAGTGGATATACGGTGCACGAACCAACCGCAGCCACACTTATTGGGCCACCTCGTGGCTCACGCAGAAAAGACACCCATATTATCTGCACAGTGTGCTAATATTTGTGGCATGAATCGGAAGATTGTCTCGGACTTACAGCACTGGTTTCAGCGCAAGGCAAGAAAGCCTCTCCTTTTAAGGGGGGCAAGACAGGTTGGCAAGTCCACCGCTGTTCGGCTTTTTTGTGCTCAAAATAAAATACCGCTGCTTGAAATCAATCTAGAAAAAAATCGTAGTCTCGATGCTGTATTCGCGACGTTGAATATGAAAAAAATTCTTATGGCATTGCAGACTGTGCTGGGGCGCCCAGTGATCGATGGTGGCTTGCTGTTTCTCGATGAGATTCAAGAAACGCCTCATGCAATCGAAGCGCTGCGCTACTTCTATGAAGAGTATCCTCAAATACCGGTCATTGGCGCAGGATCTCTTCTAGAAATGGTTTTACAAAATCATGAATTCGCCATGCCGGTGGGGCGCATAGAGTTTATGAGCCTTGGTCCCATGCTGTTTTCTGAGTTTTTGATGGCCAAGGGTCTTGATCATTTGGCTCAAATTATTTGCTCGACACAAAATGTGAGCGAGCTTGATGTCGTCACCCACCAGGCACTCGTGCAGCACTGGCGGACGTATCTGTTTGTGGGGGGCATGCCAGAGGCCGTGAATCTGTGGGCTGAGACTGCGGATCTTGATGAGGATACGCAAAAATCCATTCGTAGAGTGCAGAAATCTATCGTTGAAACCTACAGAGCAGATTTTCCAAAGTACTCCCGCGATCGTGCGGAGCTTCGCGTTACAAAAGTCTACGACTATGTGCCGCATGCTCTAGGTGAAAAAATCAGATACTCGAGAATTTCATCAGAAGATCAATCTCGCGACTTGAAAAAAGCTACTGAACTTTTGATTCAAGCACGAGTCGTTTTGCCTGTCTATCACTGCGCAGCCTCTGGTTTGCCGCTGAGTGCGACTCGAAGTGAAAGCGTATACAAACTTTTTTATTTGGATGTTGGTTTGGTTTCGGCAATTCAAGGATTGAGCTTCTCACAACTAGAAAGGAAAATGCCGAAGCCATTACTAACGCAAGGGAGCCTAGCAGAGCAGTTTGTGGCCCAGCATTTGTCTAGCCTCAGCGCCGATGAGGCAGGCAGGCCAGAGCTGTACTATTGGTTGCGCGAAGGAAAAACGGGAAATGCAGAAGTAGACTTTATCATTCAACACGAAGGTGAAGTCGTACCCCTTGAAGTCAAATCAGGTACAGAAGGTAGCTTGAAATCTCTGCATCTACTCTGCGTAGAAAAAAAACTGACCCACGCTCTAAGATTCGACCTAAATCTTGCGAGTGCTCAAAAAATTCACAAGACAGTGTCCTATGAATTAAAATCAATGCCCATCTATGCCGTTGAGGCGATAAGTTCACTTTTTTAATTGTTGCTACACTTCCAGCAAATCCCCGGCCCAAAGTCGTTGAACGAATATTTTCCAGGGAAGAATTTCGATATCACCGATTTTTCGGGGCAGCGGATCTCTTGAAACGACGACAGCTTTGCGGATGAGTTTTTCTTCTTGAAGGGCCAAGAGCCCACACAAATGTTTTTCGGTCACAAGCTCTGTGGACTTCACCTCGACGGCCAGTTGATCACCGACGACGAAATCCACTTCAAATTGGCTGGTACTCCGCCAATAGCAGAGGGGCAGGCGCTTGCCCGTCGTACGCAAATAGCTTCTTAGCTCCATGGCAACCCAATGCTCGAAGGCTCGACCGAATTCGATTGAGCCGGGCTGAACTCGTCCGCGATGAGCGAGAAACCCCGTCACACCGACGTCGAAGAGAAACACTTTTGATCGCGTGATGGCTTTGCGTTTTTTGGTTCGCAGAAAGGGCTCGACCTCAAAGCCGATGAGAGTGTCTTTCATAATATCTAAGTAGTTGCGAAAAGTGCTGGGCTTCACGCCGCAGTCGCTGGCAAAATTTTCGATGGCCAGTTCTTCTCCGTTTTGCAGGGCCATCACATCGATGAACCGTGCGAAGTCCTCTACCCGACGTGTGAGGGCCTCGTCTTTGATCTCTTCTTTCAGATAGAGCGAGACATAAGCGTCATGAAGTCGGTCAAGCGCGTCGGGCGCAGACAAGTAATGACGTGGGATGCCCCCATGATTCAGGTATCGTTCGAGTTCAAAATCGGGAATCTCTGAGGCGGAGAGAGGAAAGAGCTCAAGCAACACGGCTCGCCCGCCCAAGAGGTTGGCCGACTCTCGTTTTAGTTTTCGGGCACTTGATCCGGTCAGAAGAAAGCGAGTTCCTTTTTGGTCGATGGTACGCTGCACTTCATTGAGGAGTTCTGGAAATTTTTGAACCTCGTCGACCACCACCAAGCGCTCTGGGCCTTCGGGAGCCTCTTCAAAAATCAGCCCTGGCCGAGCATGGAGCCGCCTTAAAACGGAAAGGTCGAGAAGGTCATAGACCCGAGCTGGTTTTGTCGTATTGCGCCAGAGCCAGGATTTTCCAACGGATCGAGGGCCTAGGAGAAAGCCACTTGAAGACGCTAACAAACCGGAAAGATTCATCTTTCTATTGAATTTATCCATTTCACAACTATCATACCGTTTATCATGATAAACCACAACTCAGTTGCGAAAACAATAGAAGATAGTTCTTGTCATGTATTGGGGGGGGGGGTTTAAAATGGGGCCCACCCGGAGATTTTATGAAATAAAAAATGGTTGTGGGTTTTTGTATGTGGGGTATCGGGGGTAC